>NZ_QKTS01000002.1:0-380309 GCF_003234525.1 Curtobacterium sp. MCBD17_021 | reverse complement strand
CGGGTCCTCCGTCAGGGTGGGCGGGTCGGAACGGGATCGGACGGGTCGGGCACCCTCCGGTACCACGAGGCTAAGCGCTCCTGCTGGACGGCGGGCGTGCCGACATGCCCCCGGTTCGCGGCACTACCGTGGGGCGCGGAGGGAACGATGGACACAGCGATGCAGGACCGGGCGCTCGGCGCCGTGTTGGCGAGTGCGTGCGGGGACGCGCTCGGAGCCCCGTACGAGTTCGGTCCGCCACTGGCGGCCGACCACCCGGTCGAGATGCGCGGCGGCGGGCCGTTCGGTTGGGGGCCGGGGGAGTGGACCGACGACACCAGCATGGCGATCCCGGTCCTCGAAGCGGTCGCGAACGGCGCTCGGTGGAACGAGACCCGGACCCACGGACGGCTCCTGGCCGCGTGGTCGGATTGGGCGCAGGACGCTCCCGACGTCGGCGCGCAGACCCGTGCCGTCCTCGGCCGGATGACCGCGAACACCGAGGACGCCGCGAAGGCCGCCGCTCGGGCCGTGCACGACCAGCGCGGACAGTCGGCGGGGAACGGCTCGCTCATGCGGACGACACCACTCGTGCTCGGGTTCCTCGGCGACGGCACGAAGCGCTCCCTCGCCGTCGCCGCCCGGCGGGTGAGCGACCTCACGCACCACGAGGACGACGCTGGCGACGCCTGCGTGCTCTGGACGGTGGCGATCCGGCACGCCATCCGCCGCGGGCGGCTCGACGTCCGCCGAGGGGTGCCGCTGCTGCCGCGGGAACGCCGCACCCTGTGGCTCGACCGGATCGCGGAGGCCGAGGCCTCGACGCCGGCGGACCACACCGGACGGAACGGCTGGGTCGTCGCGTCGCTGCAGGGCGCCGTCGCGGCGATCACGCACGGGGACGGCGTCGTCGACACCCTCGAGCGGGCCGTCCGCGGGGGTGGGGACACCGACACCGTCGCCGCGATCACCGGCGGACTGGCCGGAGCGCTCGCCGGGGCGTCGGCGCTGCCCGAGCGCTGGACCGTGCTCGTGCACGGGTGGCCGGGCAAGCGGCTCGACTGGGTTCGGGCGCTGGCCGTCCGGGCGATCGAGCGGACCCCGGGCCCGCTCGGGCTGCCGGCCCGCCGGGCCTGAGCCGGGTGGGCCTGAGTCGGGCGGGCCACCGGGGTCGTCGGTGCCGTCGGTGCGCCGGGCTGAGCCCGGCGCACGGGTCCGGGTCAGCGGTGGTCGTCGCTGCGGTCGCGCTGTACGGCGGTCGGCTCCGTGACGAGGCCGGTCGGCGCCTTGTCCGCGACCTTGCGGCCGTGCGTGAACCAGGTCACGAGCCACAGCACGACGCCGAGCGCGAGCAGCGCCCCGGCGATCTGGTACTGCTCACCGGCGCGGCCCGACGAGAACGGCAGCACCAGCCACAGGCACGCCACCACCCCGATGACGGGGAGGACGACGCCCGCCCTAAAGTGCTTGTGCCCGACCTTGTCCCGTCGCAGCACGAGCACCGAGGTGTTGACGACCGCGAACACGGCCAGCAGCAGCAGCGAGGTCGTCCCGCCCAGGATCACCACGATCGGCGACTCCGGGTCGAGCGACACCCAGCCGATGAGCACCAGGGAGATGAGGGTCGTGAAGACGATCGCGGTCGACGGGGTCCGACGCGTGGGGGAGACCCGTCCGAGGAAGCCCGGCAGCACGCCCTGCTTGCTCATGCCGTACAGCAACCGGGACGCCATCATCATGTTGATGAGCGCGGTGTTCGCGACCGCGAACATCGAGATGAACGGCAGGACCGCACCGATCGGGAAGTCCGGCGCCGCGGTCTGCACGACGGTCACCAGCGGGGTCTCGTTGCCCGCGAGCTGGCCGATCGGGACCACGGCGACGGCACAGATCGACACGAGGACGTAGATGACGGCGGTGATGCCGAGGCCGGTCAGCATCACGCGGGGGAAGATCCGCGACGGGTCCTTCGTCTCCTCCGCCATGTTCACCGAGTCCTCGAACCCGACCATCGCGAAGAACGCCAGCGACGTCGCCGTCGAGACGCTGAGCAGCAGGCTCTTGTCCTCCGGGGTCTCGAACATCACCACCCGCGAGAAGTCCGCGTTGCCCCCGGCGATGGCGGCGAAGCCCACCAGGATGACGAGCACGAGACCCGAGAGCTCGACGAGGGTGAGCACGACGTTGGTCTTCACGCTCTCACTGACCCCGCGGAAGTTCACCGCCATCACCGCGAGCATGAACCCCATCGCGATGAGCATCACCACGGTGTTCGGCAGCTCGAGCCCGAAGCCGACGCCGAGGTTCGCCGCGAACGCCCGCGACGCCGTCGACGCCGACGTGATCCCCGAGCACATCACGATGAAGGTGACGATGAACGTGACGAAGTGGATGCCGAACGCCTTGTGCACGTAGAGGGCGGCACCGGCCGTCTGCGGGTACTTCGTCACGAGCTCCAGGTACGAGAACACCGTGAGCAGCGCCACCGAGAAGGCGATGAGGAACGGCAGCCACGCAGCACCGCCGACCTCCGCCGCCACCTGCCCGGTGAGCGCGTACACCCCCGTTCCGAGGATGTCGCCGACGATGAACAGCAGCAGGAGTTTCGGACCGATGACGCGACGGAGCTCGGTCTGCTGCCCCGGGTCGTGCTCGGTCTTCGTGGTGGTCGCCATGCCTCACCCTGGTCCTGCTGACCGCTCCCTGTCCAGTCCCACAGGGAAATCCGCCGGCCCGGGCACGTGCAGCGGTCCGTCGATACGCTGCCCTGCATGGACGAGGAGTCGACGACCACCGAAGAACCCATCGAGTTCGCGGACTTCAACGCGAAGCTGCTCGTGCTCGACGTGCTCTGCTACGACCTCGACGTCATCGAGCCCTACGACGGGGACGACGACGAGGACGTCGTCGCGGACGAGGACGTCGACGGGCAGGACGACCGTGCGCGGGAGTACTACGACGAGCTCGACCTCCTGCCGTCGCAGCTCGACCTGGTGACGGAGCTCACCGTCGACTCGGACCTCGAGATCCTGCAGGACCTGCACCCCGGGTGGGACGGGTCCGACGACCGCTACGACCCGCAGAACTGGGACGACCTCGTCGACCTGCCGGCCCTCCGGGTCGTGTACGCGGCAGCGCCGTTGCCGGCGCACGTGTCCGAGGCGCTCACCGCGAAGGGCGTCGAGGTCCGCTCGGCCTGACGCCGACGCACCATGGGGCACCGCCCGCCTGCGACGCCTGACCGCGCACCGACCGGTCGAACACCGACCGGTCGAACACCGACCGGTCGAACACCGCCCGGCCGCACACCGCCCGGCCGCACACCATGCGTCAGCGCAGTTCGGCCAGCTGCGCGGTGAACTGCGCCGCGCCTCCCTGAGCGGGGTGCCGCACCGCGATCGCGTCGATGCCCGCTGCCGCCAGGGCACCCTGTGCCTTCCGCCCCACCGCGACGAACCGACGCGCTCCGACGGCCTCGGCCAGGGCGAGTGCGACGGGAGCGCCGTCCCGCACCTCGGCCGACCGCGGCGTCCGGTTCGTCAGCCGGTCCGGGGCGACGAAGGGGTGGTGCGGGAACACCGCCCACAGCACCGGGAGCGGGCCGTGCCATCCGCGGAGGGCGGCGTGCACCACCCGGGAGGACGCCTCCCACGGCGCGGTCGGGGCGTCGGGGACGGTGAGGGGGACGTCGGCGAAGAGCCCGTGCGGGTCCTGCAGCTCCCGCATGCTCGTGAAGGGCACACCGGTGTTCGTCATGCCACGCCACCCCGGAGCCTCCGCGACCAGGATCGTGTCGGCGCCCGGCCCGGACCGCTGCAGGTAGCGGTCGAGGTTCGCGCGCCGGAGGGCCCCCGCCCCGCCGACCCCGTCGACGTCGAACAAGCGCTCGGCGTCCGCCGCTGCCGGGACGGCGTCGAGCGCCGCCCAGAACGCCGCCAGGTCGACCGGTGCGGTGTCGAGCGTCACGTCGCCCTCAGCGTCCGAGGACCCGCAGGTACACGCGCTCGAGCCCGGCGGCCGACCGTTCCCAGCTCAGGCGCTCCGCGTGCTCGCGACCGGCGGAGGCCAGCGCGGCGGCGTACTCCGGCTCGGTCAGGATGCGCTGGATCTCCGAGGCCCAGACAGCGGGGTCGCGGGACTCGAGGACGACACCGGTCTCCCCGTCGACGACGGCTTCGCGGAGGCCGCCGGCAGCGGCTGCCACGACGGGCACACCGGACGCGGAGCCCTCGAGCGCCACCAGGCCGTAGGTCTCGGAGTGCGACGGCACCAGCACGGCTGCCGCCCCGCGGAACAGGAACGCCAGGTCGGCGCGCGACTGCGGCCCGATGAAGGTGACACGGTCGGCGATGCCCCGCGACTCGGCGAGCCGACGCAGTTCGGCCACGTGGTCGCCCGCCTCGCTCGAGGCGTCCCCGGCGATGACGAGGGTGGGACGGGCCTCCCGGTCGATGCCGGCGACGGCCTCGATCGCGAGGTCCAGGCCCTTGAGCGGTTGCACGCGTGCGGCGGCGACGACGTAGGGGGCGGCCGCACGGCGGGCACCGAGGCCGGCAGGTCGGAACACCGACCCGTCCACCCCCGGCGGGACGATCCAGACGCGCGACGGGTCGCCGCCGAGCCGGGCGCGGACGGTCTCGGCCTCGGCCTCGCTCACGACGACGATCGCGTCGGAGCCGCGGGCGAGCTGCTGCTCGCCGGCCATCCGCCCGGCCGACTCCGGTCGCTCGCCCTCCGACAGGGGCGTCGCGGCGTCGGCGGCGATCGAGTGGAAGGACTGCACGTGCGGCACGCCGCGATCACGGGCCACGGGCAGTGCGGCTGCGCCGGAGAACCAGTGGTGCGAGTGGAACACGTCGAACGGTCCGAGGGCGGCGAGTCCCTGTCGGAACGGTTCGATGAAGCCGTCGTGCTCGCCCTTCGGGACCGGTTCGGCAGGGCCGGCGGAGAGGAACCGCAGGCAGACCCCGGGGACGAGGGCCACGGAGTCGGGCTGCGTCGGAGCCGACCGGCGGGTGATGATGTCGACCTGGTGGCCGCGGTCGGCGAGGGCCTCGGCCTGGTGCCGCACGACGACGTTCATGCCGCCCACCTCGCCGGAACCCGGTTCGTCACCGGGGGAGGTGTGCAGCGAGACCAGCCCGATGCGCAGCGGTTCGGTCGTCGTGCTCACCGGACCAGCCTAGCGAGCGGGTGGTCGCGCCCAGGCCGCGGGACGCTGCTCCGGGCGCACAGGAGCGACGACGGCGGGCTGCCGGCCGGCGTCGTCCACCGGGTCGGACGGGAGGCCCGGGACGGTCCCGAGCACGTGCACCCGCGCCGAGGGAGTAGGTTCCGCAGCATGGCGACACCGGCGACGACGCTGACCGTACCCGGACCCGCTGGCGACCGGGAGGTCCGGATCTCCAGTCCGTCCCGCGTGCTCTGGCCGGACCTCGGCATCACCAAGCTCGACCTGGCGCAGTACCTCGTCGACGTGGGCGAGCCCTTCGTCCGGGCGAACGGCGACCGGCCGATCTCGCTGCAGCGGTTCCCGGACGGCGTCGACGGCGAGCAGTTCTTCTCGAAGAACCCGCCGAAGGGCGCCCCCGACTACGTCCGCGCCGTGACGGTGACCTACCCGAGCGCCCGGAGTCACCCGCAACTCGTCGTCGACGAGCCGGCCGTCGCGGTGTGGGCCGCGCAGATGAACACCGTCGTCTTCCACCCTTGGGCGTCCCGTGCCGAGGACAGCGACCACCCGGACCAGCTCCGCATCGACCTGGACCCGCAGCCCGGTACCGACTTCCACGACGCCGTCCCCGCCGCGCACGAGTTGCGGAAGGTCCTGGCCGAGGTCGGTCTGGAGGCGTGGGTGAAGACGAGCGGCAACCGTGGCCTGCACGTGTTCGCACCGATCGAGCCCGCGTACGAGTTCCTCGACGTCCGGCACGCGGTGATCGCGGCGGCACGCGAACTCGAGCGACGGATGCCCGAGCAGGTGACGACGGCGTGGTGGAAGGAGGAGCGCGGCCAGCGCGTATTCGTCGACTTCAACCAGGCGAACCGCGACCGGACGATGGCCGGCGCGTACAGTCCGCGCGCACTGCCGCACGCCGCGGTGTCGACCCCGCTCGCCTGGGACGAGCTGGACGCAGCCGACCCGACCGCGTTCACGATCCGGACCGTGCCCGAGCGGCTCGCCACGGTCGGCGACCCGTGGGAGACGATGTCCGCTGCGCCGCGGAGCATCGACCCCCTGCTCGAGTGGTGGCGGCGGGACCTGGAGGACGGCCTCGGCGAACTGCCGTTCCCGCCGGACTTCCCGAAGATGCCCGGCGAGCCGCCCCGCGTGCAGCCGTCCCGAGCCAGGAAGGCCTAGACGAGCGAGGAAGCGTCCTCGCGACGGACCCCGTCGTCCTCGACGCGGGAGGTCTGCAGCGGCAGGCCGACCGTGGCGGTGTGCAGTCGGGTGAGGCGCGACCAGGTGCGGCGGTTGCCCTGCGTGACGCCGTCGAGGACGATCATGCGCCGAGTCCGACCGTGACGAAGGCGAGCGCTGCGGCGGTGACGCCGGCGATGCCGCTGACGACCGCGCTGGTCTGGAGGGCACGCTGGTGACGCGCCTCGCGGACCTCGCTGAGAGGGCTGCGCTGTGCTCGGCGTACGAGGATCTCGTTGCTCATGTCCACTCCGATCCGTGATGTCGAGACGGTGGCGGACCACCGTTCCCCTGGTGTCTGGAATGCTTCCACAGTTTCACTAGTTCGGCTAACTACCGATGAGACCGGAGCGCCAATCGGACAACTGCTCGCCCGTTGCTGCGCCCCGTCAGGACAGGACGTCGCTGAGGTCGTACGCCGCCGGGACCTCCAGCTGGTCGAACCCGCACGAGCGCGCCTCGCGGTCCGGCCGCCACCGAGAGAACTGCACCGTGTGCCGGAACCGGTCGCCCTCCATCTGGTCGTACCGGACCGCCAGCACGCGCTCCGGTGCCAACCGGACGAAGGACGTGTCGCGACCGGACGAGAACCGCGACCGTTCCCCGTCGCCGGTGACGGGCCTCCCGTCCGCGTCCCGCTCGACGAGCGGCTCCAACTCGTCGACCAACTCGCGACGGCGCTTGTCGGAGAACGCGGACACGCCGCCGACCATCCGCAGCTCGCCGTCCTCGTCGTACAGGCCGAGCAACAGCGACCCGACGCCGGTCCCGCTCTTGTGGACCCGGTACCCGACCGCCACCACGTCGGCCTCGCGGTGGTGCTTCACCTTGAGCATCGTCCGCTTGGCCGGCTCGTAGGGACGACGCCGCGGCTTCGCCACCACCCCGTCCAGTCCCGCCCCCTCGAAGGTCGTCAACCACCGGCGGGCGGTCTCCACGTCGAGCGTCGTCCGGGTCACGAACAGCGGAGACGTCAGACCGTCCCCGAGTGCCTCGAGCGCCGCCCGTCGGTCGTCGAACGGTCGACCGGTCAGGTCCTCGCCGTCCAGGTGCAGCACGTCGAACGCGACGAACTGCGCGGGCGTCTCCACCGACAGCTTCGCGATCCGGGACGCCGCCGGGTGGATCCGCTGCGACAACGCCTCCCAGTCCAGCCGTTCGTGCCCGGGCTCGCCAGAGCGGACGATCACCTCACCGTCGAGCACGACCGGGTGGTCGCGACCGCCGAACTGGTCGCGGAACGCCTCGACCAGCTCCGGGAAGTACCGGGTCAGCGGCTTCGACCCGCGGCTGCCGATCTCGACCTCGTCGCCCTCGATCGTCACGATGCCGCGGAAGCCGTCCCACTTCGGCTCGTACCGCAGGCCGCCGGCGACGCTGTCGGGGTCGGGCACGGTGGCGACGGCCTTGGCGAGCATGGGCGCGATGGTCTCCATGCGGCCTGTCTACGCGCAGACGACGGGTCCGGCCTGGAGGCGCGACCCGGGCCCGCCAGGACGCCGTCGGTCGTTATGGTGGTCGCGTGTCGATCCCGCCGCCCGTCAGCAGCGTGCAGGCCGAGGCGCTCGCCGCCGGTGTCCTGCCGCCCGTCGAGGAGGTCCGGCCCGGCATCTGGACCGTCGCCGTCCCCTTCCGCAGCGGTGTCCCCGACGCGACGCTCGCGTACGTCGTCGAGGGTGCCGACGGATCGCTCGCGGTGATCGACCCCGGGTGGAGCGAGGACGGGGCGCTCGACGTGCTGTCCGAGGGGTTCCGGGCCATCGGTCGGGCCGTCGAGGACGTCACCCTGATCGCGGTCACGCACCTGCACGCCGACCACCTCGGTGCTGCCGCCCACGTGCGACGGGTCTCCGGCGCCCCGGTCGCGATGCACGCGGCGGAGGTCCGGGCGCTCGAGCACGAGCGTGACGACGCCGAGCAGGACGAGCGGGACGTCCGGACGTGGGGCGTGCCCGAGCACCTGCTCGGCGGGTTGCTGGCTGCGTGGGGGACCGGTCGGCGCATCGGCTCCGGCACCACGGGGGCTCCGGTCGCCGACCTGCTGCTCGCGGACGGCGACGTGCTGCCGATCCCGGGCCGGTCGATCCGCACACTGTGGACGCCGGGGCACACCGGGGGACACGTCTGCTTCGTGGACGAGCCGGACGGGCTGCTCTTCACGGGCGACCACGTGCTGCCGCGCATCAACTCCGGCATCGGACTCGGCGGCCGGACGGAGTCGAACCCGCTGCGCGACTCGCTCGACTCCCTGGCCGCACTGGCCGGGTTCGCCGCGTTCGAGGTCTGCCCGGGGCACGAGTACCGCTTCCGTGACGTCGTGTCGCGGAGCCGGGAGCTGGTGCGGCACCGGGACGAACGCACCCGGCACGTGGCGGACGCCCTCGACCGACTCGACCGCCCCACACTGTTCGAGGTGGCGTCCCGCGTGCCGTTCACGGGCGGGATCGGAGCGCTGTCGGGGTACCTGCTCGGCAGCGCTCTGCGGCAGACCGCGTACCACGTCGACCTGCTCGGTCGCGCCGACGAGGTCCGACCCGTCTGACCCGCCGGCGGGCAGCCGACCGATCGCGCTGCCGGACGGGAACGGCCCCGTCGATCCGTGACGGGATCGACGGGGCCGCGGGAGGAGCCTCCCGTCCGGGTCAGCGCTGGGCGCGACGACGGACGATGCGCAGGCCCACCATGGCCGCACCGGCGGCGAGCATGCCGAGCGCCCAGGGCAGGGCGTCGGTGCTGTCGGAGCCGGTGTAGGCAAGACGGCCGTGCGAGGCGGACCGGACCGGGACGGTGCCGATCGGGGCCGCGGCCGTCGGCGGGGTGACGATCGGGGGCGTCGCGACCGGGGCGGTGGCGGTCGGGACGACCTCGACCGGGAACGAGGTGGCGAACTGCTCCGACGCCACCGTCAGGGTGTGCGTCGACGCGTGCGGGAAGGTCACGTCCACGAAATTCGTGAAGCCCCCGAAATCCTCGTCGACCGTGACGACGTCCGACGCGACGTCGGACGTCACGGTGACCGGGGAGAGGTCACCCTCCTCGTCGATCACCTGGTTCCCGAAGCGGTCGACGATCCCGCCGTTCACCAGGAGGGTCCCGCCCTGGGCCACGGTGGGCTGTCCACCGGGAGTGACGACGGGCATGACGTCACCACCCTCCGGGCCGGTGCTCCAGTTGAGGTCGAGCGTGTCGATGTCACCGTCCGCGTCGATGATCCAGCTCCGGACGCTGCCCTCGCGGGCCGCGTCGTCCTCGAAGCCGAACGCCAAACCGTCCTCGATGAACTCGATGTAGTCGGCGCGGTCGGAGGCGAACACCTCGACACCGACCGGTGCTGCGGCGTCGACCGTCAGCTCGACGTACTGCGTGACGGAGTCGGTGCCGTTCGACGCGGTGACGGCGAAGTCGTAGGAAGACGCCCACTCGGCCGTCCCGGACAGGACGCCGGTCTCCGCGTCGAAGGTGATGCCCTCGGGAAGCTGACCCTCGGGGGTGTCTTCCGGGAACTCGGGGTCCGCTTCGAGCCCGTCGTAGAACCACGCGAGCGTCAGCTCCGGAGCGGGGAACCCGACGGTCCGGAAGGTGTACGAGAAGGCCTCGCCGGCGGTCGTCCCGAGGGGCAGGACGTCCTCGTCGGCATCGGTCCCGCCGACGACGGGCGCACCGGCGGCGTCGACGAACACCGGGGCCTGCCGCACGACGGCACTGCTCGTGGTCGCCGTCTCGTCGGTGTGCCCGGTCGAGGTGTTCTGCACGGTCACCGAGACGACCTTGCCGGCGTCCGCTGCGACCACGTCGTAGGTCGATCCCTGGTCGCCGGTCACGACGCCGTCGACGGACCACCGGTACGCGAGGGCGGCCGGGTCGGTGAAGCCCTTCGGCTTCGCGTTGAGCGTCTCACCCACCTTGGCGGTGCCGGAGATCGTGACGGTCGCAGCAGCCGCTGCCGCGGGAGCGGCCTCGGCGGGGCTGGTGGCGCTCGGCTTCGTGCTGGTCGACCCGGACGGCGCCGGTGCGGCGGTCACGGGAGCGATCGGGGTGGTGCCGCCGGGTGCGCTGGTCGCGCCGTCGGCGGGGAGGCCCGGCTCGGCCGGCGCGGTCGCGCCGGCTCCCGGGGTGGTGGCGTCTGCGCCGGGCGCGGTCGTGTCGGCTCCCGGGGTGGTGGCGTCTGCGCCGGGCGCGGTCGTGTCGGCTCCCGGGGTGACGGGGGCAGCGACCGACGAGCCGGTCGTCGGGGCCTCGGCCGCGGACGCGGTCGTGGCGGTCATGACACCGAGGCCGGTCGTGAGGCCGATCAGGGCGGTTGCGGTGCCGACGGCGCAGGCGCGTCGGACGAAGGAGGTGCTGCGGTGCACGGGTCTTCCCCCAGGTCGAGTCCGGCCGGGTGCCGGAACACAAGAGTTCACCGAGAATCCTCGGGTGGTCGGAGCGTATTGGGCTCTGAAGGTGTAACGGGACGCGCAACAGCAGAAGTACCCCGGGTTGGGGGTACGCATGCGTCGCCCGACACGGATCGTGCGGTTTCCCGCAAGCCGCCCGATCCGGTTCCCGCACGCTCGGTCAGGACGCGCCCCTCGTCTTCCCCCGGTCGGGCCCGTCGGCGCCACGCCCGCGCACGGGAGGAGGGGCGTGCCCACACGGACACGCCCCTCCTCCCGTGCGGTGGTCAGGCCCGCCGGCGGCGCGCCCGTACCGTGAGCAGCGCCACTCCCGAAGCGAGCAGGCCGAGCCCCCACGTGACCGGGCCCGTCGTGTCGGCGCCGGTGAAGGCAAGGCTGCCGGTCGTCCCGGTCGTTCCGGTCGTCCCGGTGGCGGTGGACGGGACCACCGTGACGGGGAACGTGGTCGAGACGCCCTGGCTCGTCACGGTCAACGTGTGCTTCGACGCGTGGGGGAAGGTGATCTCCGCGTTCCACCCAACCCGCTGAACCACGTCGGTCGCGACGTCACTCGTCACGGTGACGGGGGTCCTGCCGTCCCAGTCGCCGTCCAACGGGACGGTGATGTTGCCGAAGGCGTCGACCGGTGCTGCTGCGATCCGCAACGTCGAGCCCTGCGCGACGGTGGGACGACCGCCGACCTCCCGCTCGATCTCGTGCTGCGGTCCGTTCGGGAACCAGGTGCTCTCCACCGAGCCGTCGGGCTGGATGACCCAGGTGCGCTGCTCCCACCGGTCCCCGGGGCGGGTCACCGTCACGAGGGCGCCGACGGCCGGAGCGGGAGCCGTGCGGAGGTCGACGTACTGCACGGCCGTCTGCCCGCCGGAGGTCGCGACCACGGCGAAGGAGTAGAAGGCCGCCTGGTCGTCCGTGCCGCTGAGGACCCCGGTGGTCCGGTCGAGCGTGATGCCCGCGGGGAAGGAGGCACCGATGTCCGACGCCGGGAACGGCTGCCCGTCCGTCCGCAGGACCGAGTAGCGCACCGGCTCGTCGACGGGGCCGCCCGTGGCGCGGAAGGTGTGCGAGAACGGCTCGCCGGCCTGGGCGTGGAGCTGCACGGCGTGGTCCTCGGTCGTCCCGCCCGCGAAGGACAGTCCCCCGGTGTTCTCCGGGGGCGCGACCGAGAGCAGGATGCGCTCCGACAGCCCGCCGCCCGGGTGGTACGGCGTCGAGACGTGGACCCAGATCTGGTCGCGGAGCGGCGTCGAGGAGTCGAGCGTCCCGGAGATCACCCCGTTCGCCGACAGGGTGACGCCCTCGGGCAGCACGCTCGGGTCCGCCGTTCCGCCGATGGAGCCGTTCACGAAGAAGGACAGGTCCGGGTTGTCGGCCGGGGCGAGGTCCACGGAGAACGGCTCCCCGCTCGTGACGGGGATGACGCGTTGACCGTAGATGAACTGGCGGTCCGAGTCCTCGACGACGACCGGTGTGCTCGGTGCGCTGGTGACGGACGTGGGCGTCATGCCGGGAGCCGTGCCGGTGACGGTGACCGTGAAGGTGCCGTCGGCCTGCTCGGGGTCGACGATGTACGTCCGCTCGGTGCCCTGGTCACGGTTGGTGAGGACCGGGTGGTGGAAGTCCCACCGGTAGGTGAAGGTCGTGCCGGCGGGCCAGCCGGCGGTGTCCGCCGAGACGGTACGCCACGCTCGGGTCGTGCCGCTGATCGTGACGGTCCCGGCGGGAGTCGCCGTCGCGGCGGCGTCGTCGGTCGGCGCGGGGGTCGCCGCAGCGGGGGCGGCCGGGGCTGCAGCGGCCGGAGTCGTCGGTGCCGTCGGCGTGGTCGTCGGCGCCGGTGCAGCGGTCACGGCAGGAGCTGGCTCGGCCGGCATCTCGGCGGCGGCGCTGGCCGGGTCGGCAGCGGGGTCCGTGGTCGGGCTCGCGGTCGGTGCGTCGACGCTGGTGGAGGTGCCGACGCCGGTGGTCGGTGCGAGCTCGTCGGCGGAGGCGCTGGTGACGCCGATGCCGAATGCCGACGACGCCGCGACGATCGCGACGGCGGAGCCGATGGCCGCGATCCGGTGGATCGGCGGCAGGCAGGTCTTGTGCATGTGTTCCCCCCCTGGGATGAACGTGTGGCCGGGTCGCCCTGGTGGTGCCCGTGAGCTGATCGTAGGGTCGTCAGGCGCCCCGGGAAGGCCGTTCCCGGTCACGAATCCGTCACGGAAAAAACGGCTGGACAGTCGTCATGATCGGGGGTTTTCCGACATGGAGTGCTCAGCTTCGCGGTGCGTTCGCCGCCCGCTCGAGCGCAGCGCGGAACGCGGTCACCGCGGGGGACTCCGCACTCGCGATCCGCTGCGCCGTGAAGATCGTCCGACGGCCCGGTTCCGGCAACTCGAGCAGTCGGCAGCTCGTCGACCGACCGGCCCAGACCAGGTCGGGCATGAGCGCCACGGCGTTGCCCGACTCGATGAGCCGGATCTGCGCCTGCAGGTCCGCGGTCTCGTACCGGACGTCGGGCTCGAACCCGGCACGACGACAGGTCTGCTCGGCGAAGTGCCGGGAGGCGGCACCGCGCGGTTCCATCACCCACGGCAGGGTCGCCGCCTCGTCGAGCGAGGTCACCGGCCACAGCGCCGTCGCCACCGGTGGCAACGCCAGGCGCACCGGGTCCGTGGTCAGGTCGCGCCGGTCCAGTCCGGGGAAGCGGGGAGCGGCGTGCGCCGGGTACTGCTCGGCGACCACCATGTCGAAGTCCCGGGCCCAGGTCTCGTTGAGGGCCGTCTCCGGTTCGCGCTGCACCATCTCGACCCGCACGTCCGGGTGTTCGAGGGCCATCGTGCGGAGCGCGGACGGCATGAGGGCCAGCGCCGCCGACTGGAACACGGCGACCCGGATCCGCCCCTGCACGCTCGTCAGCGTCGACTCCACCGACGCCTGTGCGCGCTCCAGCGTGTCGAGCACCTCGCTCGCCGCTGCCACGAGGACCTCGGCCTGCGGAGTGAGCTGCAGGCGCCGACCGGCGCGGCGGAGGAGCTGGACGCCGGCCTCGCGCTCGAGCACCGCGAGCTGCTGCGACACCGCCGACGGGGTGAAGTTCATCGCCTCGGCGACCGCGGCCACGGTGCCGCGGATCGACAGCTCGCGCAGGAGCACCAGGCGGCGGACGTCGAGCATGCCGAAAGCGTAGCTGAGCTGAACGGAATGCATCAGGAAGAGTTGCTTCCGCTACCGAAAGAGCGCCCGTCACACTGTCCCCATGACCGACGTCCAGCCGCGCACCGACGCCGCCACCTCGCCCGCATCCGACGACCTCGCCGACGAGTCCGTCGCCCTCGTCCGGCAGTGGCTCGCCGAGGCCGAGACGTACCCGGTCGACGGCTCCGCGAAGCAGCTCGCCGGCGTCCTCGCCGACCCGAAGGGCCTGGCCTTCGCCGTCGGGTTCGTCGACGGTGTCGTCCGCCCCGAGGACCTCGGCGTCGCCGCACGCAAACTGCGCGCCATCGCGCCGGACGCACCCGGCTTCCTGCCGGCCGCGCTCCGCGGCCTGGTGCGCCTCGGCGGCGGACTGGCACCGAGCCTCCCGGGTGTCGTCGTCCCCGTCGCCCGACGGGTCCTCCGGAACATGGTCGGCCACCTCATCGTCGACGCCACCGACGCCAAGCTCGGTCCAGCGATCGCGAAGATCAAGCAGGACGGCATCCGCCTCAACGTGAACCTGCTCGGGGAAGCCGTGCTCGGCGAGCGCGAAGCTGCCAGGCGCCTCGCCGGCACGCACGCGCTGCTGAACCGCGGTGACGTCGACTACGTCTCGATCAAGGTCTCGTCGACCGTGCACCCGCACTCGCCGTGGGCGTTCGACCACGCCGTCGAGGACATCGTCGGGCAGCTCCGTCCGCTGTTCGAGCGTGCGGCAGCGGCGACGCCGAAGAAGTTCATCAACCTCGACATGGAGGAGTACAAGGACCTCGACCTGACGATCGCGGTCTTCACGAAGCTCCTCGACGAGCCGCAGTTCACCGACCTCGAAGCGGGGATCGTGCTGCAGGCGTACCTGCCCGACGCCCTCGCCGCGATGGAGCACCTGCAGGAGTGGTCCGCCGCCCGCCGTGCCCGCGGTGGTGCCGACATCAAAGTCCGGCTCGTGAAGGGCGCGAACCTGCCGATGGAGCAGGTCGAGGCCTCGGTGCACGGGTGGCCGCTCGCGACCTGGCACACGAAGCAGGACTCCGACACGAACTACAAGCGCGTGCTCGACTGGGCACTGACGCCGGAGCGGATCGCGAACGTGCGGGTCGGGGTCGCCGGGCACAACCTGTTCGACGTGGCACACGCCTGGCTCCTCGCCGGTGAGCGCGGTGTGCGCGACGGCATCGAGTTCGAGATGCTCCTCGGCATGGCGCAGGGGCAGGCTGCCGCGGTGAAGAAGACCGTCGGCTCGCTGCTCCTCTACACGCCGGTCGTGCACCCGGGAGAGTTCGACGTCGCCATCGCCTACCTGATCCGCCGGCTCGAAGAGGGCGCGTCGCAGGACAACTTCATGTCAGCGGTGTTCTCCCTCGCCTCGTCCCCGACGCTCTTCGCCCGCGAAGAGGCACGTTTCCGCGACTCCCTCGCTCCGCTCGCGCTGCCCGGCGGACTCGACGCTCCCGCGTCGCACCGCGTCGCCGACCGCTACGCGGCCGTCGAGCGTCCGGTCCCCGGCCACTTCGAGAACACCCCGGACAGCGATCCGTCCGTCGGCGCCGTCCGCGAGTGGGGCGCCGCCATCACCGAGCGGATCGCCACCTCCACGCTCGGCGTCTCCGCCGTCCGGGAGGCCCGCATCACCTCCGCCACGACCCTCGAGTCCGCCCTGCAGCGCGTCCGCGCCGCCGGCACGACCTGGGGTTCGTGGTCGGGCGCTGCCCGCGGCGCCGTCCTGCACGCCGTCGGTGACGCCCTCGAGGCGAACCGCGCCGCCCTCATCGAGGTCATGGCGTCGGAGACCGGCAAGACGGTCGACCAGGCCGACCCCGAGGTGTCCGAGGCGATCGACTTCGCGCACTTCTACGGCGAACTGGCCGCGTCGCTCGACGCCGTCGACGGTGCGTCGTTCACCCCCGCTGCGCTGACGCTCGTCACGCCGCCGTGGAACTTCCCCGTCGCGATCCCGGCCGGGTCGACGCTGGCCGCCCTCGCCGCCGGGTCCGCCGTCGTGCTGAAGCCCGCGCCGCCGGCCGCCCGCAGCGGCGCCGTGCTGGCGTCGGTGATCGAGACCGCCCTCGACGCGCACGGTGCTCCGGCGGACGTCCTGGCGTTCCTCGACGTCGAGGAGTCGGAGCTCGGCAAGGACCTCATCGCCTCGCCGCTCGTCGACCGCGTGATCCTGACCGGCGCGTACGAGACGGCCGAGCTGTTCCGGTCCTTCCGTCCGGACCTGCCCCTGCTCGCCGAGACCTCCGGCAAGAACGCCGTCATCGTCACCCCGTCGGCGGACCTCGACCTGGCCGTGAAGGACGTCGTCGCCTCGGCCTTCGGACACGCGGGGCAGAAGTGCTCGGCCGCATCGCTCGTCGTCATGGTCGGCTCGGTCGCGAAGTCCAAGCGCTTCCGGAACCAGCTCCTCGACGCGGTGTCCTCGCTGACCGTCGGCTACCCGACCGACCCGACGACGCAGATGGGGCCGATCATCGAACCGGCGTCGGGCAAGCTGCTCGACGGCCTCACGACGCTCGGCGCGGGGGAGTCCTGGGCGATCGAGCCGAAGCAGCTCGACGAGACCGGGAAGCTGTGGAGCCCCGGTGTCCGGCAGGGCGTCCGGCGCGGCTCGGAGTACCACCGCACGGAGTACTTCGGGCCGATCCTCGGTGTGATGGTCGCGGAGACCCTCGACGAGGCGATCGACATCGTCAACGAGGTCGACTACGGCCTGACCTCCGGCCTGCACTCGCTCGACCCGGGCGAGATCGGGACGTGGCTCCGACGCATCCAGGCGGGCAACCTCTACGTGAACCGCAGCATCACCGGCGCGATCGTCCGCCGTCAGCCCTTCGGCGGGTGGAAGAAGTCGGCGGTCGGTGCGGGCACCAAGGCCGGCGGCGTGAACTACCTGGTCGGCCTCGGCTCGTGGGCGCCCTCCGTCGCCACTGCGGGCTCGACGCCCTCGTCCGACGTGTCGGCCTTCGTCCGGGCGACCGGTGTGGCGTCCGAGTCCGTCGACCGTGCGATCGCCTCCGACGAGCTCGCGTGGACGTCCGAGTTCGGGACCGCGGCTGACGTGTCCGCACTCTCGGCCGAGCGCAACGTCTTCCGGTACCTGCCGTTCCCGAGCGTGCACGTGCGCCTGGGTGCCGAGGGCACGACCGAGGACCTCGTGCGGGTCGTCGCCGCGGCGCTCCGTGCGGGCACCTCCGTCGAGGTCTCCACTGCCGTCGCGCTCCCGGAAGCGGTGGCCACCGCGCTCCGAGCCCTCCCGGTCGTCGAGTCCGTGCGGCAGACCGAGTCGGACGAGACGTTCGCCGCTCGGATCGCTGCCGGCCCGTCCACGCGCGTCCGAGTCATCGCCGGGGACGCTGCCGCGCTCGCCGTCGGGACGGACGGGCGGCCCGACGTCGCCGTCTACGCGGAGCCCGTGACCGAGGCCGGCAGCATCGAGATGCTGCCGTTCCTCCGGGAGCAGGCGGTGTCGATCACGGCGCACCGCTTCGGGACGCCGAACCACCTGTCGGACGACCTCATCTGACGGCTGCTGCCGGCTCGACACCGCAGAACGCCACACAGCACCGCGTATCGTCGTGGTGCTGTGTCCGTTCCGCGGTGCGGTGCCGTGGGAAGGGCCCGGCGGAGGCACGGAGCAGCCGGTCGACGCTCCCCGGGTCCGCCCTCGGCGAGGCGTCGGTACAACGGGTGCATGTGTGAGTCGGTGCAGTGCCTGGTGTGTGGGAAGGCGACGTGGACCGGGTGCGGTGAGCACGTCCGCGAGGTCCTCCGTGGCGTCCGCCGTCGTGACCGCTGTCCGGGCCACGGAGTGCCGCGTTCGGTCGACGACGACGGGTTCCACTGAGCTGCTGGCTCACCACTGGCCGTCACCGTGCGGGGCGCAGGATGTACTCGAACGTCGTCCGTGCCCGCTCGGGGTCCGGCGTCTCGCCCGAGATCAGGTCCGCGTAGGTGAACGACTCCGAGACCCGGACGAGCAGCCGACCGAGTTCCTCGGGGGAGAGCGGCGACGGGTCGAAGGCTCCGGACTCCTGCTCGGTGGCGATCAGCGTCGAGACCACGGCGACGAACCGGCGCTGGACGTCGCTGTCCGTCGTCGTCAGGAGTCGCAGCGCACGCGCCGGCTCGCGGGTCAGGAACACGCGGAAGTACGGCGCCCGGATCAGGTCCGCGGTGAAGTGGTCGAGGACGTCGACGATGCGCGCGGCCCCTGCCGGCGCTGCCGCCCGGCCCGCGGCGTCGAGCGTCGGCACGGCCAGCGACCAGAGGATCTCGGACAGCAGCTGGTCCCGGTTCCCGACCCACCGGAACAGCGAGGTCCGGTCGACCCCGAGCGACGCCGCCAGTGCTCCCATGTCGATGCGCGCGCCGTCGATGAAGGCGTGGCGCGCGGACCGGAACGCGCGCCGGGACTCGGGGTGGGCCTCCAGTCGGGTGGCGAGCGCGCTCGGGACGAGCGCCGATCCGAGGGCGCCGAGTGGCTGTCTGCTCACGGTTCCCCCCGAGTCGTCGTCAGCGTCTTGCAACGTTTCCGAGAATGATGCATCGTTGGATCCATGTCAACGACGGCTGCGCAGACGCCTCTGCTGGAATCCGACTTCTACCGGTTCCAGGAGCAGCTGACCGACCAGGAGCGCGACTCCCTCGGTGAGCTCCGCGAGTACCTCGAGCGCGACGTCGCGCCGATCGCGGACGAGTACTGGGCCCGCGCCGAGTTCCCGAAGCAGGTCATCGCACCGCTCGCCGAGCTCGGCATGTACGGGCCCGGCGTGCCGCTCGTGCGTCAGTTCGAGAACTCGGCGGTGTACCGCGGCTGGGCGGCGCTCGAACTCGGTCGGGTCGACGCCGGCGTCGCGACCTTCATCGGCGTGCAGTCCGGCCTGGCGATGAACTCGGTCGCGGTCGCGGGCAGTGACGAGCAGCAGCGCGAGTGGCTGCCCCGGATGGCGTCCGGCGAACTCGTCGGGGCGTTCGGGCTGACTGAGCCGCTCTCCGGCAGCGACTCCGCCCGCGGCCTCCGCACCACTGCCCGGCGCGAGGGTGACACCTGGGTCCTCAACGGCTCGAAGCGCTGGATCGGCAACGCCACCTTCGCCGACGTCGTCGTCATCTGGGCGAAGGACGAAGCCGACGGCCAGGTCAAGGGCTTCCTCGTGACCTCCGACACCCCGGGGTTCACCGCGACGAAGATCGAGGACAAGATCGCGCTCCGGTCCGTGCAGAACGCGGACATCACGCTCCAGGACCTCCGCGTGCCGGAGTCGCGTCGTCTGCAGCGCGCCGACTCGTTCCGGTCCACCGCCGCGGTGCTCCGCCTGACCCGCACCGAGGTCGCGTGGCAGGCCGTCGGCATCTCGGTCGGTGCCTACGAGGCCGCCCTCCGCTACGCCCGGGAGCGGGAGCAGTTCGGCAAGCCGATCGCGTCGCACCAGCTCATCCAGGACCTGCTCGTGAAGTCCCTCATGAACATCACCGCGTCGATCGCCCTGTGCACGCAGGCGTCCGCGCTGCAGGACCAGGGACTCGGCGGCGACGAGCACTCGGCGATGGCGAAGGCGTTCGCCACGGCGAAGATGCGCGAGACCGTCGGCTGGTGCCGCGAGGTCCAGGGCGGCAACGGCATCGTCCTCGACAAGGGCGTCGCCCGGTTCTTCGCCGACGCCGAAGCGATCTACTCGTACGAGGGGACGCGGGAGGTCAACACGCTCATCGTCGGGCGCGCCGTCACCGGTCAGGCTGCGTTCGTCTGAGCTGATCCCCGCCGGGTCGGCTCAGCACCAGAACGCGACGATCCGGTCAGCGACCCGCTCCGCCTGCGCACGCCCGGCCTCCGCGGCGGGTCGCTGCGTGGACAGCGCCAGCGAGTTCGTGCCGAAGGCCCGCTGCGACGCCTCGTCGGCGACGAGGACCTCCACCTGCGAGCCGCCGTCGCGCAGCGTCGCCACGGCCCGGTCGAGCCACGGCCCGAGCGGGGACGGTCCCTCCGGGCTGCAGGCGATCACGAGCACGCGCTCGTACCCGGCCGCCACGTCCGCGTTGGTCGCCGACCTGGCTCCGCCGTCGACGTACGGGTGCCCGTCGATGCGCACCGGTGACCACACCATCGGTACCGAGCAGCTCGCGGCGACGGCCCGCTCGAGCGGGACGCCGTCCTCGGCGCGGAGGACACGGAAGGAGCCGTCGACGGCGTCGACCGCGGTCACCGCGTACGGGCGGTCCGGCCACTCGGCCGTGGGCAGCGTCTCGCGGAAGGTGGCCACGCGCTCGTCGTCGCTCTGTCCGCCGGTGACCTCCTGCGCGGCGGCGCCGATGCGTGCCCGGGCGTCCTGCTCCGAGGTGGCACCCTGCAGTGCGGCGGCGAACCGCTGCTCGACCGCGGTGACGTCGACGGGTGCGGGCTCCTCGTAGGTGGTCGGGAGCGGGCTCAGCTGCTGCTCGTAAGCCCCGCGGACCCCTCCGGCGCGGAGGAAGGCCCCGACGACGCTGCCGGCGCTCGTGCCGACCACGAGGTCCGCGGCCCCGAGGTCGGCCCCCGCGTCCTCGAGGGCGGAGAGGACGCCGAGCTCCCAGGCGATGCCGGCGACACCACCCCCTCCGAGCACGACTGCTCTGGTTCCGGGCGTGGGAGGGGGCGTTGCGACGTCGGTCATGCCTCCTGCATACCAAGCCCACCGATGAGCGGGCACCGTGTCGGTCCTGCCGGGCCCCGTCACGCGACGGACGGGAGGCCCGGACCAACACCGCCACGCGCCTCCCGACCGGTCCGGTCGTCGGTGTTCGGTCGTCGGTGGTCGGCCGTACCGTGCTCGTGTGGGACAGGGGAACGGACGGCGAGGGCGCGCCGGCGACGTGGCGCTGCCGATCGTCGCGGCGGCGCTGCCGACGGCGGTCTTCCAACTGCCGAACCTGGTCGGCGTGCCGGTCGGCCGCGCCTGGCTCGTCGTCTCGGGCCTCGTGGTGTTCGTCGCCGTCGTCCTCTGGCAGGTCCTCCGGGCCCGACACGCTGCACGGGCCCGTGCCTCCGCCGAGGAGACCGGTGCGGCTGCGCTCGCCGCGTACGAGGTCGCCGTGCAGTACGGCTTCGGGCAGATCGCCACGCGGTTGGCGCGGTTCTCCGGGCACGACCCGGTCGTCCGACGGACCGAGCTGAGCGCGTTCGCGGACCGGGCGGCCGCGGCCCTGGCCTTCTACCTGCTGCCGCACGTCCCCGACGTCCGGGCGAACGTGTACCTGCTCGCACCGGCGCTGGACGCCCTCGAACCGATCGGGCACGGTGGCGCCGGCGACACCGCCGGGACCTTCCGTGCGGGCACCCCGTACGGCGACCGGAACCTGGAATGGGTGCTGCAGGGCGGTCCGCCGCGGGTCGTCGGTGACCGTGAGTCCGACGTCGACGCCGAGGACGACGATCCCGAGTTCGAGCCGCGCTGGCGCTCCTACGTCGCGGTCGTGGTGCGGTCGGAGGACTACTCGTTCGGCATGCTCACCGTCGACAGTCCGGCGCCGGACGCGTTCGTCGACCTCGACGTGCGGAACGTCGCCGTCATCGCGGAGTTCGTCGCGACCGCCTGTGTGCTCGCCTTCCCACCGGTGCTGGACCCGGTGTCGGCGGCTGGCACGGAACCCGTCCGGTGAGCAGCGTCCTCGTGTCGGGGCCGAGACGTAGCATGACGCCATGACGAGCATCAGTCCGTCGGGCGCTGCCGGGTTCGGCCGCGCTCGGGTGACGCCGCCGCGATCCGTCGGCGGCGACGACCGGGACTACGACGACCCGCGCGTCGTCGCAGCCAACCTGCAACGTGCCGTCGCTGCCGCACGGACGCGGCTCGCTCGTGCGACGGGCGGGCGCGCGACCGGCGAGCACCGGCCGCGCTGACCCGTCCTACTCCACCGACTGCACGTCGACGAGCACCTTGCCGACCGCGTCGCCCTGCACCGCGTCGTGGGCCGCCGCGGTCTCCTCGAGCGGGAAGCGGATCAGTGCGAGCCCGGCGTCCTCGCCCACTGCCAGCACCCCGTCCTGCAGCGCAGCCGTGATGTCCTCGGCCGCCGCTGCGCGGGCGGCGTCGCCGATCGTGTACAGCAGCAGGAACTGGTAGCGCGCGTTGATGCCCATGTTCGGCCGGACCGGGATCGAGGCCGCGTCGCCGCCGTTGTCCGCGTACATCGAGACGACGCCGTGGTTCGCCAGGACCGCGGCGTCGAGGTCGGCGTTCGCGGGGATCGAGACCTCGACGACGATGTCCACGCCGTCCGGGGCGACTGAGCGGATGCGGTCGGCCGCACCGTCCTCGCGGTAGTTCACGGTGTGGTGCGCGCCGGCGGCGGTCGCGAGGGTCGCCTTGTCCTCGGAGCTGATCGTCGCGATGACGGTCGCACCGGCCCAGCGCGCGAGCTGGATCGCAGCGTGCCCGACCGCTCCCGCGCCGCCGGCGACGAGCACGGTCTTGCCGGACAGGGAGCCGGGGGACAGGCGGGTGGGGCCGTCCTCGTGCACGGTGAGGGCACGGTGTGCGGTGATCGCCGGGACGCCGAGGCTGGCACCCACGTCGAACGAGACGCCCTCGGGGAGCGGGACGACGCGGGCGGCAGGCATGACGGTGAACTCCTGCGCGGTGCCGGTCGGGCGGGACGCGGCGGCCATGAACAGCCAGACGCGGTCACCGACGGACAGACCCTCGACGCCGTCGCCGACTGCATCGACCACGCCGGCACCGTCCTGGTTCGGCGTGATCTCCGGGAACGGCAGACCGTCGCCGTACGTGCCGCCCTGCCGGGCCTTCCAGTCAGTGGGGTTCACCCCGGAGACGACGACGCGGATGCGGACCTCACCGGCGCCGGGCTCGGGGACAGGGCGGTCGGCGAGGGAGAGGACGGCGGACGTTCCGGGCTGGGAGTAGACGATGGATCGCATGCCTCCACGCAACCACCCGCGGTCGGCGACGATTCCAGACCGGGTGCGGTCAGGAGCGGGAGTCGTACCCCGTGCGTGCCTCGGCGACCCCGTCCATGTGGTCGATCGCCCACTGTTCGAGCGGCACGAGCACCGCGCGGAGTGACCTGCCGACGTCGGTGAGCTCGTACTCGACGTGCGGCGGGATCTCGGGGAAGACCGTCCGGGTGACGAAGCCGTCGCGCTCGAGGGCCCGGAGCGTCTGCGTGAGCATCTTCTGCGACACACCCTGCACCCGCGTCGCGATCGCGGAATACCGTCGCGGTCCGTCGGCGAGGGCACCGATCGTCAGGACGCTCCAGCGGTCCCCGATCCGGTCGAGGAGCTGCCGCGAGGGGCAGTCCGCCGCGTAGGGGCTGTACTCGAGCGCACTCATCCGGACCTCCGTCACGCACCGCGAGGTGCCTACTCACCAAAAGAGAGTAACACCCGTACAGTGAGTGACACGGCGCGCGATCGCGTCGGCACCACCACCACGAAGGAGCTCGTATGTCCACCATCGTCGTCTTCGGGGGTACCGGCTACGCCGGCTCCGCCATCGTCCGTGAAGCCCTCTCCCGCGGCCACGAGGTCATCGCCGTCGCGCGTGACACCTCCAAGCTCGACGCGGCCGAGCACCTCACCCTCGCCCAGGGCGACGCGTTCGACGCCGGCTTCGTCTCGGACGTCACGAAGGACGCCGACGTCGTCATCGTCGCCCTGCACGCGGTCCAGTCGGACGGTACCGAGTTGAAGGACCGGTTCCAGCACTTCGTCGACGCCGCGGCCGCTGCCGGTGCGCGCCTCGGCATCGTCGGCGGTGCCGGCTCGCTCCTCGTCGCCGAGGGCGGCCCGGCCCTCTACGACACGGCCGAGTTCCCCGACGCGTTCAAGGGCGAGGCGAAGAGCCACGGTCAGGTCCTCGAGTCCCTCCGCGCCGGTGGCACCGACGTCGACTGGTTCTACGTCAGCCCCGCCGCCGCCTTCGGCAGCTACAACCCGGGCGAGCGTCGCGGCACGTACCGCACCTCGGACGACGTCCTCCTCACCGACGCCGACGGCAACTCGGACATCTCGGGCGCCGACTACGCGATCGCGGTCGTCGACGAGATCGAGGAGCCGAAGCACCACCAGGCGCGGTTCGGCGTCGCCTACTGAGCGCAGGCACTCGCGTCACCACGGGACGGACGGGAGGCCCGTGACCGGCTGGTCACGGGCCTCCCGTCCGTCACGGCCGCCCCGCCGCTGGCGCGTCGGTCCGGTACCGGCGGCGTGGGGGGCGCGCCGTCCGCGGTCAGCGGTCGCCGACGATGGCCGGCAGCGGCAGGTGGTGGCGCATCCGCACTTCGAGGTGCAGGCCGCCTCGCCGGGCCAGGACGAGGGCGATCACCGCGGCCGCCGCGGCCGGCACGCCACCGGCGACCACCATCCCGACGTGCGCGCCGAAGTGGTCGACGACCTGGCCCATCACCGGACCACCGACGGCCTGGCCGCCGAGCAGTACGAGGACGTACAACGACATGACCCGCCCGCGGATCGCGACGTTCGACGACAGCTGGACGAGCGAGTTCGACGCCGTCATGAAGAGCAGCTGCGACAGGCCGACCACGACGAGCAGGACGGTGAACGGCGCGATGGTCGGCGCCGACCCGGCGACCACGAGCAACAGCCCGGTCCAGAACACCCCGCCGACGATGGTGCGCAGGCGCACCACCGCGCGACGGGTGGAGAGGACCGCGCCGGTCAGCGCGCCCACCGCGACGGCGGAGTTGAACAGGCCGTAGCCGCCGGCACCGACTCCGTACACGTCGGACGCGAAGGCGGACAGCAGCACCGGCATCGTCAGCGCGAAGACGGAGAAGAACGCGAGCAGGACGACGGGCACGATGATCGTCGGCTTGGCCGCGGCGTACCGCAGCCCCTCGACGAGCTGCCCCTTCGCCCGGGCGGCCGGCGGTGTGCGGTGGAGTTCGGAGACGCGGAGGAACCCGAGCGTCACGACCACCGCGACACAGGCGACGGCGTTGATGCCGAACGACCACCCGGCCCCGACGGCGACGAGCAGGATCCCGGACAGCGCCGGACCGATCATCCCGCCGAGCTGGAACACCGACGAGTTGACGCTGATCGCGTTGCGGAGGTGCTGGTGCCCGACGATCTCGGTGACGAACACCTGCCGCGCCGGGTTGTCGATCACGGTGACCATGCCGACCAGGAACGCGATCACCCAGATGTGCCACGCCTCCACCATCCCGGCCAGGGTGAGGACGGCGAGGAGCAGGGAGAGGACCGCGAAGGCGCCCTGCGTGATCATCATCAGCGCGCGCTTCGAGTACCGGTCGACGAAGACCCCGCCGAGGAGCCCGAACAGCAGCATCGGGGCGAACTGGCACGCGACCGTGATGCCGACCTGCGCGACCGAGCCGGTGAGCTGCAGCACGAGCCAGTCCTGGGCGATCCGCTGCATCCACCCGGCGGTCATCGCCACCAGGTTGGTGGCGGTGAAGAGCCGGAAGTTCGGCACCGACAGCGCGATGAAGGAGCGTCGCCACGGAGGGCGGGTCGTGCTGATCGGGAGCGGCTCGGTGGGTGGGTGGACGGTCGTCGGGGACGGACGCACGGTGTGGGGGACTCCGGCTGTCGAGGGCGGGAACGGTACCCGATCGAAACTAACCGTTCCGAACCCATTCGATCCTCCTATGATCGGCATCACTCCATTGCGATGTCGAATGAAGGGCCAGCCGTGCTCGATCCCGTCCTGCTCCGGACCTTCCTCGCCGTCGCCGAGACGAGCAGCTTCACGCAGGCCGGTGTCCGTCTCGGCATCAGCCAACCGACGGTCTCGCAACACGTGCGCCGGCTCGAGTCCGCGGTCGCCCGGACCCTCGTCGCCCGGGACACCCGCGGCGTGCGCCTGACCGACAACGGCGACGCGATGGCGGGGTTCGCCAGGACGATCCTCGCCGCGCACGCCACGGCGGATGCCTACTTCTCCGGGGTGGCCGCGCGGGGTCGTCTCCGGTTCGGCGCGGCCGACGACCTCGCGATCACGCAGCTGCCCCGCATCCTCCGCGACTTCCGGAAGCTGCACCCGCAGGTGGACCTCGAGCTGACGGTGAACCAGTCCGCACCGCTGCTCCGACGGGTGCACGCGGGGCAGCTCGACCTCGTCTTCATCAAGCGGACGGCGGGGGAGTCCGCCGAGGGCACCCGCGTCGCGTCGGACCAGATGGTGTGGATGGCCCAGGACGGCATCGCGCTCGAGGTCGATGACCCGGTGCCGTTGATCGCGTACCAGGCGCCGAGCATCAGCCGACAGATGGCCATCGACGCCCTCGAGGCCGGGGGCCGCACCTGGCGGATCACCTGCAACACCCGCGACGTCAACGGGGTGCTCGCCGCGGTCCGTGCCGGCATCGGCGTCGCGGTGTTCCCGCACTCGCTGATCCCGGCGGACCTCGTGAAGGTGTCGCAACGGCTGTCGCTGCCGGACCTGCCGGCGGTCGACTACGTCCTCATCGCGAACCCGACCGTGCAGCGCGAGCCGATCGAGGCGCTGACGAACGCGATCCTGTCGCGCGGCGTCGTCCGTGCCGTGTGAGGGGGTGAGCCCGGAGTGGACTCAGGGCACGATCGTCGGCGTGGTCCCCGTGCCGGTCAGGTCCGGTAGCGGCGCACCGAGCGCGGACGCGACCGCCCAGAGCAGCACGACCGTGCCGACCGCGCCGAGCACGGTGCCGAGGAGCGCGACCGGCCTCTGCCAGGTCGATGCCGGATTCCGCATCGTCATCGAGGACACCAGGACCGCGATCACGCCGAGCAGGACACCGACGGCGTGCACGGTCGCGGGGGCGGTGAACCACCAGGCGGCCAGACCGAGCGTGCCGAGACCGGCCAGGGCGCCGAGCACGGCACCCGGCGTCGACCCGAGCGGACGTCCCGGGCGCACGGCCGAGCGAGCCGTGCTGGCTGGTCGGCCTGTGGTGGCTTCCGACACGGGCGCCGCCGTCGGGGCGTGTTCCGGCGTCGTCGTCGTCCCGGCGAGGGGAACCGCGGTGGAGCGCGTCTTGGTGGGCGGGGCCGTCGGTCGCCGAGGCAGGAAGGGACGTCGGCTGCTCGTGGCGCGGCCACGGGCAGCGTTCCGGTGCTCGCGGGCAGGGGTCGGGAGGTGCGTCGCCGCACCGTCGGACGCCACGGTCTCCGTCGCGATGTCCTGGGTCGGCGTGACGGCCGGGAGGGCGCGCGTGACCGCGGGGACGACCGGCGCGGTGACGGGCTGCGCCTCTGCCGCCGGACCGGGGAACCGGGCTGCGGTGCTCGGTGCCGGGCTGGCGAGCACGGCGTCGAACGTCGGCGGTGCGGTGACCGCGGGCGGGACGACACGTGCCTGCTGTCGGGCGAAGCGGGCCGGGGTGCGGTACCCGATGGGTCCGACGGGCTCGGGCTCGACACCCTCGACGACGACGTGTTCGAGTCCGGGCACCGAGAACCGCGGCTGACCGGGCGCGGGCACCACCGGGAGCACGGGTGCCGGCGGCATGGCCGGGGCCGGTGCGCTGCCGGCTGCCGGAGTGCCGACGGTGGTCGCTCCCGCCGCAGTGCCCTGGTCGCTGCCGACGGTGGGCAGCGGTGGCCCGGCGGGGAGCGAGCCGCTCGGGAGCAGCCCGTGCGGAGCGGTCGGCAGCGAGGTGGGCGTGGCGGGCTGAGCCTCGAGGGTGCCCGGCGCGCTGGCGGTCGAGCGCGTGTGGGCAGCGTGGGCACCACCGAGGACGGGTGCGACCGGCAGGGCCATCCCGCTGCCGGCAGCGACGTCCTGTCGATCGGCCGAGGCGACCCGGGCAGCCCCGTGTCGCCCGGCGGCGCGCGTGGTGTCGGCGTTCCCGGCCTCCCCCCGGTCACCGGCGACCTGCACACCGGAGCCGTCGGCCGGGCCGGGACCCGCGACGACCGCGCGAGCACTGGCGAGCGCCGAGAAGGGGACCGTGTCGACGTTGGGCGACGTCGGAGCGGGCGGCAGCAGTTCCGGTGTCGGCGGGAAGTCGGGGACGACCGCGTCCGGGTTGAGGACCGGCGGGGCGGCAGTGGGGCGTGCCTCCAGGACCGGCGCCGCCTCGGCACCGGACCGGGTGCGGTCGGTGACCGGATCGGCACCGGCGCGGTCGGCGACGACGACCGCGGGGAGGACACTGCTCGGGGCAGGGGCACCGGCGTCCTCCGGGGGCGCGGTCACCCAGGCGGGCACCGCGCGACGGGGTCGCTCGGACTCGGGCATGCGATGAGACGCCACGGCCGCAGTTCCTCTCCCTGGATCGATCCAGTGTCAGTTCTACCGGGAGGGACCAGCGGCCGAACGCCCCAGTCAGAGGGGGTGGAACGGTCGGTGCAGGACCGTCACATGTCGCGGTACCGCTTCGCGGCGGCGAGGGCGTCACGCAGCTCGTCCGCGGTCATGCGCACGCCGTAGCCCGGGGTGTCGCGCTGGATGCGCCATCCCTCGGCGAGCGGACCGGCGTCGACGGTGTCGAACCCGAACTCGTCGATGAGGTCCGCGACCGTGCGCTTGGCGCCCTCGTCGTCACCGGCCACGACGAGGGCGCGGCGGCCCTCGGTGCCGCGGGCGGCGCCGTCCGTGGTGAGGTCGGCGGCGACGATGTGGTTGAAGGCCTTGACGACGTGCGCGCCGACCAGGCGGTCCTGCAGCATCTCGGCCGTGGTGGTCGTCTCGTCGTCAAGGGCCGCGATGTGCCCGTCGCGCTGCGGGTAGTAGTTGTCCGTGTCGATGACGACCTTGCCGACGAGTGGCTCGACCGGGATCGTCTCGACGGCACCGAGCGGCACCGTCACGACGACGATCTCGCCCTGCGTGGCCGCGTCCTCGCGGGTGCCGGCGGTGGCGTGCTCGCCGAGCTCCGCCACGAGGTCCGTCAGCGTCTCCGGTCCCCGTGAGTTCGCGATCACGACCTGGTGGCCGTGCTGCACCGCGAGGCGTGCGAGCTGGGATCCGATGTTGCCTGCTCCGATGATTCCGATGGTGGTCATGAGGGGTGCAACACGCTCGCGCACCGGTCATTCCACGCGCACCGCCACGCCTTCGGGACCGACGCATGACCGGCCGTGCGTGCGCGGTGCAGGATGGCGCCATGACACACGAGTTCCGGAACGAGGCCGACCGCGACCGCTACGCGATGTACGTCGACGGGGCGCTCGTGAGCGTCCTCGACTACCGCGTGAACGGTGACGCGATCGCCTTCCCGCACACGTACACGGTCCCGGAGCACCGCGGGCACGGGTACGCCGGTGAGCTCGTGGAGCACGCCGTCACGGACGTCGAGACGACGTCCACGAAGCGCATCGTCCCGATGTGCTGGTTCGTCAGCCAGTGGTTCGACGAGCACCCCGACAAGGTCGACCTGCTCAGCCGCGGCGTCGCGGACTGAGGCCGAGACCGGCAGGGACCGCCGCACGGAGGTCCCGGCTCGTCCCGTCACACCGGTCCCCGTTCCGGGGGACCGCCGTTATCGTGGGGTCGACACCGTCGGCGGAGGGGCCCTCGCGACACCGACGCGGGGGACCGCCGACGCAGCACCGCGCTCCGTACCGGGGCGACCCGCCACCGGCCGACGGCCGGACGACAGACTGGAACACCATGGCCGACCCGAGGGGCCCGGGGATCCGCGAAGCGGACATCGGACGGGCGTACACCGAGCTCTCCCGCATCACCCGACGCGCGAGTGTCCGGGCCCGCGGGACCGCGGACGTGCTGAGTGTCGTCGACCAGTCCCTGGTCGACTTCGTGGTGCAGCACCCGGGGTGCATGGCCATCGACATCGCCCGGTACCTTCGTCTGAACCGGTCGACCATCTCGCGCCAGTTGTCCGGGCTCCTCGCCGCCGGGCTCGTCCGCACCGTCGACGGCGGCACCGGCAACGCCAAGCCGCTCGAGGCGACCGATGCCGGCCGCCAGGCCCTCGACCGATCCGTCCAGCTCCACCGCGACGCCCTGGTGGAGCGGTTGGCCGACTGGTCCGACGACGACGTCGCGCTGCTCGCCGGGATGCTCGAGCGGCTCGGTGCCGCGGACGAGGCCGAGCTGCCGATGCCGGCCAGATCGACCGAGCCGTGACCACCTCGCTCGTCCTGCTGTCCGACACGCACCTGCCGAAGCGGGCGAAGGACCTGCCACCGGAACTCTGGGCGGACATCGACGCCGCCGACCTCGTCGTGCACGCGGGGGACTGGGTGGACCTGGCGACGGTCGACCTCCTGGCGGCCCGGTCCCGTGACCTCCTCGCGGTGCGGGGGAACAACGACGTCGGGTTCGAGGACCGGCTGCCGCTCGTCGCCTCCCGCCGCGTCGAGGGGCTGCGGTTCGCGGTCGTGCACGAGACCGGCGCGGCGACGGGACGCGAACGACGAGCGGTCGTCGACCACCCGGACGTCGACGTGCTCGTGTTCGGGCACTCGCACATCCCGTGGGACTCGACAGCAGCGAACGGCATGCGCCTGCTCAACCCCGGGTCGCCCACCGACCGTCGTCGTCAACCGGACCACACGTGGATGCGCTGCTCGGTGGACGGCACGGACCTGCAGGTCACCCTCGTGCGGCGCGGGACCGGTGCGGACGGGGTCCGCACCGCCCGCTCACACCCGGCCTGACCCCCCACCCGCGGTCGGACCCGGAACGGGCGCACCGGCCGGGAGACCTGCCCCGCCTCCGTCGAGCAGGGGACCGGTGAACTGCTCGGGCATCCGGAAGAACGCGAGCTCCTGCGCGACCGACTCCCGGAAGGCGCGGGCCATCCGCCCGCGCAGTTCCGGGTCCGCTCGTGCCGCGAGCTCCTCGACGAGGTCGGTCGCCCGCGCACTCGACGTCGCGAACCCCGGATCCCCGTACGCCGTGATCCAGTCCGCGAACGGATGCCCGACCGGCGCCGTGCCGAGCCGTTCCCCGACCCACGCGTACACCCGGAAGCAGGGCAGCACGGCGGCGGCGAGCACCGAGACGTCACCCGTCCGAGCGGCCTCGTCGGCGGCCGACGACAGGTGAGCGAGGTAGCCGGCGCAGACCGGGTGCACCGGGTCGTCGGCGTGCGAGCCGGCCAACCGGCGGTGGTGCAGGTCGCGGGCCTCGTCCGCGCAGCCCTCGCTCGCCGAGGTCCAGAACGCCGCGGCGTCACCCGTCGACCCCGCTGCGACCGCCCGGAGGTGCTGCTCGTACGCGCGGAGGTAGTGCACGTCCTGCGCGAGGTACCCGGCGAAGACCTCGGCGTCGAGCGTGCCGTCGGCGAGGCCCCGGAGGAACGTGCACGCGAGGGTGTCGTCGAGCACCGCCGTGGCGTCGGTCCACCACACGTCGGTCACCCGCGGCGTCGGCAGTGCAGCACGCACGACGGCGTTGTGGTCGACGGGTCCGTGACCCTGTCCGACCGCGAGCGCGTCCGCCCCGAGGAGTGCCGCGGTGAGCCACGTCTTGGCGGTGCCGACGGCGAGCTCCCAGTCCCCGTGCCGGGCCACGGTCGTCGCGATCGCACTCGAGAGCGAGCAGCCCGTCCCGTGCGTGTTCTCCGTCGCCACCCGTGGCCCGGTGAACACCCGCACGGAGCCGTCCGGCGTGACCAGGGCGTCGTCCGACGTGGGACCGCCGTCGTGTCCGCCCTTCGCAAGGACCCGGACGTCGAAGTGCCGGGCGACCGCCAGGGCCGCGTCGAGGGGCTCGGTGGCGTCGGACCCGGCGAGGTCGGCGAGGACCCGCAGTTCATCGCGGTTCGGGGTGACGAGGTCAGCGAGGGCGAAGAGGTCCACCATCGCTGCCTCGGCGTCACGGTCGAGCAGGCGGTCACCGCTCGTCGCCACCATCACGGGGTCGACGACCAGCCACCGCGGCCGGTGCCGTCGCAACCCGTCCACGACGACCCGGACGACCTCGGCGGTGCCGAGCATGCCGGTCTTCACCGCGTCGACCGTGACGTCGTCCCACACCGCGTCGAGCTGCTCGCCCAGGAACGCCGAGTCGGGGACGTGCACGGACCGCACCCCGCGGGTGTTCTGCGCGACCAGGGCCGTGACCACCGCCATGCCGTACCCGTCGTGCGCGGCGATCGACTTGAGGTCCGCCTGGATGCCCGCCCCACCGGTCGGGTCCGTGCCGGCGATGCTGAGCACCCGCGGCACCCGCGGCACCCGCGGCACCCGCGGCATCGGCGACGGACCCGCCGTGGTGACCGTCCCCGCGGTCATCGCCCCGCTCCGTCCCACGCAGCGACGAACGCCGCAGCAGCAGCCGCCGGGTCCGGCGCCGCGCAGATCCCCGACACGACCGCCACCCCCGCGGCCCCGGCGTCCCGCAGCGGTCCGACGTCGGCCAACCCGACACCGCCGATGCCGACGCACGGGACGGTCGTCGTCACCGCGATCCGAGCGAACCCGTCCACGCCGAGCGCCGGCGGGTGGTCCGCTTTCGTGCTCGTCGGGTGCACGACCCCGACACCGAGCAGGTCCACCGTCCCGGTCGGCAGGGCCGCGACCGCCACCAGGTGCTCGGTCGTGTTCGCCGTCAACCCCACGTGGCCCTCCGGACCGAGCAGCGCCCTGGCGGCGCTCGCCGGGACGTCCGACTGGCCGAGGTGCACCCCGGCCACCCGGTGACCCGCGTGCCGGGCCGCCAACGCCACGTCGAGCCGGTCGTCCACCACGACGAGGGCACGGTCGCCCACCGCGTCGGCAACCGCGGCCGTCAGCGCGAGGAGGTCCCGTGCCGACGCCGTCTTGTCCCGCACCTGCACGATCCGCACCCCCGCTCCCACGGCAGCCCGCACGACACCGACGACCCCGTGCCCGTGCCGCTCGGCCATGGCGGTGTCGGTGACCAGGTAGACGCCCAGGCCGGCGCTCCCGGAGGTCGCAGCAGCGGTGTCGGGCGCGCTCACGACGTCGGTCCGCTCGTCGCGGCAGCGGCCGTGGTGGCCGGACCGTGGGCGGTGATCCGGGCCTCCCGGACCACGTCCTCCGGCGTCAGTGACGCGAGCCGGTCGAGGAACAGCGGCTGGAAGGTGCCGGGGCCGCCGGCGTCCCGCGCGGCGAGCTCCGCGGCGATCGTGTGCACCGCCGTCGCGGCGACCGCCGCGTCGAGCGGGCGGCCGGGGGCCACCGCGGCGAAGGCGGCGACCACCGCACCCAGCGCGCACCCACCACCCGTGATCCGGGTGAGGAGCTCGGTCCCGTTCGCGACGCGGACCAGCCCGTCCGGAGCCACCAGGAGGTCCACCGCGCCGGACACCGCCACCGCCTGGACGGTGCCGGCGTCCACGGCGGCGGTCGCGGCGTCGCGGGCGTCCTCCGTGCCCACCGTGCTGTCGACGCCCCGACCACCCGCCGAGGCCCCGAGGACCGCGAGCACCTCCGACGCGTTCCCGCGCAGCACCGTCGGCCGCAGCGCGAGCAGGTCACGTGCCAGGGCCGTCCGCACCGGCAACGACCCGACCGCCACCGGGTCGAGGACCCACGGCGTCCCGGCGACGACGGCTGCGGCAGCGGCCTCGAGCGACGCGGCCGACGGCTCGGCGTGCGGCGTGCCGGTGTTGACGAGCAGACCGTCGGCGACGCCGGCGAACGGCCCCGCCTCGGTCGGCACGTCGACCATCGCGGCCGACGCCCCCAGCGCGAGCAACACGTTCGCGGTGACGTTCTGCACCACCGTGTTCGTGATGCACTGCACCAGCGGCGCCCGGGTACGGACGGCCTCCAGCAGGTTGGCGGTGCGGTGTGCCCAGTCGGTCGTGGGCGCAGCGTTCTCCATGGACGATCCCTTCGCGAGTACGAGCTCGAGCAGGTTCGACGGGTGTGATCTCAGCCGCTCGGATGCGGCACCCCGTGTCTCGGACGACACCGTACACGCTCCCGCGCCCACGTCCAGGGGCACGTGCACGACCGGTGTGGGAGGCTGGGGCCGTGGACGACGAACGACGGACCGCGACCCCGGCGGGACCGCCACCCGGACCCCCGACCGGGCCGCGCGACCCCGGTGACGCCTGGGCGATCGGACCCGACGGCACCAAGGCCTGGGGTCGCTTCGGTGCGGCCGGCCTGCTCGTCGACGACGGCGACGGCCGTGTGCTCCTGCAGCACCGCGTCGAGTGGAGCCACCACGGCGGCACCTGGGGCATCCCCGGCGGCGCCCGCCACCAGCACGAGGACCCGGTCACCGCCGCCCTCCGCGAGTCCGCCGAGGAAGCCGGCGTCCCGGAGGACGGCATCGACCTCCGCCACACCGCCGTGCTCGACCTCGGGTTCTGGACCTACACGACCGTCGTCGGGCGGGCCTCCCGGCCGTTCCAGCCGGTCGTGGCCGACCGCGAGAGCCTCGCGCTCGCGTGGGTCCCCGTCGCCGAGGTCCAGGACCTGCCGCTCCACCCCGGCTTCGGCGCCTCGTGGCCGGCGTTGCGCGCCACCCTCGACCGGACACCCCACGTCGTCGTCGACGCGGCGAACGTCGTCGGGAGTGTCCCGGACGGCTGGTGGGCGGACCGTGCCGGCGCCGCCTCCCGACTCGTCGCCCGGGTGTCGGCGCTCGCCGCGTCCGGGGTCGACGGCGGAGCCCTCGACCTGCCGCCGGCCAGGTGGTGGCCGCGGTGGACCGTGGTGCTCGAGGGGGAGGCCCGCGGCGCATCCCCGACCGACGTCGACGGCCGCCCGGGTCTGCCCACGGTCGTCGTCCACCGCGCGCCCGCGGCGGGGGACGACGCGATCGTCACCGCGGCCGAGGCCGCCGTCGTCGCCGGGGACGGGCCGGTCGTCGTCGTGACCGCGGACCGGGGGCTCCGCGAGCGGGTGACGGCCGTCGGTGCCGACGTGCGCGGGCCCTCGTGGCTGCGGGAGCTCCTGCCCGCCTGAGGACCACGCGCGCGAGTCGTCGCACCAGAGCGCGTCCTCCGGATGGTGTCCGCACCAGCCGGACACCGCCAGGGGTGCAGCCACTACAGTTGCGGGCACGTCGACGACGACGCTCAGGAGGTTCCCCCATGGAACGGATCACCAAGACCGACGACCGGGTGCACCGCCCTGCCGGTCCGTGGACCCCGACGGTCCACCGGTTGCTCGCGCACCTGCACGAGCAGGGGTTCGTCGCGGCCCCGGCACCGATCGCCCTCGGCGACGCGCTCGAGACGGTGTCGTTCGTGCCGGGTGTGGCGGGCGAGTACCCATGGAGCGAGGACGTCGCCAGCGAGGCCGCGCTCGTCACGAGTGCGCGGCTCCTCCGTCAGTTCCACGACGCCGCGGCGAGCTTCCCCCTGGACGACTCCGTCGACGTCTGGTCGCAGGCCGCCCGCGTGCCGGTCGAGACGGTCGTGCACGGCGACTTCGCCCCGTACAACGTCGTCTACGACGGCATCGCAGCGGTCGGCGTGATCGACTTCGACACCGCCCACCCGGGCCCTCGCGTCTGGGACGTCGCCAGTGCCGTGTACCGGTTCGCGCCGTTCACGACGGGGGCGGACGAAGGTCGACCCGTGCCGGCGTTCGAGGACCGGATCACCCGTGCCGCCGAGTTCTGCCGCGCCTACGGCCTCGACGACCGTTCGCGCGGCGTGCTCGTCGAGACGATCACCGCCGGACTGGTGGCCCTCGTGACCACCCTCGAGACCGAGGCCGCCGCCGGCAACCCGAAGTTCGTGAGCGACCTGGCGCACGGGCACGCCGACCTGTACCGGGCCGACGTCGCCTGGCTCGAGGAGCACGGGGACCGGATCACGGCCGCACTGCGCTGAGGGCGGTCCCGCACCGCAGGAGCCCGTCCGGCCCCGGCGGCTCAGCGCGTGTCCAGCGCGCTCGCGGCGGACACCGACGCTGCGTCGGGTAGCGTTCCAGGGCCATGACCGACAGCCCGGCGGACGCCACCCCGTACGAGGTCCTCGGGGTCCCCGCGACCGCCGACGACGACACCCTCCGCCGCGCCTACCGGCGTGCGGCGCGGGAGAGCCACCCCGACCTCGGTGGGGACGCGCAGCGGTTCCGCCGGGTGCAGGTGGCCTGGGAGCGCATCGGCACACCTGCGGCCCGCCGTGCCTACGACTCCGGCGCGGTCCGGCCGGGTACGTCGTCGCCGACCTCCGCCCCGACGGGCTCCGCCGCCTGGAGGCCCGACGCCGGTCGCGACGCCTACGCACCCCCGTCGGCCCGTCGCGACTCCCGCCCGCGGGCCCGGTCGTACGGGCACCCCGGCGGGCGCTCGCGCGAGGTCTTCCTCGCCGCGGAGCGCGAGTGGGTCGGTCTCGGCGACCCGATCGAGGACCCCTACGACCCGGTGCTCGTGCGCTCGGCGCCCCGGCACGTCCGGCGGCTCCTCGGCGAGGCGCTGGCCGAGGAGGCCACGGCGGCGATCGTCGCGGACATGGGCATCGGCGTCACCGTGTGGCACGACCTCGACGCGGGGGCCGAGGGCAAGCTCGACCACGCGATCCTCACGCCGACCGGGCTGTGGGCCGTCGAGTCGATCGACTGGGGTGGCCCGGTCATGGTGGAGCACGGCGAGGTCGTGGGCGAGACGCTCGGGTCGGGGGAACGGCCGGTCAAGGAACTGGTCCGTGCGGCCCGTGCCGTGCAGAAGCAGACCAGGGTCCGGTTCACCGGCCGGGTTCTCGTGGTGCCGGACTCCGCCGTCGACGAGGACGTCGAGCTCATCGGCACGCCCCGGAAGCCCACGGCGTTCATCGTCCGCCGGAGTGCGCTCGGGCAGGTGCTCTCCGGCGTCTGGTCGCCCGAGGGTTCGGTCGACGTCTTCGCGATCCGCGACCGACTGCAGCAGACCGTCCGGTTCGTCTGAGCGGCGGGGCTCAGTAGCCCCGGAGCTTCTCGAGGTCGCGGCGCTCCCGCTTGCTCGGCCGTCCGGCTCCGCGCTCCCGGATCGGGACGAAGCCGGCCTCCTCGCGCGGCAGACGCGGCGGGGTCTTGTCCTCGAGGTGCTTCGCCGCCTCGGTCGCACCGACCCGCTTGAGGATGATGCTCTTCACGACGACGATCCGGTCGAAGCCGGACTGGCGCACGCGGACCTCGTCCCCGGGGCCGACCGGCTGGGACGGCTTCGCGCGCTCCCCGTTGACGCGGACGTGCCCGGCCTTGCACGCCGTCGTCGCCGCGGACCGGGTCTTGGTGATCCGGACCGCCCAGATCCAGCTGTCCACCCGGGCCTTGTCCATCCCGCCACCCTAGCCGCGCCGGTCCCGCGTCCCCTCGACGTCCGTCCCGTCCCCGCCCGACCCGTCCGCGCCCGTACCCTCGGAGCCATGACCGACCCCGACCTGCCGACGACGGGTCCGTCCCAGGCGGCGCTCGCCCGCGCGCGGGCCCTCGCCGCACTCGACGGCGCGGAGCTCGGCGACCGGCTCGTCGTCCGGGCGCACCACGGTGACGGTGCGCGGGACGCACTCGGTGAGCTGACCGACCGGACCGCGGACACCGTGACGATCGCCACTCGTCGCGGACCGGTCACCGTCCGCCGCTCGGACGTCGTCGCCGCGAAGCCCGTGCCGCCGCCCCCACCGCGCCGGGCGCGTCGGTCGGAGGTCGAGCCGTCGAGCTGACCGTCCGACGCGATCCGACCGGTCCCGGCGAGCCGCTGACCGCTCTCCACCAGGGCGCACGTAGCCTCGCAACATGGCCGTCCCCGACCCACCCGCCGCCGCTGCCGGGACCACCGAGGACCGCACCGCCCGCGTCCGGTTCACCCGTCCGACCGGCTGGCGTGCCGAGGAGGCCCCCAGCGCCGACCTCCGGGTGCGCGGTGACGACGTCGTCCTCACCGTCCGGTCCCGGCCGAGCGACCGGGCGATCGGGGACGAGAACGCCTCGCTGCTGGAACGCCTGCCGGGCTCGGTCGACGGACTGCTCCTGCTCGGTTGTGACGTCTGGACGACCGCGGGGGCTCCTGCTCGTCTCGTCGAGTACGTCCGCCCGGACGAAGCGGGCGACGTCGTCGGCGCGCACCTGTTGCTCGTGACGGGTCGGCACCGGGTCGACGTCACGGTGGAACGACCGCTCGCCCGCATGACCGCGACCGACGACGGCGTGTTCGCCGTCCTCGACTCCGTCCGGGTGCTCGACCATGTCACCGCCACCGAGACCCGCACCCTCGAGGCGCTGCCGGTCCTGCTCTCGGGGTCGACACTGACCGGTCCGTCGCTCGGCGCCGAGGCCGTCGCCACGCTGCAGAACCTCGCCGGCAGGCGCTGGAATCCCGCCCTGCTCCGCACCGACGGCGGCCGGGAGCTCGTCGCGGCCGACCTCGTGGGCCGCTTCGGCACGGTGCCGCCCGAGACCGCCGCGGTCCTCGCCCCCTGGGCCGAGGGCGTCCAGCCGACCACGCTCGACCAGCACGACGACGACGGGCGCGTGACGCGCCTCCAGGCCTGGGCCGGGACGGTCGTGGACACGGGGGCCGACGGCCGGTCGGTCGTCGCGTCCGTTCCGGCGGACCGCGTGGTCGGGCTGCTGGCCGGGAGGCTCGGGGTCCGCCCGACGTGGACCTGGCCGTTCCGCACGCCCGTCCTGTCGAGCGACCTGTTGGACCGTCGTCTGGCGGGTGGCGCGTCCGCACCCGACCTTCCCGCCGCTCTGGCCGAGGAGGACCCGACGCTCGCTGCCTTCTGGGCGGCCCCGTGGACCGTGTCGGCGCTCCTCCGCCCGGGACGGACACGTCCGGTCGTGGTCGTGTCGGCCGAGGGGATCGGCTTCGCGCGCGTCGGTCGCTCCGAGGGCGGGGCGACGGCGTTCACCGCCGAGGCGTCCGCGAACGTCTACCGGTCGGTCGTCCGGGCCGTGCTCGGCTGACGCTGCTCGTCCCGCGGTTCCGATCGACCCGGCCGTCACCAGGAACGGACGGCACGATGCCCGCGCGGGTCACGCGCGGGCATCGTGCCGTGTCGGTCCCGAGCCCGGGTCACACTGTGCCGGCCCGGGTCACTGCGCCGGGCCGGCGGTCAGGGTGACGGTGGCCGTCGTCGCGGTCCCGTCGGCCGTCGTGTAGCCGACGGTGACCCGGTCGCCGACCTCGTGCTGCCCGATCGCCGCGGTCAGCTGCTCCGGGCTCGTGACGGTGGTGCCGTCGATGCTCGTGATCGTGTCGCCCGCGGCGAGCCCGGCGGTGGCGGCGCCGGAACCCTCGACGGTGCCGGCGACCGGGACACCGCTGGTGGTGCCGGTCGCACTGCTGCTGACCTGCACGCCGAGGAACGCCGGCAGGCCGATCGTGATGGTGTCCGAGGACCGGCCCGCCAGGATCTCGTCCGCGATGCTCTGCGCCGTGCTGATCGGGATCGCGTAGCCGGTGACCTCCGCCGAGCCCGACGACGCGGCGGTCGCCATGCCGACGACCTCGCCCTCGCTGTCCAGGACCGGGCCGCCCGAGTCGCCCGAGACGATCTGTGCGGCGACCTCGATGAGCCCGGTCAACGACTCGGTGCCGGTACCGGACTCGCTCTGTACCTGAATGTCCTGGTCCGTCGCGGTCACGGTGCCCTCGGCGGCGACGAGGTCACCGGTGCCCTCGGCGTTGCCGACGTCGGTGACGGCGTCGCCGGTGCTGACCCCGCCGTCGTCGTCGAGCGCGACCGTCGACAGCCCGGAGGCGTTCCGCAGCTTCAGCACCGCGACGTCGTTCGTCGCGTCGGCCCCCACCACGTCGGCCGTGTACTGCTTCCCGGTCGTCTCGTCCGTCACCTCGATGGCGGTGGCGCCCTGGATGACGTGGTTGTTCGTGAGCACCGTGCCGTCCGAGGTGAGCACCATGCCGGTACCGGCGGCCCGCTGCGAGTCGTCGTAGTCGATCACGGTGTCGATCGTCACGACGCCCTCCGTCTGCGCCGCGGTGGCCGCCGTCGCGGCCGACTGCGAGGTGCCGCCGCTGCCGCCGGTGCCGGTCCCGCCGTCGGTGCCGGTCCCGCCGCTCGTCCCGCCCGGTCCGGGGACCGTGAAGCCGTCGGTGCCGCTCCCGTCCCCGGCCGACCCCGAGCCGGTGCCGGGGACGGTCGTGGCGCCCTGCGACTGGCTCGACGTCGTCGTGGTGTGTGGGGACGACAGGCCGAGTGCGGTGCCGCCGGCGGCCCCGACGATCGCGAGGGCGGCGATGCCCGACCCGATCACGAGCCCGAGACGACGCGGTCGTCGACCCGTCCCACGAGCGGCACCGGGAACAGCGCCGAAGGCCCCCGTCCACCCCTCCGGTGCGGGAGCGACCCCGAGGGCCGCGCTGCCGACCCGGTAGGGGCCGCGACCGTCGGGGGAGTAGGCGTACGGGCCGGAACCGTCCGGGCCGAACAGGTACGGACCCGAGCCGTCGAAGGCGTGGGCGGGACGGAGGGTCGCCGGGTCCGCGTGCGGCGACTCCCACGCCGTCCCGTGCTGCTCGTCACGGGGCTGCCCGGCGTCGTCCGCGGCTCGGTTCGGGGTCTCGTTCATGGTGCTCTCCGGTCGTCCTCACGGCCCGGTCGGCCGTCGATGGGGACCAGTACAGGTCCGCTTCCGATGAGCACCCCATGAACGAACCGTGGCCTGGCCGTGCACACCCTCGGGAGCCGCCGAACGCGGTCCCTCGTGCTGCGTGCGTGATCGGTTAGGCTCGCCGCACCTCCCATGCGTTCCCGAACCGTCGTGCGTCCCGCGCCCGCTCCCGTGTCCCGGCTCGTGCTGGCCGTCGTCCTCGCGGTCGTCGCGCTGGCCGTCGCCTGTGCCCTGAGCATCGCCGTCGGGTCCCGGCCGATCCCGCTCGGAGTCGTCCTCGACACGCTCGCCCACCCGCGGCGTGACGACGAGGTCGGTCTCATCGTCGTCGGCAACCGCGTACCGCGCACCGTCGTCGGCCTCCTCGCCGGTGCCGCACTCGGCGTCGCCGGCGCGGTGATGCAGGGGATCACCCGCAACCCGCTGGCCGACCCGAGCATCCTCGGTGTCAACGCGGGAGCCGCCCTGGCCGTCGTCGTCGGGATCGCCGTGTTCGGTGTGAGCGGGACCGCCGCCTACCTGCCGTTCGCGTTCGCCGGGGCCGCCCTCGCCGCCCTGCTCGTGTACGGCATCGCCGCCGTCGCCCGCGGCGGTCTCACCCCGGTCGGCCTCGCGCTCTCCGGGGCGGTCACCGCCGCCGCCCTGTCCTCGATCACGACCGCGGTGCTCGTCACGAACGCGTCGCTCCTCGACCAGCTGCGATTCTGGCAGGTCGGTGCGCTCGCCGGCGGGGACCTCGGCACTGCCGGCGTGGTCGTCGCTCCGGTCGTCCTCGGGCTCGTCGTCGCGGTCGGGCTCGGGCGCTCGCTGAACACCCTCGCGCTCGGCGACGAACTCGCCGCCTCGCTCGGTCAGCGCGTGGTGCTCGTCCGCGCGGTCGGGGCGGTCGTCACGGTGCTGCTCGCCGGGTCGGCCGTCGCGGCCGCCGGGCCGATCGCGTTCGTCGGACTGGCCGTCCCGCACGCCGTCCGTCGGCTGTCGGGGCCCGACCACCGCTGGACGATCCTCCTGTCCGCCGTGGTCGCGCCCGCGCTGCTGCTCGTCGCCGACGTCATCGGCCGTGTCGTGGCGTACCCGGGGGAGCTGCAGGTCGGCATCGTCACGGCGCTGATCGGCGCGCCGGTCTTCATCGCCCTGGTCCGGTCCCGGGCGGTGCGGGGCCTGTGAGCACGACACCGATCAGGACCACCGCCCGGGGGACCCGCGACGTCCGCCGCCGTGGTGCCGCCCGCCGTGAGGTCCTCGTGCTCGCCGGCGCCCTCGTCGTGCTGCTCGGCCTCGTGCTCGTCGGCCTCGGCGTCGGCGACATCCCGCTGTCCCCCGGACAGGTCCTCGGCGCCCTCCTCGGACGCGGCGACACGGTGTCGGACTTCGTGCTCGGGCAGCTGCGCGGCCCACGGGTCCTCGCCGCACTGCTCGTCGGCGCGAGTCTCGGCACGGCCGGCGCCATCGTGCAGAGCGTCGTCCGGAACCCGATCGCGAGCCCGGACATCATCGGCATCACGGCCGGGGCGAGCGCCTCGGGACTGGTCGCGATCGTGCTGTTCGGCGCATCCGGAGTCGCCCTCTTCGGCGTGGTGCTCGTCGGCGCCGTCACGGTCGCGGTGCTCATCGCCGCGCTCGCCTGGCGCCGGGGGATCACCGGCAACCGCGTCGTCCTCGTCGGCGTCGGTGTCGGCGCGGTCTCGCTGAGCATCACCGGGTGGCTCCTCACCAGTGGCAGCGTGCAGCAGGCGGGGACCGCGCTGCTGTGGCTCTCCGGCAGTCTCAACGCGGTCGACCGTGTCGTCGTCGGGGCGCTGCTCGTCGGCTTCGTCGTGCTCATGGCGCTCGCACTCCTGCAGGCGCCGCGCCTCGGCGTGCTGTCGCTCGGGGACGAGGTCGCGGCCTCGCTCGGGCTCCGGCCGGACCGCGCCAAGGTGCTGCTGCTCCTCACCGCCGTGCTCCTCACCGCGGGGGCCGTCGCCACCGCCGGGCCGGTGTCGTTCGTCGCGCTCATGGCCGCCCCGATCGCCAGGAGGCTCGTCGGCGGCGGACGCACCGCCCTCGGCCCGGCGGCCGCGGTCGGTGCGGTCGTGACGCTGGGGTCCGACCTCGTCGCGCAGTTCGCACTGCCCGGTGTGACCCTGCCCGTCGGGGTCGTCACCGGGGTGGTCGGCGCGCCGTACCTGCTCTGGCTCCTCGCGCGCGGACGCTGACCGGGTGCCACCGGGACGCTGACCGGCCGGAGCCGACCCGGAGAGTCCGCGCGTGCTGGGAAGCCGAGCGGATGCGGTCCGGGACGCGCTCGACCTGTGTGGACCGGGCCTCCAGGCGGGGCGCAGCCCCCGGTCGGACTCGCCGGTCCGGCACGGGCGACCGGGTGCTGTTCGACGGCACGCCGTACCAGGCGGAGTGGTGGAACACCGGCGACAGCCCCGAGGCGTCGACCAGCGACCCGGACGGCTCGCCCTGGATCCGGTTGCACACCTGCGTGGACGGGTCCGGCAGGCTCCGGACGGGAGGCTCCCCACCGGTCGGTGGGGAGCCTCCCGTGTCCCCTGTGGACGGGGCTCTCGCCGACCCGCCGGTTTCCGATACGCTGGACGACCAAGAGGAGGAGGTCCACGATGCCAGATCCAGTGGTCCCGCAGCCGGGACGACGAACCCCGGAGCAGCGGCTGGTCGACACCACGCTGACCTTCAGCATGGAGAACGCCGCGGCGCTCACGCCCGAGGCCGGAGTCTCTGCGGAAGAACGCGACGCGATCTCGGCGCTGCCGTCGGGGTCGGCGCTGCTCGTCGTCCGACGCGGTCCCAACGTCGGAGCGCGTTTCCTCCTCGACTCGGACGTCACGACGGCCGGTCGACACCCGGACGCCGACATCTTCCTCGACGACGTCACGGTCTCACGCAAGCACGCCGACTTCGTCCGCCGCGGGACGTCGTTCAGCGTGAAGGACCTCGGGTCCCTCAACGGGACGTACTTCGACGGTGTGCGCATCGACGAAGCACTGCTCGTCGACGGTTCCGAAGTCCAGGTGGGCAAGTTCCGCCTGACGTTCTACGCTTCCCGGGTCGACCTGGCGCGCCTGGCGAACGCGTAGTGGCCCCCCGCTCCGCTGCGGCGCGGGCGGTGTCGCCGGCGCCGGACCTGCTCACGATCGGTCAGGTGCTGGCACGACTGAAGCCGGACTTCCCGGACCTGTCGAGCTCGAAGCTCCGGTTCCTCGAGGAGCGCGAGCTCGTCACGCCCGTTCGGACACAGAGCGGCTACCGGAAGTTCTCGCCCGCCGACGTCGACCGGCTGCGCATCGTCCTCGGCCTGCAGCGGGACCACTACCTGCCGCTCAAGGTCATCAAGGAGTACCTCGCCGACCTCGACGCGGGGCGCGAGCCGAACCTGCCGGGTGGTGGGGACGTCCCCCGTCCGTCGATGCTCGGGCGCGAGCGTCGGTACTCGCGGGACGAACTCCAGCGTGCGGCGGGGGCGTCCCCGATGCTGGTGGGGGACGCGGTGTCGTCCTCGCTCATCCCGGCGGCGGACACCTACGGCGAGGAGTCCGTCGGCGTCCTCAAGGCCCTCGTCGAGCTGCAGCGCTCCGGGATCGAGCCGCGACACCTCCGGACCTTCCGTGCCACCGCCGAGCGCGAGGTCGGACTCATCGAGTCCGCGCTCATGCCGGTGTCCCGCCGGGGTGACGCCACCTCGCGTGCGAAGGCGCTCGAACTCGCCCGGGAGATCGCCGGACACCTCGAGGTCATCCGTTCGTCACTCATCCGAGCGGCCATCGGTCGGCTCGACTCGTGAGCGCTCAGGGCGTCGTCGACCCTCGACGTGGGTCGGTGCCGGGGCATATCCTCGACACGCCGGACGCGCCGGAGCGGATGTCCCGCCTCCACGCCGCCCGACTCGCTACCGTGGACCTCGGAACAACTCTCAACCCGCTGTTGAAGCTTCGGGTGGGAGCTCGATCGTCGTGGAAGGCAAGCTGATGAGTGGGAACGATGTCCCCGGTACCCCGTCTGACATGACGCGGTACGACCTCGGGCTGCTGTTCACCGACGGCCTGCCCGAGCATGACGAGCAGAACGGCTACCGCGGCACCGTCGCCGCGAAGGCAGCCGGCATCAGCTACCGCCAGCTCGACTACTGGGCCCGCACCGAGCTCGTCCAGCCCACCATCCGCGGCGCTGCCGGATCCGGGTCGCAGCGGCTCTACGGCTTCCGCGACATCCTCGTGCTCAAGCTCGTCAAGCGCCTGCTCGACACCGGCATCTCCCTGCAGCAGATCCGCACCGCCGTGAACCAGCTCCGCGAAGCCGGCGTGAGCGACCTGGCGCAGACCACCCTCATGTCTGACGGTGCCTCGGTCTACCTGTGCACCTCGGACGACGAGGTCATCGACCTGGTGTCCCGCGGCCAGGGCGTGTTCGGCATCGCGGTCGGCAAGGTCCTGCGCGAGGTCGAGTCCTCGCTGGTCGAGCTCGACGCCACCCCGGCGGAGGACCCGAGCGACGAACTCGCGGCGCGCCGCGCGACGCGCGCCTCCTGACGCCGCCGGCGTCCTGACGCGGCCGCTCGGCGCCTCCCGGGCCGCCAGCCAGCTCCAGGTTCCGGGATCGCGGCATCTCGACGTCCGAGATCCCGGACTCCTGGAACCGCGACGACCGCATGCGGCACGTCGTGGAACCGTGACGTACCGCTGACGGTGGGCCGCAGGGGCCCAGACTCGAGCCCCAGCAGTGGCAGCACCGCACCGGGAACGACGAAGGGCCGCCCGCGGGCGACCCTCCGGATGACGAACCCGCGTCAGGCGATCGCGCCCGCGCCGTCGGCGTACGGCCCGATCTTGCCCGTGCGCATGATCCGCTCGAGCAGCTGGTCGAAGTTCCGCGCCATCTCCTGCGCCGACTCACCCGGCCACACGTGCAGCGGCTTCGCAGCACCCTGCGCCTGCTGGAGCGAGGTGCGCTCGGGCAGCTGCGGGGAGAGCACCAGCGGGCCGAACATGTCGCGCAGTTCCTTGATGCGGAACTGGTGCTCGAGGGACTGCACCCGCGCGCGGTTCACGATGATGCCGAGCGGCTGGAGGCGCGGCGAGAGTCCGCGACGGATCTCCTCGATCGCACGGAGGGCGCGGTCGGCGGCGGCGACGGAGAACAGGCCGGGCTCGGTGACGACCGAGACCCGGTCGGACGCAGCCCAGGCGGTGCGGGTCAGCGCGTTCAGCGAGGGAGCGCAGTCGATGAGGACGAGGTCGTAGTCGGCCTCGACGTTCGCCAGCGCCTCCTCCAGCTTCCAGATGTCGCGGATCGACGGGTGCGGCCCGTCGAAGTTGATGGCCGAGGGGGAGCCGACCATCACGTCGATCTTGCCCTGGGACCCCTTCGTCCACCCGGACGGGGCGATCGCCTGACGGACGATCTTCTCCTTCGGGTTCTCGAGGACGTCGGCCACGTTGAGGTGCCCGGTCAGGTCGATGTCGAGGCCCGTCGAGACGTCCGACTGCGGATCGAGGTCCACCACCAGGGTGCGCAGACCCTTGGCGAACGCTGCCGAGGTCAGGCCGAGTGTCACGGTCGTCTTGCCGACACCGCCCTTGAGGGAGCTCACGCTGAGTACATGCACGATGAGCAACGTTACCGCCAGTAGGGTTGTGACACCTCAACCCGGGCTGAAAGGGACCTCGTGTTCGACAAGATCCTGGTCGCCAACCGTGGCGAGATCGCCATCCGAGCATTCCGTGCGGCGTACGAGCTCGGTGCCCGCACCGTGGCCGTCTACCCGTACGAGGACCGCAACTCCCTGCACCGGTTGAAGGCCGACGAGGCGTACCTCATCGGGGAGCGCGGGCATCCGGTCCGGGCCTACCTGGACGTCTCCGAGATCATCCGGGTCGCGCGCGAGTCGGGTGCCGACGCGATCTACCCGGGCTACGGCTTCCTGTCCGAGAACCCGGAGCTCGCCGCTGCGGCCGCGGCCGCGGGCATCACGTTCATCGGCCCGGGCGAGCACGTGCTCGAGATGGCCGGCAACAAGGTCACCGCGAAGGAGCACGCGATCGCCGCCGGGGTCCCGGTCCTGGCGAGCACGCCGGCCAGCCGCGACGTCGACGAACTCGTCGCCGGGGCCGAGGCGATCGGCTTCCCGGTGTTCGCGAAGGCGGTCGCCGGTGGTGGCGGTCGCGGCATGCGCCGGGTGGAGACGCCCGCGGAGCTCCGTCCGGCCCTCGAGGAAGCGATGCGCGAAGCCGACAGCGCGTTCGGCGACCCGACGATGTTCCTCGAGCAGGCGGTCCTGCGCCCGCGGCACATCGAGGTGCAGATCCTGGCCGACGCCACGGGCAGCGAGACCGGCACGATCCACCTGTTCGAGCGGGACTGCTCCGTGCAGCGCCGCAACCAGAAGGTCGTCGAGATCGCCCCGGCGCCCGACCTCGACCCGTCGATCGCGGCGGCGCTCCACCGCGACGCCGTGGCCTTCGCGCGGTCGATCGGGTACGTCAACGCCGGCACCGTGGAGTTCCTCCTCGACACGGTGGGGGAGCGAGCGGGGCAGCACGTCTTCATCGAGATGAACCCCCGCATCCAGGTCGAGCACACCGTCACCGAAGAGGTGACCGACGTCGACCTCGTGCAGTCGCAGATGCGCATCGCCGCCGGGGCGACGCTCGCCGAGCTCGGCCTGACCCAGGACACCGTCTCGGTGCACGGCGCGGCGCTGCAGACCCGCATCACGACCGAGGACCCGACGCAGGGCTTCCGCCCGGACACCGGCCGGATCACGACCTACCGCAGTCCGGGCGGAGCGGGCGTCCGCCTCGACGGCGGCACCGTGGCCACCGGCGCCCAGATCAGCCCGCACTTCGACTCGATGCTCGCGAAGATGACGTGCCGCGGTCGGGACTTCCCCGCCGCGGTCGCGCGGGCGCGCCGTGCCCTCGCCGAGTTCCGGATCCGCGGCGTCAGCACGAACATCCCGTTCCTGCAGGCCGTCCTCGAGGACCCGGACTTCGCCCGTGGTGACGTCTCGACCGCGTTCATCGCCGAGCGTCCGCAGCTGTTCGACGGCCACGTGTCGAAGGACCGCGGCACGAAGGTCCTCAACTGGCTCGCCGACGTCACCGTCAACAAGCCCAACGGCTCACCCGCCGCGCACGTGGTCGACCCGGCGCTGAAGCTGCCGACCACGGACCTCGCGGCACCGGTGCCGGAGGGACAGCGCGACCTGCTGCTGCGCGTCGGTCCGGCCGCGTGGTCCGAGGCGCTCCGCGCGCAGACCGCCCTCGCGGTGACCGAGACGACGATGCGGGACGCACACCAGTCGTTGCTCGCCACCCGGGTCCGCACGAAGGACCTCGTCGCGGTCGCCCCGCACGTCGCGCGGCTCACCCCGCAGCTGCTCAGCGTCGAGGCCTGGGGCGGTGCGACCTACGACGTCGCGCTCCGGTTCCTCGGCGAGGACCCCTGGGAGCGCCTGACCGCGTTGCGTCAGGCGATGCCGAACATCCCGATCCAGATGCTGCTGCGCGGTCGCAACACCGTCGGCTACACGCCGTACCCGACCGAGGTGACGGACGCGTTCGTCGCCGAGGCCGCCGCCACCGGCGTCGACGTGTTCCGGGTCTTCGACGCGCTGAACGACGTCGGTCAGCTGCGTCCCGCCCTGGAGGCCGTGCTCGCCACCGGCACGGCGGTCGCGGAAGCGGCGCTCTGCTACACGGGCGACCTCCTCGACCCGGCCGAGGACCTGTACACGCTCGACTACTACCTGCGACTCGCGGAGCAGATGGTCGAGGCCGGCGCGCACGTCATCGGGATCAAGGACATGGCGGGGCTCCTCCGCGCGGGTGCTGCGGAGAAGCTCGTCGGCGCGCTGCGCGAGCGCTTCGACCAGCCCGTCCACGTGCACACGCACGACACCGCCGGTGGTCAGCTCGCGACGCTCCTCGCGGCCTCCCGGGCCGGTGCGGACGCCGTCGACGTCGCCGCGGCACCGATGGCCGGGACGACCAGTCAGCCGAGCATGTCGGCTCTCGTCGCCGCACTGGCCCACACCGAACGCGACACCGGCATCGACCTCGGTGCCGTCGGGGACCTCGAGCCCTACTGGGAAGCGGTCCGCCGCGCCTACGCCCCGTTCGAGTCCGGGCTCGCCGGGCCGACCGGCCGCGTGTACAAGCACGAGATCCCGGGCGGACAGTTGTCGAACCTCCGACAGCAGGCCATCGCCCTCGGGCTCGGCGACCGGTTCGAGCAGGTCGAGGACTGGTACGCCGAGGCGAACCGGATCCTCGGCCGTCCGACGAAGGTCACGCCGTCGTCGAAGGTCGTCGGCGACCTCGCGCTCCAGCTCGCCGCGGTCGACGCCGACCCTGCCGACTTCGAGCAACACCCGGAGAAGTACGACGTGCCGGACTCGGTGATCGGCTTCATGGCGGGCGAACTCGGCGACCTGCCGGGCGGGTGGCCGGAGCCGTTCCGGTCGAAGGTCCTGGCCGGGCGGGACGTCCGGATCGAGGTCACCCCGGTCCCGGAGCACGAGCGAGCAGCCCTCGGTACTCCGGGCACCGTCCGCCAGCAGGCCCTCAACCGGCTGCTGTTCGAGCAGCCGACCCGGCAGTTCCAGCAGGTCCGCGACGAGTTCGGCGACCTGTCGGTGGTCCCGACCGTCGACTACCTCTACGGCCTGCGCCAGGGGGAGGAGCACGTGGTGCCGCTCGGCAAGGGCGTGAACCTGCTCGTCGGGCTCGAGGCGATCGGCGAGGTCGACGCCCGGGGCATCCGGACCGTGATGGCCACCATGAACGGGCAGCTGCGGCCGGTGGCCGTGCGTGACCGGTCGGTCGTCGTCGAGACCAAGGCCGCCGAGAAGGCGGACCGGTCCGACCCGAAGCACGTCGCAGCCCCGTTCTCCGGGGTCGTGACGCTCAAGGTCGCCGTCGGTGACGTCGTCGAGGCCGGTCAGGCCGTGGCGAGCATCGAGGCGATGAAGATGGAAGCGGCCATCACGGCTCCCGTCGCGGGGACCGTCGGCCGTCTCGCGATCCCGGTGACCCAGCAGGTGGACGCCGGCGACCTCCTGGTGGTGCTGCAGTAACGTGACCGTCCGTCCCATCCGCCTGTTCGGCGACCCCGTCCTCCGTTCGCCCGCCGACCCGGTCCGCATCGGGTCCGACGGAGTCCGCGAGCTCGTGCAGGACCTCATCGACACCGTCAAGGAACCCGGTCGTGCCGGCGTCGCGGCGCCACAGATCGGCGTCGGGCTCCGGGCCTTCTCGTACAACGTCGACGGCGAGGTCGGGTACGTCCTCAACCCGGAACTCGTCGAGACCGCTGGCGAGCCCGAGCTCATGGACGAGGGGTGCCTGTCGGTGCCCGGCCTGGCGTACCCCACGAAGCGGTTCCCGTACGCGAAGGTGCGCGGTGTCGACGTCGACGGCGCCGAGGTCGTGCTCGAGGGCACCGGCCTGATGGCGGAGGCACTGCAGCACGAGTGCGACCACCTCGACGGCACCGTCTACGTGATGACGCTCGACCCGGAGACCCGTCGTCACGCGCTCCGCGACATCCGCGCGCAGGACTGGTTCCACTAGGGCTCGACCGACCACTGCGCGCCGCGGATCGTCACGCTTCCGTTGCCGCCCTGGGCGTCGTAGGCTCCGGTCGACGGCCTCGTGCACTCCCGACGTGCCGCGCCCGGAACGGGGGCTCGGCGCGGCCGGGCCGTCTGCGTACCGTTGCCCCGTCCACAGGGCACCGGATGACCAGGCAGGGGACAGCACATGCACGACCACACTCCCATCTCGCGCGCCACACGACGAGCGTTGGCCGTCGCCACGGCCGTCGCGGTCGCGGCGGGTCTCGCCGTCGGCGTGACCGTCGGCTCACCGGGCCGCGCGACAGCGGCGCCCGCGAGCGAGTCCGAGGCCGCGGACTACGCCAGCGACGTCCACGGCGACGCCTGGGACTTCATCAACTCCTCGGACTTCAACACGGACTTCTCGGGGACCCCGGCTCGGGTCACGGGCGGCGCACTCAAGGTCGACCTCGCACCCGGCAACCGCCTGTTCATGGTGCACTCCATCTCGGGCAGCCTGGCGACCGGTCGGGACGGCGCGCGGCAGCCGGTGGACCCCGCGCGGTACTCGCGACTGACCTTCTCGATGGACCAGCCGCTCACGAAGCACATCGGCGCGGTCTACTGGTTCACCTGCCGTGAGCAGACCTCGGCCTGCGGCGGTGGGTTCACGTTCCCCATCGTGCAGGGCCCGCACGTGTACAGCTTCGACCTGACGGCGAAGTCGAACCTGCTCGCGAAGGTGCCGTGGCGATCGGCGAAGAAGGTGGTCTTCCGCGTCGACCCCGTGATCCTCGCCAACGGCTCCGGGAACACCGGGAAGCAGGCCAGCATCGACTGGATGCGCCTGCACGCCGCACCGGATGCGACGCACCCGCACGCGGGCATGCCGGCCGGGACCTACAGCGGGTACACGGTGACGCCGCGACCGCAGCTCGTCGTCGACAGCCCGAACCCGACACAGGGGCAGGACTACGCGACCGCCACGACCGGTCGGCCGTGGAACTTCACGTCGGCCGCGGCCACGTCGCGGGTCAGGTACTCGAACACGACGGTGTTGGCGCGCGACAGCCGTGGCATCACCGCCCGGAACAACGGCCCGCGGCAGAACGACCCGCAGGTGCACCTCCCGGTCTCCCGGCTCGCCGGCAGCACCTACCACCACCTGCAGTTCGACCTGACCTACGACGGCCCGTTCGACCTGTCCGGTTCGGCGGGCGGCGGCAAGATGGCGAGGGCGATCTGGAACGTCTCGGGCACCGGGACCCCGCAGATCAGCAACGACATCCTCACCTACTCGTCGGGCAACGCCGCCGAGACGACCGTCGACCTCACGGCGCAGAACCCGCTCGACGAGGACGCCATCGCGCCGAAGGCCGGCTGGGGTGGGCAGACGATCACCGGGCTGCGCTTCGACCCGAACGAGGACCCGGGCAAGGCGGTGTGGCACCTGAAGTCCGTGCACCTGCGCGCCGATCCGGCGGCGACCGGGTCGACGAACGTGACGTTCCACGACAACGCCTGGGTCGCGGGGAGCACGGCGGACGTCGCGGTGAGGACCGGCAGCGGCGGATGGCAGCGGATCGCATCGGGCGTGGCCGTGACGAAGGGGTCGAACACCGTGCCCTTCCGGCTCGGGTCACGGCCAGCCGGCAAGTACGCCGTCCAGGTGACGCTGCGTCACCCCGACGGCAGCTCGGACAGCGAGACCGCGAGCGCTCCCGTCGTGATGAAGGCGGGTGCCGCGGTGGACCCGGCGACGTCGCACGACCCGATCGGCAACTTCGAGCGCGGCACCGGCACCACGAGCGGCGTCACCTTGACCGGGTGGGCCTACGACCCCGACGCGAGCGCGGTGCAGGTCCGGGTGTACGACCGCACCTCGGGCTCCCGCTCGCTCGGCACGGTCACGACGTCGATCGCCCGGAGCGACGTCCGGCGTGCGCGTCCGGCTGCCCCGGCGAACAGCGGATGGTCGCTCACCGTGCCGCTCTCCGCCGGCTCGCACAAGATCTGCGCCTACGGCCTCAACACCGGTCCCGGCACGACCAACCCCCTGCTGGGCGCCTGCCGGCAGGTGACGGTGGGCGTGGACCGGTCACACGAGCCGGTCGGCCGCCTCGACACCGCGACCGTGGGCAGCGGCGGCGTCACCGTCACGGGCTGGGCGTACGACCCCGACACGCGCGATCCGCTCTCCGTCGCCTTCTACGACCGCACCTCGGGGTCGCGGAACCTCGGCCGGGTGTCGACCTCGGTGGCACGTCCGGACGTGGTCCGAGCGCACCCGGCAGCGCCGGCGAACTCCGGGTACACACGCACGATCGCCCTGTCGAAGGGCACCCACGAGCTCTGCACGTACGGCATCAACGTCGGGGCCGGGACGACCAACCCGCTGCTCGGGTGTCGGTCCGTCACCGTCCGCTGACGCGCGCTCCGGCACCACCGGTGACCGGGGCGGGGGACGCCCGTGGGGGACGGTCCGTGACACCCGGACGCGGGATTGTCGCGCTGTCCTGATCGCGAGGTACCGTGTTGCCCAGTCGGTCACCCGCCGGCGGTCCCCACTCACCCAGGACGAGCACGATGGCACCCCAGAACGACGAGCTCAGCTCGCACCGCACCCGCACCAACCGCCGCCCCGAGCAGGTCTCGACGAGCACCGCCGCGACCGCGGTCCTCGACCCGATCGACGCTCCTGAGGTCCCGCAGGCCTGATCCGTCCGGCCTGTCGCCGCCAGGCGACGCACTGGAGGCCCGTTACCCGTCTCATGGACAGGTGACGGGCCTCCAGGCGGTTGCGGGGTCCTGCGGACGCGGCGGTCAGTGCCGACGCCGCGACGGCACGACCGGCGTCGACGTGGTCTGCACCGCAGAGCCCGAGTAGATGTGTTCGATGTCGGCGGCGAAGTCGCGGAGCACGACCGACCGCTTGACGGTGAGCTTCGGCGTGAGGTGACCCGAGCCCTCCGTCAGCTCCACGTCCACGACCGAGAAGGACCGGATCGACTCGGCGCGGGACACGCGTCCGTTCGCGGCGTCCACCGCCTCCTGGACCGCCTGCTGCACGCGGTCGTCACGGGCGGCCTGGCCAGGGGTCAGCGCGGGCGTGATGCCGCGGGCCTCGCACCAGCCGGGGAGCATCTCGCGGTCGAGCGTGACGAGCGCGGCGACGAAGGGCTTGCCCTCGCCGACCACGACGACCTGGGCGACCAGCGGGTGCTCGCGGATGGCGTCCTCGAGCGGGGCCGGCGCGACGTTCTTGCCGCTCGCCGTGACGATGAGCTCCTTCGCCCGCCCGGTCACCGTGAGGACGCCGTCCGGGTCGAGCCGGCCGAGGTCGCCCGTACGGAACCAGCCGTCCCGGAACGCGGCGGCGGTCGCCTCCGGGTTCTGCCAGTAGCGGTCGAAGACGTCGACGCCACGGATGAGGATCTCCTGGTCGTCGGCGATCCGGACCTCGACGCCGGGGAGGGCCCGGCCGACGGTGCCGATCCGGAGCTCGGTGGCACGGTTCACGGTCGCCGGGGCGGTCGTCTCGGTGAGCCCGTACCCCTCGAGGATGTGCACGCCGATGGACCGGAAGAAGTGCGACAGACGGGGGGAGAGCGGCGCGGACCCGCTGATCGCGTAGCGGACCCGGCCGCCGAGCGCGTCCCGGAGCTTCGCGTACACGAGCTTGTCGAAGAGCCGGAAGCGCAGCGCGAGTCCGAACGGCACACGACCGGCGGCGACGGCCTCGGAGTGCGCGACGGCGGTGGCGGCGGCGGCACGGAAGACCCGGCCCTTGCCGCCGAGGTCGGCCTTCTGCTCCGACGAGTTGTAGATCTTCTCGAAGACCCGGGGGACGGCGAGCAGGAAGGTCGGCTTGAAGGTCGACACCGCCTTGAGCAGGTCCTTCGTGTCCGGTTCGTGCCCGACGAGCACCCCGGCCGAGACGGACATCGCCGCGATGAACCGGGCGAAGACGTGGGCCATCGGGATGAAGAGGAGCGTGGACGCATCGCCTGAGACGACCTCGGACATCGCCTCGGTGGAGTTCTCGACCGTGGCGGTGAAGTTGTCGTGCCGGAGCACACAGCCCTTCGGCCGACCGGTCGTGCCCGAGGTGTAGATGATCGTCGCGTCGTCACGGCCCGAGACCGTGGCGGTCCGACCGTCCAGTTCCGCGTCGCTGACGTCCTCGCCGAGCCGGACCAGGTCGTCGAGGCCGCCGCCGTCGATCGTCCAGTGCTGGCCGAGGTGCGGCAGGTCGGGGGCGATGCCCGCGACACGACGAGCGTGCTCCTCCTTCTCCACCACGATCGCGACGGACTCGGAGTCGGACAGGATGTGCCGGATCTGGTCGGGCGCGCTCGTCTCGTACACCGGGACGGACACCAACCCCGCGGTCCAGACCGCGAAGTCGACGAGCGTCCACTCCATCCGGGTCCGCGACAGGATCGCGACGTGGGCGCCCGGTTGCAGGCCCGCGGCCACGAAGCCCTTCGCGATGCCACGGACGCGAGCCAGGACGTCGGCGGCGCTGATGCCGATCCAGGTGTCACCGGTGCGCTCGGCGAGGATCGGGCGGTCCGGGGTGAGCCGCGCCCGGTCGGAGAGCAGGCGCGCCGCCGAGCCGTGGTCGGCAGCGACCGGGCCGGTGTCGTGTTCGGCGGGTGTCCCGCCCCTGCTGGTGGACGTGGTGCGGTCGGCACGCTGATCGGTCACGGCAACTCCCTCGTCGGCCGGTTCGATGTGAGTCCGCTCATCGTCGAGTCGGCTCACACTCAGCATAGGACGACTCCTCCCGAGTTCGGTGAGCGTCCGACCGTTCGGTGCGCACGCGTCGACCCGGTAGGCTCCATGTTCGTGCATGCCATCGGAATCGACATCGGGGGCACCAAGATCGCGGGAGCGGTCGTCACGGAGCTCGGCGAGATCCTCGCCGAGGACCGCGTCGCCACGAACGCTGCGGACCCGATCGCCATGCTCGACGACGTCGTGTCGATGGTCGAGCGCCTCAGACCCCAGCACCAGGTCGGTGCGGTGGGGGTCGCGGCGCCGGGCTTCATCGACGCCTCGCAGTCGATCGTCTACTACACGCCGAACATCCGGTGGCGGAACGAACCGCTCCGCCAGAAGCTGCAGGAGCGCCTGGGCGACCTGCACATCACGGTCGACAACGACGCGAACGCCGCCGGCTGGGCCGAGTTCCGCTTCGGCGCCGGCCGTCTGGTGTCCGACATGACCATGCTCACCATCGGCACCGGGGTCGGTGGCGCGATCGTCACCGAGGACCGCCTGTTCCGGGGCGGGTTCGGCACCGGCGGCGAGATCGGCCACCTGCGCATCGTCCCGAACGGCCTGCCGTGCGGGTGCGGCGCCCGCGGCTGCATCGAGCAGTACGGCTCCGGTCGCGCGCTGCAGCGGATGGCGAACGACGTCGCGGACGCCGGCGGCATCGGCGTGGCGTTGGCCGAGGCCCGTGACGCGAACGGCGGGCACCTCGACGGCGCGGTCGTCGGGGACCTCATCCTCGCCGACGACCCTGGCGCCCTCGCGGCACTCCGCCGCCTCGGTCGGCACCTGGGCGAGGCGTGTGCGTCGCTGTCCGCGGTGCTCGACCCGCAGCTGTTCGTCTTCGGTGGCGGGGTCGCGAGCGCGGGGGACCGGCTGCTCGAACCGATCAAGCAGGCGTACCTCAACAACCTGCCGGCGCGTGGATACCACCCGGAGCCCGACTTCGTCATCGCCGAGCTCGTCAACGACGCCGGCGTGGTCGGAGCCGCCGACCTCGCCCGCATCCACGCCCGCACGGCCTGACCCGCACCCCCACCCGACGGAGTCGACGATGCTCTACTGGCTGCTGAAGAACTTCGTGCTCGGCCCGCTCATCCTGACGCTGTTCCGACCGTGGGTGATCGGACGCGAGAACGTCCCCCGCTCCGGCCCGGTCATCTTCGCCTCGAACCACGTGTCGTTCATCGACTCGGTGATCCTGCCCGCCGTGCTCGACCGGCGGATGTCGTTCCTCGCCAAGAGCGACTACTTCACCGGACGCGGGCTCAAGGGCTGGGCGACGAAGACGTTCTTCAACGCCATCGGTCAGCTGCCCATCGACCGCTCCGGCGGCAAGGCGTCCGAGGCGTCGCTCCGCACCGGGCTGCAGGTCCTGGCCCGCGGCGAGCAGCTCGGCATCTACCCCGAGGGCACCCGCAGCCCGGACGGCAAGCTGTACCGCGGCCGGACCGGCATCGCCCGGATGGTGCTCGAGGGTCGCGTCGTCGTCGTGCCCGTCGCCATGGTCGGCACCCGCGAGGTCCAGCAGATCGGCCAGAAGTTCCCGAAGTTCAAGCGGGTGGGCGTCGTCTTCGGCAAGCCGCTGGACTTCTCGCGCTTCGAGGGGCTCGAGACCGACCGGTTCATCCTCCGGAGCGTCACGGACGAGATCATGCACGAGCTCCGCGGCCTGAGCCGGCAGGAGTACGAGGACGTCTACGCGACGAGCGTCAAGGAGCGCGCGACGACCGCACGCGAGACCGTCATGCGGGAGCGTCGGGTCACCCCCGGACGGTAGGCTCGGACAGTCCCGCAACCGCCGGGGCGCCGTCCGCGTGACGGCCGCGTGCGACCAGAACACCGAGGTGCAGCCTTGTCCGAGTCGATCGACTCCCTCACCCTGCAGGATCCGGACGTGATCGAGGGCCTCGACCACTGGCGCACGCTCCCGATCAAGCAGCAGCCGACGTGGCCGGACCCCACCGCTGCCGAGGCCGCCTCCGCCGAGATCGCCACGCTGCCGCCGCTCGTGTTCGCGGGTGAGGTCGACCAGCTGCGCGACCGTCTGGCCGCCGCCGCCCAGGGCAAGGCGTTCCTGCTGCAGGGCGGCGACTGCGCCGAGACCTTCGCCGGGGCGACCGCCGACTCCATCCGTGACCGGGTGAAGACGATCCTGCAGATGGCCGTCGTGCTGACCTACGGTGCGTCGACGCCGGTCATCAAGATGGGCCGGATGGCGGGACAGTTCGCCAAGCCGCGTTCGAGCGACTTCGAGACACGCGGGGACGTGACCCTGCCGGCGTACCGTGGTGACATCGTCAACGGCTACGACTTCACCCCGGAGTCCCGACAGGCCGACCCGCGTCGCCTGGTGCAGGGCTACCACACGGCCGCGTCGACGCTGAACCTCGTCCGCGCCTTCACGCAGGGCGGGTTCGCGGACCTGCGCCAGGTGCACTCGTGGAACAAGGGCTTCGCCGCCAACCCGGCGAACGCGCGTTACGAGAACCTCGCGGCCGAGATCGACCGTGCGATCCAGTTCATGGCGGCCTGCGGCGCGGACTTCGAGGCCCTCAAGCACGTCGAGTTCTACGCCTCGCACGAGGGCCTGCTCATGGACTACGAGCGCCCGATGACCCGCATCGACTCGCGCTCCGGCCAGGCGTACGACACGTCCGGTCACTTCATCTGGATCGGGGAGCGCACCCGCGACCTCGACGGAGCGCACGTCGACTTCCTGTCGCGCGTCCGGAACCCGATCGGCGTCAAGCTCGGTCCGACCACCACGGTCGCCGACATGGAAGCACTCATCGAGAAGCTCGACCCGGAGCGCGAACCGGGCCGTCTGACGTTCATCACCCGCATGGGTGCCGGCAAGATCCGCGACGAGCTGCCGAAGCTGCTCGAGGCGGTCAAGGGCATGGACGCGAACCCGCTCTGGGTGACGGACCCGATGCACGGCAACGGCCTCACCACGCCGAACGGGTACAAGACCCGCCGGTTCGACGACGTCGTGGACGAGGTCGTCGGGTTCTTCGAGGTGCACCGCGCGGTCGGCACGTACCCTGGCGGCATGCACGTCGAGCTCACGGGCGACGACGTGACGGAGTGCCTGGGCGGTTCCGAGCACATCGACGAGGCGACCCTGGCCACCCGCTACGAGTCGCTCTGCGACCCGCGGCTCAACCACATGCAGTCCCTCGAACTCGCATTCCTGGTGGCCGAGGAGCTCCGCGCGCACCCCTCCGTCGCCCGCTGACGGCCGTCCTGCGGCCGGGCTGCGCCTACTGCTGGTAGGTGAGGGTGACGGTGTCACCCTTGTGCACCGTCGTCCCGGGGGCGGGGTCGGTGGACCGGACGGGGAGCTTGCTCTCCCAGTCGTAGAAGCCACAGAGGATGTTGGTGCAGTCGGGGTAGGTCACCTCGAGGCCGCTCGCCTCGAGGGTCGCCCGCGCCTCGTCGATCGTCGCCCCGCGGACGTCCGGCAGGGCGATCGGGACCGGCCCGTCCGAGACGACGACGTCGACGGCGGTGCCCTCCACGGCGGGGTCGGCGGCGGGGGTGGCCGAGATGACCTGACCAGCGGGCACCGTGTCGCTGAACTGCCGTGCCTGGGCGCCCAGTGCCAGGCCGACGCCCTCGAGCGTGGCCCTGGCGTCGTCGACGGTCTTCCCGGTGACGTCCGGAACGGCCCCGAGTGACACGGTGAGTGCCACGGGTGCCCCCTCGGGGTACTGCTCCACGGTGGTGAGGTCCACCGGACCGTCGTCACCACGTCCGGTCGCCGCGATCACCGTGTCGGCGCCGACGTCAGCCGAGAACTGGTACCGGACGTCCTGCAGGTCGAAGTCGTCGTCGAGCGCCGCCTGCGCGGTGGTGACCGACTGGCCGACGATCGCGGGCAGGGCGATCATCCGCGGACCGCTCGAGACGACGATGCGGATCGCGGTGCCCTTGCGCACGGTCCGGTCGGCCGGCGGCTGCGTCGCGGTGACCAGGCCGGCCTCGATGGTCCGGTCCGGCTCGCTCCGGGTCGCGGCGGCGGCCTGCAGGCCGTTGGAGGCGAGCACCTGCCGGACCTGCTGCACGGTCTTGCCGGCGACGGCGGGGATCCGGACGTTGCCGCCGGGGCCCGGCCCGTACCAAGCGGCGATCCCGGCGCCGACGAGCGCGAGGACGACGACGACGACGAGGGCGGTCCAGCCGCGCTTGCGCCGCTTGGCGGACTTGTCGGCGAGGCGCTGCCCGGCCGGGGAGAGCGTCGCGGCGACCGCGCCGGTCCGTCGGGGCCCCGGAGCGGAACGGCCACCCGGGCGGCGTGACGGGGTCTCCTGCGTGCCGCGGCGGTCGAGGACGGTGGTGTCGTGCTCGCTCGCGTCCTCGACGTCGTCGTCGCCGAACGCCACGGCCCCGGCGCTGCCACCGGACGGGAGGATCGCGGTCGCGTTCTCGGGGCGCAGCACGGCCGTGCGGTACTGCCCGGTCGCACGCTGCTGCGCGCCGGCCATGTGGTCGAGCATCTCGCGGGCGTCGCGGGGGCGGTCACGGGGGTCCCTGGCGGTGGCCCAGGCGACGAGGTCGTCGAGTTCGGACGGGACACCGGGCAGCGCGGCACTGGGCGGGGGGACGGTGTCGTTCGCGTGCTGGTAGGCGATCTGCATCGGCTGTTCGCCCTTGTAGGGCTGTTCGCCGGTGAGCATCTCGTAGAGCATGATGCCGAGCGCGTAGATGTCGCTGCGCGAGTCGGCTGCCCCGCGGGTGACGAGTTCGGGGGAGAGGTAGGCGATGGTGCCGAGCAGCGCCGCACCGGTGGCCGTGTTGGCGGTGGTGGCACGGGCGAGTCCGAAGTCGCCGAGCTTGATCCGGCCGTCGTCGGCGAGCAGCACGTTCTCGGGCTTGAGGTCGCGGTGCACGATCCCGGCGCGGTGCGCGGAGGCCAGACCGGCGAGCACGGCACGCAGGATGTCGGTCGCCTGCTCCGGGGTGAGCGCCCGGTGCTCCTGCAGGAGGTCGCGGAGCGTGATGCCCGGGATGTATTCCATGACGATGTACACGCAGTCGTCCTCGGCGCCCTGGTCGTAGACGCCCACGAGGTTCGGGTGCGAGAGCCGCGCGGCCGAACGGGCCTCCTGGATGAAGCGCTCCCGGAAGGCCTGGTCGTCGGCGAGGTGGCCGTGCATGATCTTGACCGCGACGCGGCGCTCGAGACGCACGTCGGTGGCGAGGTACACCGTCGCCATGCCCCCACGCGCGATGCGGGAGCGCACGCGGTACCGCTGATCGATCATGCGACCGATCATCGGGTCCGTGGCGGCGTTCGTGGTCATCTGCGGCATTCTACGAAGCGGCGCGGCGGACGGCTGCACCGGCGCTCCGGTCGTTACACGATCTCGACCGGAGGGATGACCCGGGCGACGCGGTCAGACCCGGTGGAGTCGGCTCAGAGCGAGCGCAACCAGGTGGTGGCCGACTGCTCCCACTGGGCGTACGCCTTCGGGTAGGCCGACAGCTGTACGGCCTGCGCGGCCTCGGTGACGCTCATCGACGACCATCCGGGGATGTCGAGGAGCCCCCGGGTGACACCGGCGTTCGGGTTCCGCGACCCGCCGAAGAACAGCTCGGTGGCGTAGGCGGTGTCCTGGAGCTGCCCGGGCGTCCCCCAGCCCTGGCTCGGCCGCTGCTGGAAGAGCCCGACGGAGTCGCGGTCGCCGTGCGCGAGGTTGCGCAGGCTCGACTCCTGCATGGCGGTCGCCAGCGCGATGACGAGCCCGCGGTCGGACACGCCGAGGGAACGTCCGACGCGGACGATCGTCGCGGCGTTCGTGCGCTGCTCGCTCGTCAGGGACGGGCCGCTCGTCGGCAGGACCAGGGTGCCGCCGGCGTAGATCGTGCTCGTGTAGGTCAGGCCGTTCGCGGCGAGGAGCGACGCGACGGACACCCCGTGCGTCGTCGCGACCGAGGCGATGGTGTCACCGTTGCCGATGGTGACCGAGCCGCCGCGCGAGACCGCAGCGGACGTGGTCGGAGCGCCGGGGGACGCGACCGCCGGTCCTGCGGTGGTCGACGTCTTCGGGGTGCTGGCCGTGCCCGCGGGGACCTTGAGGCTCTGCCCGGGGTAGATGACGCTGCGCTGGGACAGGTCGTTCGCGGTGAGGAGTGCAGCGGTCGGGACGCCGACCTTCGCGGCGATGCCGGACACCGTGTCGCCCTGCTTGACGTGGTAGCTCGCCGTGCTGGCGGTCGTCGACACCGCCGCGCCGACCGGGGTCGAGGCGAGGCGCAGCGTCTGACCGGCGTGGATGATCGTGTTCCAGCCGAGGCCGTTGCGGACGAGGATCTCCTGTGCGGAGAGGCCGTACCGGGCCGCGATGCCGGAGACGGTGTCGCCCTGCTGCACCGTGTACGTGGTGGGGGTGGCGGTGCGCGTCGCGGCGACGGTGGTGGCGACCGGCGTCGAGGGCCGAGCCACGGCGGTCCCGAACACCGGGCGCGACCCGACGTTCCGGTCCTCGTCCACGTGACGCCCGCCGGCCTGGTCGTCGTGGCGCTGGTCGGCGTGCGCGATCGGTCCGGTGAGCCCGGCGGTCACGGCGATCGTGCCGGCCAGGACGATCGGCATCGTCGCGAAGCGCGCCGAGCGGATGCGGCGAGCCGCCTCGTCTGCGGTCGTGTCCCTGTCCACGGTCGTTCTCCTGTCTCCGCACGTCGTCGGCACGGGGTGGGTCTGGCGGCCGTGCGCGCACGCACGGCACGCACAGGTGACCACACGCTGACATGCTGTGAATCCCAAGTCAACCAGAGAGTCGGATGTTGTGCGTGTGACTGATGTGACATCAGTGGTCGTCCTGGCGCAGGCCACGGTGGTCCTCGAGGCGGCCCGGTGCTGTGCGCGCCCGTCGGCCTCTGGCACGATGGACCTCGTGAGTGCCACCCTTCCCGGAGACGACGCCCTGTCCGAACGTTGGTTGACCGTGCCCGACCTGGTCGACCTGCTGGGGGTGAGCCCCGGCCGAGTCCACCGTCTGTTCGAGCAGCGCACCCTGCTGCCCGCCCGCGTCGACGGCGTGCTCCGCGTGCCGGTCGAGTTCCTCGAGGACGACGAACCGCTGCCCGAACTCCGCGGGACCCTCATCGTGCTCGGTGACAACGGTTTCACCGACGACGAGGCCGTCCGCTGGATGCTCACCGTCGACGACTCCATGGGCACGACGCCCATCGCCGCGCTCCGCGCCGGACGCAAGGCGGAAGTGCGCCGCGTGGCGCAGTCGCTGCTGTAGGCACAGCGCGCAGTCGCTGCTGTCGGCACAGCGGGCAGTCGCTGCTGTAGGCGCAGCGCGCAGTCGCTGCTGTCGGCGCAGCGAGCAGTCGTTCCGCTCAGGAGGCCCGGCGGCTGACGGTGTCGGCGAGGGCCGCGAGCTGTTCACGTGCCGACGGGGTGAGCGGGGCGGCGTCGAGTGCGGCCTTGGCGCGCTGGACGTGCCGGTCGATCGACCGTTCGACCGCGCTGACCGCGCCGGACTCGGTGAGCGTCGCGCGCAGCATCTGCACCTGGTCGTCGTCGAGGTCCGGGTCGCCGAGCAGCTCGTCGAGGAGCTGGCGTGCCCCGACCGGCAGCGCCTTCCGGGCGGTGGCCACGAGGACGGTGCGCTTGCCCTCGCGGAGGTCGTCGCCCGCGGGCTTGCCGGTCACCTCCGGGTCGCCGAAGACCCCGAGCATGTCGTCGCGCAGCTGGTAGGCGACGCCCAGGGGGAGGCCGAACGAGCGCAGGCCGTCGAGCTGGTTCTCGCCCGCGCCGGCGATGAGGGCGCCGATGAGGAGCGGTGCTTCGACGGAGTACTTGGCGGACTTGAAGACGATGACGCGCTGGGCGCGGACGAGCTGTTCGGCGTCGTCCACCGTCGGCCAGGCGGTCTCCTCGTGGATGTCGAGGTACTGACCGGCCGTGACCTCGAGCCGCATCGCGTGGAACTCCTGGCGGACGATGCGCGCCCGCACCGGGTCGAGGAGTGCGAGGGCCTCGTCGAAGACCGCGTCGCTCAGCGAGAGCAGCAGGTCACCGAGGAGGAGGGCGGCGTTCGTGCCGTAGAGCGCACGGTCGCCCACCCAGCCGGACTCGGCGTGCAGCGACTCGTAACGGCGGTGCGCGGCGGGACGCCCGCGCCGGGTGTCCGAGCGGTCCATGATGTCGTCGTGCACGAGGGCCGCGGCGTGGAAGACCTCGAGTGCGGCGGCGGCGGTGACGACGGCCTCCGCGGTGGTCTGGCGTGAGCCCTCGGACAGCGGGTCGAACGACCCCGACCGGCCGGCGACGGACTGCCAGCCCCAGTAGCAGAACAGGGCCCGGAAGCGCTTGCCGCCGGCGAGCAGGTCGCGGGCGAACGTGTCGAACGGGAGCAGGTCCGGACTGATCGCCGCGAGGCGGTCGCGCTGCTCGTCGAGAGCCCGATCGATCCGCGCCGAGACGAGGTCCACTAATCGCGTACTCTCAGCCACGGTCCTTACCTTAGTGGGTGGTCCGGTCGTAAGATCGATCCACCCCTTCCACCGCGTCGATCCCAGGAACAAGAGGGAACCAAGATGCCACTCTCGGAGCAAGAGCAGCGCCTCCTCGAAGAGATGGAGCGGAGCCTCTACCAGAACGACTCCGACTTCGTGGCGCGCGTCACCCGCCGCCAGGGACGTCCGACGTACACCGCCATCACGATCGGTGTCCTGATCGGTCTCGTCGGCGTCGGTGTGATCGTCCTCGGGCTGGTCGTCAAGCAGCCCCTGATCGGGGTGCTCGGCTTCGTCGTGATGCTCGGCGGGGTGCTGTTCGCCCTCCGGTCCGGCGGTCGTACCCCGACCGCCCGCCCCACCCGGACCGCGTCCTCCGGACCGGCAGCGCGTGGCGCCTCCCGTCCCGCACGCGGGTCGTCCGGCGGCTCCTTCATCGACCGGATGAACGAGCGCTGGGACAAGCGCAACCAGCAGGACTAGCTCCACCGGTCCTCCACGATCCTCCACGGGGTCGGCCCTCCCGGGCCGGCCCCGTTTTCCGTGCCCGCCGGACTCATCGACCCCGGCGGACCCCCGGTGTCCGTCGTCGGCGCCGCCGCATCGCACGGTCCGATCGACGGTCACCGGTGTTCGCTGCGCCCTGGTCTCCCTCCACTGCCCTCCACCCGGGCTCCAGGCCCGTCACGGCGCGGATCGAGAGGCCCGCGCCGGCCCTCGTGTGCCCCCAGTAGGGGTGGCTGAGGCTGAGAGTGGGGCAGATCAGCGGCGAAGTGGAGGGAAGTGGAGTACGGTGGGGCACGACGAAGACCGGTGGAGCTGAGGGGAGGCCCCGACGTGCTGCTCGGTACCCATGCCCCGAAGCTCGACGAGAAGGGTCGCGTGATCCTCCCCGCCAAGTTCCGGGACGAACTGTCCGGCGGTCTCGTCATGACCCGCGGCCAGGAGCGGTGCGTGGTCGTCTTCAGCGCCAGGACCTTCGAGGAACTCCACGAACGGATCCGCCAGGCGCCGATGACGTCGAAGCGCACCCGCGACTACATGCGCCTGTTCCTCTCCGGAGCGAGCGCCGAACAACCCGACAAGCAGAACCGCGTCACGATCCCGCAGAACCTCCGCGAGTACGCGGGGCTCGAGCGGGACCTGACGGTCATCGGCAGCGGTGACCGTGCCGAGATCTGGTCGACCAGCGCATGGGAGGCCTACTACGCCGAGGCCGAGGAGGCCTTCGCCGAGAACGACGAGGAGGTGATCCCGGGGATCTTCTGATCCGCGGATCGGGACTCCCAGCCGTGAAGCCCTGACACACCTTCCCCGGTGTCAGGTCGCATGGATGGGGATCCGGACCCGCGGCCCAGGAGTCCAGGGGCGCACATGGCAGCACCGGAGAAGTTCCCGCACACCCCCGTGATGCTCGAACGGATCGTCGACCTCTTCACCCCGACGCTCGAAGGGCCGGGCAAGGTTGTCGTCGACGCCACGCTCGGCATGGGTGGACACTCCGCCGGCCTGCTCGAGCGGTTCCCGGAGCTCACGCTCGTCGGGCTCGACCGCGACACCGATGCACTCGGCATCGCGGGGGAGCGGCTGGCCCGGTTCGGCGACCGTGTCCAACTCGTGCACACCGTCTACGACGAACTCCCGGCCGCGCTCGACGGTCTCGGGATCGCCGAGGTCGACGGCGTCCTGTTCGACCTCGGCGTCTCGTCGCTGCAACTCGACCGCGCCGAACGCGGCTTCGCCTACAGCCAGGACGCCCCGCTCGACATGCGGATGGACCGCACGCAGGGCATCACCGCGGCGGAGGTCCTCGCCGAGTACGACGAGGGCGAACTCCGCCGGATCTTCCAGCGGTACGGCGAGGAGAAGCTGGCGGGCCGGTACGCGAAGGCCATCGTCGAGCGGCGCGCGACCGCCCCGTTCACGATGTCCGGCGACCTGGTGCAGGTGCTGCACGACGCGACGCCGGTCGCCGTGCAGCGTCAGGGCCACCCCGCCAAGCGCGTGTTCCAGGCGCTCCGGATCGAGGTCAACACCGAGCTGAGCGTCCTCGAGCGCGCGATCCCCGCCGCACTCGACCGCATCCGGGTCGGCGGGCGCCTCGTCGTCGAGTCCTACCAGTCGCTCGAGGACCGCATCGTCAAGCGGGCCCTCGTCGAGCGCACCACCTCGAGCGCCCCGGCGGACCTGCCGGTGGAGCTCCCCGAGCACGCGCCGACCTTCGCCCTCGTCGTCAAGGGCGCGGAACAGGCGGACGAGGCCGAGCGCGCCGCCAACCCCCGAGCTACCCCCGTGCGCCTGCGCGCGGCCGAGCGGATCCGGAAGTGACATGAGCACGAACCTCGCACTCGTCGACCCTGCCGTCGCCCCGTCGCGTGCCCCGCGTCCGGAGCACGACCGTTCGGCACGGAACCGCCCCGAACTCGTCGAGGTCACACCGACCAAGGCGCAGCGTCGGGCCCGGCCGCGGGTCGCCTACGCCGTGGTGGCGATCGCCGCGCTCGGCATCCTGCTCCTCGCGCAGCTCGGCATCAGCATGGCGCTCAGTCAGGGGGCCTACACGCTCAGTTCCCTGAAGAGCGAGCAGACCGGCCTCAACCGGACGCAGGCCTCGCTGTCCGAGGACCTCAAGGTGCTCGAGTCGCCGCAGAACCTGGCCCGGAACGCGCAGGCCCTCGGGATGATCGCCAACTCCACGCCCGTCTACCTCGACCCGAAGACCGGCACGGTGTACGGCACGCCAAAGCCCGCGACCCCGGAAGAGGCCACCGGCAACACCGCGAACCAGGTGCCGAACTCCCTGCTCGGGGACGTCCCGCTCGCGGCGCAGGCGGGCGACACCGCCACGAGCAAGGAGACCGGCGCGGACCCTGCCACCGCTGCCGACGCCCCTGCTGCCGGCGCGTCGGCCACCGACGCTGGGAACACCGGTGGGGCCAGCGCGTCGGACCAGGGTTCCGCGAAGTCGTCCGTAGAGTCCGACGCGAACCAGCTCCAGGCACCCACGACCCGGTGACCCACGGCTCAGCTCCATCCCGGAAAGGCCGCTCGTGACGAAGACCCTCCGCAACCGCCGACTCCGCTACAGCGTGGTGATGATCGCGGTCATCGCGCTCGTCGCGGTGTTCGTCGTCCGCCTGGTCGACATCCAGGTCGTGCAGGCCGCCGAACTCACGAAGGCCGCCGAGTCGAAGCGCAGCATCCCGGTGACCCTCTACGGCACGCGTGGCGCGATCGTCGACCGGGACGGCACCGCGCTGGCGGAGAGCGTGGTCCGCTACAACATCACGACCTCGCCCCGGCTCGTCAAGGGCTTCGAGGGCAAGCTCGGCGGCACCCGCGTCAAGGACGTCACCGTCGAGCAGGCGCTGAGCGCCGTCGCCCAGGCCTCGGGCGGGGACGTCGACACCATGCGGAAGAACATCGCCGCCGACCGGAAGTCGGACTTCGCCTACCTGGTCAAGGGCATCGACGCGAAGCACTACGAGGCCGTCACCGCACTCGGGATCCCGTGGGTCTACAAGGAGCAGCAGGCGTCCCGCACGTACCCGACGGCTGCGGCGACGGGCAACATCACCGGCTTCATGGGCACGGACGGTGCCCAGGCCGGCCTCGAGCTGGCGTACCAGGAGTGCCTCGCCGGGACGAACGGCTCCGAGACGTACGAGCGCGGCGAGGACGGCGTACAACTGCCGGGCAGCACCGTCACGAAGAAGCGGGCGAAGGACGGCGGCACGCTCGTCACCACGATCGACAGTGACCTGCAGTACATGGCCTCGCAGGACATCGCCGACGCCGCGCAGCAGCTGAAGGCCGAGTCGGCGACCGCCACGGTGATCAACGCGAAGACCGGCGAGGTCCTCGCCGTCGCGGACTACCCGACGGTGGACCCGAACGACGTCGACGCCACGACGGACCCGGGCGCGTACGGCTCCCGGGCGCTGACAGCGGCCTACGAGCCCGGATCGACCATCAAGGCCGCGATCGCCGCCGCCCTGATCGACAAGGGGCTCGCGAGCCCGACGACGCCGGTCGTGGTGCCGTACTCCAAGACGTTCCCGTGGGGCGGCACCATCCACGACTCGGAGTTCCACCCGACCGAGAACCTGACGCTGACCGGCATCCTGCGCGATTCCTCGAACGTCGGGATCACCGACCTCGGTGCGCAGATGTCGACCCAGCAGCGGTACGACGTGATGCGCGAGTTCGGGCTCTTCGAGCCGGAGCCCGCGATCGACTACCCGGGCCAACCGACGATGGACTACGGCTCGAGCCCGCAGTGGGACCAGCAGACCGACATCAACTCGATGTTCGGCCAGGGCATCCTGACCACCGCCATGCAGGTCTCCAGCGTCTACCAGACCCTCGCCAACGACGGCGTCCGGATCCCGCTGCACATGGTGAAGGGCTGCGAGGCCGAGGACGGCACGGTGACCGACGTGCCCGACGTGCAGAGCAAGCGCGTCGTCTCCGAGCAGGCGGCGAGCCAGACGGTCGACATGCTGCAGAGCGTCGTCACCGGCGGCACGCTCGTCGGCATGAAGCCGATCTCCGGCTACAACATCGCCGCGAAGACCGGTACCGCCGAGGTCGCGGACGGCGCGAAGGGCTACGGCGCGGACCGTATCATCTCGGTGGCCGGAATGGCACCCGCCGAAGACCCCCAGTATGTTGTCACGGTGACGTTCACGAAGCCGCAGACCACCAAGTGGTCGAGCGGAGCGGCTCCGGCGTTCCGCACACTCATGTCCCAGGTGCTCGAGAAGTACCGAGTCGCCCCCTCCACGACGCAGCCACGGACCTACCCGTCGACCTGGTAGGCCTGCCCGTCCACGTGGTGAGGAAGAAGGAGCACTTGTCAGCACGGATCCCCCCGGTCCTCCGGCCCGAACACCCGACCCCGCGGCCCGTCGCCGAACTCGCGAACGCCTTCGGGCTCCGGGTCGTCGGCTCGCTCGACGGTGTCGAGACGACCGGCGTCACCCTGAGCGCCGCCGAGGTGCAGCCCGGTGACCTGTTCGTCGGTGTGCACGGCGCGAACCGCCACGGCGCGGAGTTCGCCACGGACGCCGCCGAGCGCGGCGCCGTCGCGGTGCTGACCGATGCCGACGGTGTCGCGATCGCCGAGGCCTCCGGCTTGCCGGTCCTCGTCGTCGACGACCCCCGGGCAGCGCTCGGCGACGTCTCGGCCTGGGTGTACCGCACGAACCCCGACGAGGCCGAGCTGCCGCAGCTCTTCGCCGTCACCGGGACGAACGGCAAGACGAGCACGTCGTACATCCTCGAGGGCGTCCTCAAGCAGCTCGGGCTGGTCACCGGTCTGAGTTCCACCGCCGAGCGCCACATCGGGTCGCTCAGCGTGACGAGCCGCCTCACCACGCCCGAGGCCAGCGAGATGCACGCGCTCCTCGCCCGGATGCGCGAGAGCGAGGTGCGCGCGGTGGCCGTCGAGGTCAGCGCGCAGGCCCTCAGCCGGCACCGGGTCGACGGCATCGTGTTCGACGTCGTCGCCTTCACGAACCTCAGCCACGACCACCTCGACGACTACGCCGACATGGAGGAGTACTTCCAGGCGAAGCTGCCGCTGTTCCAGCCGGAGCACGGCCGCCGCGGGGTCGTCTCGCTCGACACCGACTGGGGTCACCGCGTCGTGCAGGACTCCCGCATCCCGGTGACCACCATCACGGTGCACCCGGACGTCGAGGCGGAGTGGCGCGTCGACATCCTCGAGGCGCACGCCGCCTACACCGAGTTCCGGCTGACCGGTCCGGAGGGCCGCGGCCTCACCACCCGCGTGCCGCTCATCGGCTGGCACATGGCGGCGAACGCCGCACTCGCGATCGTGATGCTCGTCGAGGGTGGGTTCGAGCTCGGGGCCATCGCGCACGCGCTCGAGACCAACCACCGTCGCTACCCCGACGAGACCGACGGCACCGTGGTGAGCGCCATCGAGTGCTACCTGCCCGGGCGCACCGAGCGCGTCTCCGGCGACACCGGGCCGAGCGTCTACGTCGACTTCGGGCACAGCCCGGACGCGTTCCTCAACACGCTCGCGGCGGTCCGACAGTTCACGCCCGGCAAGGTCGTCATGCTCTTCGGTGCCGACGGTGACCGCGACACGACGAAGCGCGCCGACATGGCCCGGGTCGCGGCAGCGGGCTCCGACATCCTCGTCGTGACCGACCACCACCCGCGCTTCGAGGACGCCGCGTCGATCCGGAAGACCCTGGTCGACGCCGCCCGCGCCGCGTACCCCGACCACGAGATCCACGAGGTCAGCCCGCCCGAAGCGGCGATCCGCGCTGCCGTCGCGCTCGTCGGCGATGGGGACTCGATCCTCTGGGCCGGCCCCGGCCACCAGGACTACCGCGACATCCAGGGTGTCCGGACGCCGTACTCGGCCCGCGACGAGGCCCGTGCGGCGCTCCGTGAAGCCGGCTGGGAACCGAACTCCGGCCCGGCGGAGGACGCCCGATGATCGCTCTGACCCTCGCCGAGATCGCTGCCGCGGTCGACGGCGAGCTCGTCCGCGGTGCCGCCGACACGACCGTCGACGGCTCGGTGGAGACGGACTCGCGTCTCGTCGGGCCGGGCAGCGTCTTCTTCGCCCTGCTCGGCGAGGAGACGGACGGACACCGGTTCGTGCCGGCCGCGGCCACCGCCGGGGCCGCCCTGGTCGTCACCGAGCGTGCCGTCGACCTGCCGACGGACTCCACCACCGCGCAGATCGTGGTGACCGACGGGTACGCCGCGCTGGCCGCCCTCGCGCACGACGTCGTCGCGCGCGTCCGCGCCGGCGGTGCCCTGCGGGTCGTCGGCATCACCGGCTCGAACGGCAAGACGAGCACGAAGAACATGCTCCGCACGATCCTGTCCCGCGCGGGCGAGACCGTCGCGCCGGAGGGGTCCTTCAACAACCACGTCGGCGCACCGATCTCGATGCTCCGGATCACGGTCGACACCCGGTTCCTGGTGGTCGAGATGGGCGCGAGCGGCATCGGTCACATCGCCAGCCTCGTCCGCATCGCGGAGCCGGACGTCGGCGTCGTCCTCAAGGTCGGGCTTGCCCATGCCGGTGAGTTCGGCGGGATCGAGGCCACCGAGCGCGCGAAGTCGGAGATGGTCACCGATCTGCCGACCACCGCCACCGCGCTCCTCAACGTCGACGACGACCGCGTCGCGCGGATGCGCGAGCGCACCGCCGCCCGCGTGGTCGGCTTCGGCACGTCCGCCGGAGCGGACTACCGCATCAGCGGGGTCACCACGGACCGCGAGGGCACCCGCTTCACGCTCACCGCGCCTCCCGTCGGTGACGGTGCACCGGCACCCGACGACGTGACGCAAGGCCCGTCCGACGCTCTCGAGACCGTCGACGTCCGCCTCGCCATCCTCGGTGAGCACCACGCCATGAACGCGGCCGCCGCCCTGACGGTGGCGCACCTCTGGGGTGTGCCACTCGCCGACGGCGCCGACGCGCTGGCGTCCATGACGCGTGCCGAGCGCTGGCGGATGGAGCTGCTGCAGGGCCCGGACGGCGTCACCGTCATCAACGACGCGTACAACGCGTCACCCGACTCGACCGCTGCGGCGCTCCGGACGCTCGCGCAGGTCGCCCGCCCGGGGGAGCGCACGGTCGCCGTCCTCGGCGAGATGGCCGAGCTGGGCGAGTTCTCGGTGGAGGAGCACGACCGGATCGGTCGGCTCGTCGTCCGTCTCGGCATCGGACAGCTCGTGGTCGTCGGCCGCGGCGCGATGGCCGTCCACCAGGCGGCCACCCTCGAGGGATCGTGGGACGGCGAGTCCGTGTACATCGAGGACGTCGACGACGCCGTCCGTGCCCTCCAGGAGATCGTGCGTCCGGGTGACGTCGTCCTGGTCAAGTCCTCGAAGTCGGCCGGGCTGCGGTTCCTCGGCGACCGCCTCGGAGGTGTCCCCGAATGATCGCGCTCCTCGTCGCCGGCGCCGTGTCGCTGGTGTTCACACTGCTGCTCACGCCGCTGTTCATCAAGCTGTTCCACCGTCTCGGGTGGGGACAGTTCATCCGAGACGACGGCCCGCAGTCGCACCACACCAAGCGCGGCACCGCCACGATGGGCGGCATCGTCCTCATCCTCGGCGCCGTCCTCGGGTACTTCGTCGGGCACCTGGCCGGTCGTGACCCGCTGACGCTGTCCGGCCTGCTCGTGCTGTTCCTCATGGTGGGGCTCGGCGTGGTCGGGTTCGTGGACGACTTCCTCAAGGTGCGTCGTCAGCGCAGCCTGGGTCTCGGCGGTTGGGCGAAGGTCCTCGGTCAGGTCATCGTCGGCGTCGTCTTCGCGACGATCGCCCTCGTGGTGCCGACCGACAGCGGCAAGCCGCCGGCGTCGACCATGATCTCGGCCATCCGGGACGTGCCGTGGCTCGACTTCATGGCACTCGGCACGGTCATCGGGACGATCCTGTTCCTGGCGTGGATCGTGCTGCTGACGGTGTCGACCTCGAACGGCGTGAACGTCGCGGACGGCCTCGACGGCCTCGCGACCGGATCGAGCATCCTCGCGATCGGCTCCTACGTCGTCATCGGGTTCTGGCAGTCGAACCAGATCTGCGGCGGTGCCCGCATCGACGAGAGCACCCGGCACGCCTGCTACACCGTCACCGACCCGCTCGACCTCGCGGTCGTCGCGGCCGCGGTCTGCGGTGGGCTGATCGGGTTCCTCTGGTACAACACCTCGCCGGCCCAGATCTTCCTCGGCGACACCGGTTCGCTCGGTCTCGGCGGTGCCCTCGCCGGTCTCGCGATCCTCAGCCGCACCGAGCTCCTGCTCATCCTCATCGGTGGCCTGTTCTTCATCGTCACCGGGTCGGTGATCCTGCAGCGCGCGTACTTCAAGATCACGCACGGCAAGCGCATCTTCCGGATGAGCCCCCTCCACCACCACTTCGAGCTCAAGGGCTGGGCCGAGGTGACCGTCGTCGTCCGGTTCTGGATCATCGCGGGGCTCTGCGTCGCGGCCGGGGTCGGGCTGTTCTACCTGGAATGGATCGCACGAGTCCAATGAGCGAACGCCTGAACGGTCTCGACAGCTGGTACTCCGGAGGCTGGAAGGGCCTGCGGGTCGCCGTGCTCGGACTCGGTGCCACGGGGTTCTCCGTCGCCGACACGCTCGCCGAACTCGGCAGCGACGTGGTGGTGTACTCGACCGACGCGCCGGACGACAGCGTGGAGCTGCTCGACGTGATCGGTGCCCGGTTCGTGCAGACGCCGCTCGACACCGTGCCACCGGAACTCGTCGCGCACGCGCCGGACCTCGTGGTCGTGTCGCCCGGGCTGCCGCCGCACAACGCGACGGTCGCGTGGGCCGTCGCGAACAGCACCGTGTGGGGGGACATCGAGCTCGCCTGGCGGGTGCGGGACAAGGTCGTGAGGGGACCCGTCGCCGCGCCGTGGGTCACGATCACCGGCACGAACGGGAAGACCACCACGACGCAGCTCGCGACGGCGATGTACACCGCGGGTGGCCTGCGGGCCGTCGCCTGCGGCAACATCGGGGTCCCCGTGCTCGACGTCGTCCGTGACCCCGAGGGCTTCGACGTCCTCGTCGTCGAGCTGTCCAGTCACCAGCTGCACTACATGCCGACCACCGGGCCGGGCGCCGTGGTCCCGCTCGCGTCGGCGTGCCTGAACATCGCCGACGACCACCTCGAGTGGCACGGCTCGGCCGAGGCCTACCGGGCCGCCAAGGCCAAGGTGTACGAGCGCACCGTGATGGCGTGCGTGTACAACACCGCCGACGAGGTCACCCGACGCATGGTCGAGGAGGCCGACGTCGTGGAGGGGTGCCGCGCGGTCGGCTTCTCACTCGGCGTGCCTGTGCCCGGCGACGTCGGCGTCGTGGACGACGTGCTCTGCGACCGGGCGTTCACCGAGGACCGCCGCAACAGCGCGCTCGAGCTCGCGACCGTGGCGGACCTCGAGCTCGCCGGTCTCGACAGCCCGCACATGACCGCGAACGTGCTCGCCGCGGCCGCACTCGCACGCGCGGCGGCCGTGCAGCCGAGCGCCGTCCGGGCCGCGGTGCAGGGCTTCCGTGCCGACCACCACCGCACCGAGTCGGTCGCGAGCGCCGACGGCATCGCCTGGGTCGACGACTCGAAGGCCACGAACCCGCACGCGGCGACGGCGTCGCTGTCGGCGTTCGACTCCGTGGTGTGGATCGTCGGCGGGCTGTTCAAGGGCGTCGACGTCGACGGGCTGGTCGAGCGGTTCGGTCCCGGCGTCCGAGGCGTCGTCGTCATCGGCACCGACCGCGCGCCGGTACTCGAGGCATTCGCACGACACGCGCCCACGGTCCCGGTGCTCCAGGTGGAAGCGACGGACACTGAGCAGGTCATGCCCGAGGCGGTCCGGCATGCCGCATCGGTCGCGCGACCGGGCGACACGGTCCTCCTCGCCCCGGCGGCGGCGTCGTTCGACCAGTTCGCTTCCTACGCCGACCGGGGCGAGCGTTTCGCGGCTGCGGTCCACGAGCACCTGGGAGGCGACGCCGATGGCGACACCGACGGATCTGCCGACGAACGGCCGTAGCCCCCGAGCACGAGCGAGCGCCGCGGGGGCCGCTGCTGGTGCCCGCGTCACGTCCGGTGTCGACGGTGCACGACGCCGCTCGAACGGGGCCGTCGTGGCGGTGAAGAACGTGTTCGTCGCCGAGTCGACGACCTTCTACACGATCCTCGGCGTCACGCTCTTCCTCGTCGTCTTCGGCGTGGTGATGGTCCTGTCGTCGTCGAGCGTCGAGGAGTACCGCTACAAGCACGGCTTCTTCGGCGCGTTCGCGAAGCAGGGCCTCTACGCGCTCATCGGCGTGCCGCTCATGCTCGTGGTGAGCCGGCTCTCCGCGGAGTTCTGGCGTCGGTGGGCGATGCGGATCCTCGGCGCGGGGCTCGTGCTCCAGCTGCTCGTCTTCACCCCGATCGGCATCTCGGTGCAGGGCAACCGGAACTGGATCGGTCTGGGCGGGTTCACCGCGCAGCCGTCCGAGATCCTCAAGCTCGCGCTCGTGCTCGGCATCGGGGCGGTGCTCTTCCGGAAGCGCGAGAAGCTCCACGACTGGCGCGAGGTCTTCATCCCCGTCGGGCTGGCGACGGCCGTGTCGATCGGCCTCGTGCTGCTCGGCGGTGACCAGGGCACGGCGATGATCATGATGATCCTCGTGTTCGGCAGTCTGTTCGTCGGGGGCGCGCGCCTCCGGCACCTCGCCGTCGGCATCGTCGCGATCGCGGTGATGCTGCCCGTCGTCACGATGGCCTCGAGCTCCCGGCAGTCGCGCATCAGCGCGTGGCTCTCCGGCTGCACCGACTCGAACCAGGCCCAGGACCTCTGCTGGCAGCCCGTGCACGGCATGTGGGCCCTGGCGTCCGGCGGAGTGTTCGGCGTCGGGCTCGGCAACTCGAAGCTGAAGTGGTCGTGGCTGCCCGAGGCGGACAACGACTACATCTTCGCGATCGTCGGCGAAGAGCTCGGACTCATCGGCGCGGTCGTCGTGCTCGCGCTGTTCGTCGTGCTGGCGATCGGCATGGTGCGGGTCATCCGACTCTCCCCGGACCCGTTCGTCCGGACCGTCACGGGCGGCGTGCTCGCGTGGGTGATCGGGCAGGCGCTCGTCAACATCGCCGTCGTCCTCGGCCTGCTGCCCGTCCTCGGCGTCCCCCTGCCGCTGATCTCCGCCGGCGGATCGGCCCTCATCATGACCCTCGTCGCGATCGGCATCGTGCTGTCCTTCGCCCGCGACCTGCCCACCCGGACCGGGTCGGGCGGGGCCGGCAGTGCCACCGGTCGCACCACCGTCCCGGCTCCCGGGACGCAGAACGGAGCCCTGCGGTGAGCCGCTACCTCTTCGCCGGCGGCGGGACCGCCGGTCACGTGAACCCCCTGCTCGCGGTGGCCGACCGGCTGACCCAGCGGTCCCCGGAGGACGAGGTCCTGGTGCTCGGCACCGCCGAGGGGCTCGAGTCCCGGCTGGTGCCGATGCGCGGGTACGAGCTCGTGACCATCCCGCGCCTGCCGTTCCCACGCAAGCCGAACGCCGCAGCGCTCCGGTTCCCGGGTGCCTTCTGGTCGGCCGTCCGCCGCACCGAGCGGATCATCCGCGAACGGGAGATCGCCGTCGTCCTCGGTGTCGGCGGGTACGCAGCCGCCCCGGCCTACGTCGCGGCCAAGCGCACCGGGACCCCGATCGTCGTGCACGAGCAGAACGCCAAGCCGGGGCTCGCGAACCGGATGGCGGCGGTGTTGACCGAGCACGTCGGGGTGACGTTCTCGAACACCCGTCTCCCGCACTCGCGGGTCGTCGGCATGCCGCTGCGCCGGGAGATCGAGCGCCTGGACCGGCGTGCCGAACGCGCCGCCGGCTTCGCGGAGTTCGGGCTCGACCCGGACCGGCCCGTCCTGCTCGTCACGGGTGGCTCCTCGGGCGCACGGAGCATCAACCGCACGGTGCACCGTGCGGCGGCGACGATCCTCGGCGCGGGCTGGCAGATCCTGCACGTGGTGGGCGCCGCCTCCGACATCGGCCCGAGCGACCTGGACGGCTACCACGTGCTGCCGTACTGCGACCGCATGGACCTGGCGTACGCCGCTGCGGACTTCGTGGTCTCGCGCTCGGGTGCCGGCATGGTGTGCGAGCTCACGGCCGTCGGCCTGCCGAGCGTCCTGGTGCCGTACCCGGTGGGGAACGGCGAGCAGCGGCACAACGCGCGCGACGTCGTGGCCGCCGGGGGAGCGGTGCTCGTCGCCGACCAGGAATTCACGCCGGAGTGGATCACGTTGCAGCTGCTGAGCATCCTGGAGGACCGTGCCGGCATCGCGGACATGGCCGTCCGGTCCGGCAGCGTCGGACACCGCGACGGCGCCGACCGCATGACCGAGCTCGTCCTCGGTGCCGCGGAGGCCAGCGGACGCAGCACGGGCAGGACCGGGAACACCCGCGGCACCAGCACCACCAGCACCACGGAGGAACCATGACCATCAAGCCGGACCTCACGCAGCCGATCCCGGAGGACTTGGGGACGGTGCACTTCGTCGGCATCGGCGGCTCCGGCATGAGCGGCATCGCCCGGATGTTCCTGGCCGCCGGCCACCGCGTCACGGGCAGTGACTCCCGCGAGACCGCGACGACGGGCCGCATGCGCGAGCTCGGCGCCGACGTCCGGATCGGTCACGACGCCGCGAACCTCGGCGACGCCGACACGGTGGTCGTCACCAGCGCGCTCTGGCCGGACAACCCGGAACTGCTCGAGGCGAAGCGCCGGGGGCTGCCGGTGCTGCACCGGTCGCAGGCCCTCGCCGCCCTCATCTCGGAGCACCGCCTGGTCGCCGTCGCCGGTGCGCACGGCAAGACCACCTCGACGGGGATGATCGTGACCGCGCTCGTCGAACTCGGTCTCGACCCGAGCTTCGTCAACGGGGGCGTCATCCAGTCCCTCGGCACCAGTTCGGCACCGGGCAGCAGCGACCTGTTCGTCGTCGAGGCGGACGAGTCCGACGGTTCCTTCCTGCTCTACGACGTCGCGATCGCGCTCATCACGAACGTCGACCCGGACCACCTCGACCACTACGGCAGTGAGCAGGCCTTCATCGACGCGTTCGTCGCGTTCGCCGCCGAAGCACGCGAACGCGTCGTGGTCTCGAGTGACGACGCCGGCGCCGTGCGGGTCACCGAGGGCCTCCGGGCACGGTCGGACGCCCCCGAGATCGTCACCTTCGGTCTGGCCGAGGACGCCGACGTGCGGATCGAGCGCATCGACGAGGGCGTCGGCGTCGGCGTCGACCTCCGCTGGGGCGGCTCCTCGTACCACCTCGCTCTCCGGGTGCCGGGTCGCCACAACGCGGTGAACGCCGTGGGCGCCTTCGCGGTACTGGTCGGCCTGGGGGTCGAGCCGTCCGACGCGGTCCGCGGCATCGAGGCGTTCGGCGGGACCGAACGACGCTTCGAACTGCACGGCGTCGAGCGCGGGGTGTCGGTCTACGACGACTACGCGCACCACCCGACCGAGGTCGCCGCGGCGCTCCGGGCCGCGCGCAACGTCGTCGGCGACGGCCGGATCATCGCGATCCACCAGCCGCACCTGTACTCGCGCACCCGCATGATGGCCGGCGAGTTCGCGGCGGTGTACGAGGAGCTCGCCGACCACACCGTGGTCCTCGACGTCTACGGCGCCCGCGAGGACCCGGAGCCCGGCGTCACCGGCGCACTGGTGCAGGAGCGCTTCGCCGACCAGGAACGGGTGGACTACCTGCCCGACTGGGCCGAGGCTTCCGCCCGTGCCGCCGCGGTGGCCCGGGAGGGCGACATCGTGATGACCCTGAGCTGTGGTGACGTGTACCGCATCATCCCGCAGGTGCTGACCGCGCTGCAGAGCGGCCCGGGAGCCGCGGGCCGGTGAAGCGTCCCGAGGGCTTCGACGAGCACGCCGGGGCCGACGACCGCCGCACCGGATCGAGCGCTGCGGCGGACCGGCCACGGAAGCCGCCGCGTCCGTCCCGGGGTGCCGGTCTGCGCGCAGCGCTGGACGGCGTCCGGGAGGCCCGCCGCGGCTCCGGGACACCGGCTACGGACGAGGGCGCCCTGCGCGGCGCGGGTCCGGCACTGGATGCCGCCGACGGCGACCGAGTCGTACGGCGCCGCGGCGACGATGCCGTCCGCGGCACCGCTGAGCAGCCGGCGGGTCTGCCGGAGCTGCCGGTGGTCGACCTCACCGAGGACGACCGCGCCGTCGAACCGACGGCGGAGCCGGAGCCGGCCGGTGGACCGGACGCGCGCGTCGACGAGGGCGCGACCCCGGGCGTCGCACCGCACGTCCCCTCGACCACCCCGATCGGTGCCCGTGTCCGCGCTGCCGAGACGGCCCGCGAGGCCCGGGTCGCCCGCAAGCGTCGCCGTCTGCTCGAGCGCGCCGAGGTCCGTCGGTTCACGCGTCGCAGCCGACACCGCCGTGCTGCGTGGACCGCGGCGGGCGGTGTCGTCGCGGTGCTCGTCGTGTCGATCCTCGTCGCGGTGTACTCGCCGCTCATGGCGCTCCGCACAATCGAGGTGAAGGGCACCGACCGGGTCGACGCCGCACAGGTGCGAGCAGCGCTGTCCGGGCAGCTCGGCACGCCGCTCGCCCGGATCGACCTCGACGAGGTGCAGCAGCGGATCGCCGGGTTCCCGCTCATCGAGAGCTACGTGACGGAAGAGGAGCCACCGCACACCCTCGTCGTCACGGTCACCGAGCGGACCCCGGTCGTCGCGGTGCAGTCCGGGCGCACCTTCGACCTGGTCGACCCGGCCGGCATCGTCGTGCAGTCGACGACGAAGCGACCGGGCGACATGCCGGTCGCGGACATCGGACGCGCGAAGCTCGGGAGCCCGGTCTTCCGGACCATGACCGAGGTCGTCCTCGCGATGCCGGCGGCCGTCCGGGCCCAGGTGTCGGGCATCGGCGCCTCGACGACCGACGACGTGACCCTGAGCATGCGCGACGGGTCGAGCGTGGTGTGGGGGAGTCCGGACGAATCCGCGGCGAAGGCCGAGCTCCTCGCCGCCCTCGTGGCGGACCACGCGAAGCGGTCGCCGGACTCGAAGGTCGAGTTCGACGTGTCGGCACCCGACAACGGGATCATCCGGCCGCGGTCCTGACACCGTCGGACAAAAGCCGGGCGGCATCGGCGACACGCGGCGTGGCGGGTCGTCACGAGCACGACGGCACCCGTAGCGTCGGGGCCAGCACCATTCGTAGCAGCTAGAACTCTGAACTTCAAGCACAGGTTGAGGGTTTTGACCGGAGGCCGGACAGACGTGACCACGAACCACAACTACCTCGCCGTCATCAAGGTGGTCGGTGTCGGCGGCGGCGGTGTCAACGCCGTCAACCGCATGATCGAGCTCGGACTCCGCGGGGTCGAGTTCATCGCCATCAACACCGACGCGCAGGCGCTGCTCCTGAGCGACGCCGACGTGAAGCTCGACGTGGGTCGCGAGATCACCCGCGGGCTCGGCGCTGGTGCCGACCCCGAGGTGGGCCGCCGCGCCGCCGAGGACCACGCGGAGGAGATCGAGGAAGCGCTCGCGGGCGCCGACATGGTCTTCGTCACCGCAGGCGAGGGTGGTGGCACCGGGACGGGCGGCGCCCCGGTCGTCGCGCGCATCGCGAAGTCCATCGGTGCGCTGACCATCGGTGTCGTCACGAAGCCGTTCGGCTTCGAGGGCAAGCGCCGCCAGTCCCAGGCCGAGAACGGCGTCGCGAGCCTGAAGGACGAGGTCGACACGCTCATCGTCGTGCCGAACGACCGCCTGCTCGAGATCTCCGACCGCGGGATCTCCATGGTCGAGGCCTTCGCCACGGCCGACCAGGTGCTCCTCGCCGGTGTCCAGGGCATCACGGACCTCATCACGACCCCGGGTTTGATCAACCTCGACTTCGCCGACGTCAAGAGCGTCATGCAGGGTGCCGGCTCGGCGCTCATGGGCATCGGCTCCTCGCGGGGTGCCGACCGTGCGATCAAGGCGGCCGAGCTCGCCGTCGCGTCGCCGCTGCTCGAGGCTTCGATCGACGGTGCGCACGGCGTGCTGCTGTCGATCCAGGGTGGTTCGAACCTCGGCATCTTCGAGATCAACGACGCGGCCCGCCTGGTGCAGGAGGCCGTCCACCCCGAGGCGAACATCATCTTCGGTGCGGTGATCGACGACACGCTCGGTGACGAGGTGCGCGTGACCGTCATCGCCGCCGGCTTCGACGGCGGCGAGCCGTCGCAGCAGCAGCACCAGGAGCGGCGCTCGAGCTACGTCGACCCGGATGCCGGTGCCACGGTGCCGGTCACCACCGGTTCGTCCAACCGCATCGAGGACTCCGGCCACTCGACCCCGTCCTGGGCGTCGCAGGAGCACGAGCCGCCGGCGCAGCGCGCCGCCGACCCGGCCTTCGACGACGACGACGAGCTCGACGTCCCCGACTTCCTGAAGTGAGCCGTCCGCGCACGTGAGTGACGCCGACCAGCGTGAGCCGAGCCTCCCGTCCGATCCCGGACCGGAGGCTCGGCCTGTGTCCGCAGCGTCCGACACCGGTCTGGAGGCTCGGCTCGAGTCCGTCCGGGCGGGCATCGCAGACGCCGCCCGCGCCGCCGGTCGCTCCGCCGCCGAGCTGACGCTCGTCGTCGTCACGAAGTACCACCCGGCAGCCCTGGTCCGGCAGCTCGCCGCGCTCGGGGTGACCGACGTGGGGGAGAACCGCCACCAGGAGGCGCAGGCCAAGGCCGCGGAACTCGCAGACCTCGGCTTGACCTGGCACTTCGTCGGGCAGTTGCAGTCGAAGAAGGCCCGGCAGGCGCGTCGGTACGCCCACGTGGTGCAGTCCCTCGACCGCGCGAGCGTCGTCGACGCCTTCGCCCCGACCGAGACCGAACCGGACCCCCGCGTGCTCGACGGGTTCGTCCAGGTGAACCTGACGGACGACCCCGGTCGTGGCGGGGTCGCGCCGGACGACGTCGACGCGCTGGCCGAGCGGGTCCTGGCGACCGGCACCCTCCGACTCCGCGGCGTGATGGCGGTAGCCCCGCTGGACGAGGAGCCCCGCGCCGCGTTCGCCCGGCTCCGTGTGGTCTCCGAGCGGGTCCGTCTGCTCGATCCCGCGGCGACGGACATCTCCGCCGGCATGAGCGGCGACTACGCAGAGGCGATCGCGGAGGGCGCGACACACCTGCGGATCGGGACCGCAATCACCGGGAATCGCCCCGCCGCGCCCTAGCCTCGACGCAGGGCACCAACGAGCACGCACTCCCCGGAGGAACCATGGCCAACCCCCTGAAGAAGACGATGGTCTACCTCGGCCTCGCCGATGAGGAACTCGAGTACGAGGACGAGCAGCAGACCGCGCCGACGCAGGCGCGGCAGCAGGCTCCCGCCGCGGCAGCGCAGCAGGAGGCCCCGGCCGCCGCGACGCCCGCTGCCGCTCCGGCCGCCGCAGCACCGGCGGCTGCCGCTCCGGCCGCCGTCGCCGTGAAGCCCCAGCACACCTCCCAGCGCGGCGCGCAGGTCACCCCGCTCCGCCGCTCGCACACGACCGCACAGAAGGCGACCCCGGTCCAGGAAATGAACGAGATCCTCACCGTCCACCCGCGCGAGTACAAGGACGCCCAGTCCATCGCCGAGAGCTTCCGCGACGGCATCCCCGTCATCATCAACCTCTCGCAGATGACCGAGACGGACGCCCGTCGCATGATCGACTTCGCGAGCGGCCTGTCGCTCGGCCTGTACGGCAAGATCGAGCGTGTCACGAACAAGGTCTTCCTGCTGTCGCCCGCGCACATCGCAGTGAGTGGCGAGCCTGCTGAGGTAGAGTCCGACATCGAGGCGAACTTCTTCGCCCAGTCCTGAGCCGCCCGTGCGGTGCCGGTGCCCGCGGGTGCCGGAACACCGCTCGGCACCCAGGCCCACCCCGGCCCCGGTCACACGAGACGAGCGAGCCGAACCGTGTTCATCTTCACGATCCTCTCCTTACTCCTCACGCTGTACTTCTTCATCATGTGGGGTCGCTTCGCCCTCGACATGGTCCAGGCGTTCAACCGCACCTGGCGTCCGCAGCGTGTGCTGCTCGTCATCGCGGAGTTCGTGTACACCGTCACGGACCCGCCGATCAAGGCCGTCCGACGCCTCCTGCCGCCGCTCCGGCTCGGTCCCGTGGCGCTCGACTTCGGGTGGACGATCGTGATGCTCGTCGTGATCATCCTGCGTGTCGTGGTCCAGTCCCTGGCCTACCGATTCGTCTGATCCCGACCACCCCGACACGCGCCACGCGGCGAACCGACACGGTTCCGAGCCGCCCTCGGTGTACGGTGGTCGGGATCGATGCCCCGCCCTGGCGGGACATCCGCACCGGGAGCCCCGGCTGGTAGGTTCAGCACGGACGGCCAGCAGGGCCCCGGTTCCACACGTTCAGCAGTTCTATTGAGGTGACGGCAATGGCTTTGACGCCGGAAGACGTAGTCAACAAGCGGTTCCAGCCGACCAAGTTCCGCGAGGGCTACGACCAGGACGAGGTCGACGACTTCCTCGACGAGATCGTGGCCGAGCTGCGTCGCCTGAACCAGGAGAACGAGGAGCTGCGCCAGCGCCTCCAGTCGGCCGACTCCGCGCCGTCGCTCGCCAAGGACGACGAGCCCGCGCCGGCACCGACTCCGGAGCCGGCCCCGGTCGCCGCCGCGCCCGAGCCCACCCCGGTGCCCGCCGCCGCGCCGACCACGACGGTCAACCCGGACGAGGACACCGAGGGCACGACGAACCTGCTCACGCTGGCCCGCCGCCTCCACGAAGAGCACGTCCGTGAAGGTGTCGAGAAGCGTGACGCCCTGATCGCCGAGGGCCAGGCCCAGGCCGCCCGCCTCGTCTCCGAGGCCGAAGCCAAGCAGCGCCAGATCATCGCGGACACCGAGAACCAGAACCGTCAGCGGGTCGCGGTGCTCGACCAGGAGCGCACGCAGCTCGAGGGCAAGATCGACGAACTCCGCACGTTCGAGCGCGACTACCGTGCGCAGCTCAAGAGCTACATCCAGAGCCAGCTCGCCGAGCTCGACTCGTCTGCCAGCACCGAGCAGTCCGGCTTCTCGCCGGCCCCGGCCTCGGCGCAGGGCTTCGGCAACTGACGTTGGACCGACCCGTCCCACGAGCGAAGGTCAGTGCACGCGCGATCGCGGCACTGGCCTTCGCCGCTGTCGTGGTGGTGACGCTCGACCAGGTCACGAAGGCGCTCGTCGTCGCGAACCTGCCCGAGGGCGTCGTCGTCCCCGTGCTCGGGGACGCACTGCAGTTCCTGTCCGTCCGGAACCCCGGAGCGGCGTTCTCCTTCGCGGTCAACATGACCTGGGTGTTCTCGGTCATCTCGGCAGCCGTCGTCGTCGCGATCGTCGTGTACGCCCGTCGCATCCGCTCGATGTGGTGGGCGCTCGTGCTCGGCATGCTCCTCGGCGGTGCGCTCGGGAACCTGACCGACCGGCTCTTCCGTGAGCCCGGCTTCGGCCGCGGACACGTGGTCGACTTCATCTCGACGCCGTGGATGATGCCCGCGATCTACAACGTCGCCGACTCGTTCATCTGCGCCAGCATGGTCGTCTTCGTGCTGCTCGTGGTCCTCGGGGTCAACCTCGACGGAACGCGAGCGGTGTCGGAGAAGCAGCAGGCGCGTGCCGCTGCCGACGCGACCGACGTGCCGGACGAGGGACGGGCCTCCCGGACGGACCGCGACGGCACCGTGCACGACGGCCGCCCCCACGACGGCCGTCCGCACGACGCCCTCGGCCACGACGCGACGTGACGCCGGCATCATGACCGAGTCCCGCAGCCTCCCCGTGCCCGACGGGCTCGCCGGTGAGCGCGTCGACACCGCCATCGCCAAGCTCCTCGGCTTCAGCCGCTCCTTCGCCGCCGAGGTGGTCGCAGCCGGCGGGGTCCGGGTCGACGGCGCGGTCGTCGACAAGTCCGACCGTCTGCACGCCGACACCTGGCTCGAGGTCGAGTGGCAGCCGAAGGAGCCGCCCCGCATCGTCCCGGCCGCCGTCCCCGGCATGACCGTCGTGCACGACGACGAGGACATCGTCGTCGTCGACAAGCCGGTCGGCGTCGCCGCGCACCCGTCACCCGCGTGGGACGGTCCGACCGTGCCCGGCGGTCTCGCCGCCGCCGGCTTCACGATCGCCACGTCGGGTGCCGCCGAGCGCGCCGGGATCGTGCACCGACTCGACGTCGGCACCTCGGGGTTGATGGTGGTCGCGAAGACGGAGCTGGCGTACACGCACCTGAAGCGGGCGTTCAAGGAGCGGACCGTCGAGAAGGTCTACCACGCGCTCGCGCAGGGCCACCCGGACCCGACGTCGGGCACGATCGACGCCCCCATCGGACGGCACCCGTCGAGCGACTGGAAGTTCGCGGTCACGGCGGACGGCAAGCCGAGCGTCACGCACTACGAGACCCTCGAGGCGTTCCGCTCCGCGACCCTGCTCGAGGTGCACCTGGAGACGGGGCGCACGCACCAGATCCGGGTCCACATGGCGGCGACGCGGCACCCGCTCGTGGGCGACACCACGTACGGCGCCGACCCGGTGCTCGCAGCGGAGCTCGGCCTGACCCGGCAGTGGCTCGACGCCGTCCGGCTCGGCTTCGCGCACCCGCGCTCCGGGGACTGGGTCGAGTTCCAGGCGTCCTACCCCGACGACCTGCAGCAGGCACTCGACCGGATCCGCGCGGCCTGACCCGCGTCGTCGCGCGGCCCGTGCGGCTCCCGACGCGACACGCTCGGGTTCGTCACCGGTCGCGGTTAGGCTGTTCCCACCCCGCCGCAGACCGTACGAACCGGAGGTTCCGTGTCGGATTCCGACTCCTTCGTCCACCTGCACGTGCACAGCGAGTACTCGATGCTCGACGGTGCCGCCAGGCTCTCCGACCTCGTGGCGGAGACCGCCGCGCAGGGCATGCCGGCCGTGGCGGTGACCGACCACGGCAACATGTTCGGGGCGTTCGAGTTCTGGAAGACCGCGAAGGCGGGTGGCGTCAAGCCGATCATCGGGACAGAGGCGTACATCACGCCGCGCACGCACCGCTCCGACAAGACCCGTGTCCGCTGGGGCGACGGCGGCGGGGACGACGTGTCCGGGTCGGGCGCGTACACGCACATGACGATGTTCGCCGAGAACACGACGGGCATGCACAACCTGTTCCGCCTCTCGTCGCGGGCGTCGATCGAGGGCTACTACTTCAAGCCCCGCATGGACATCGAGCTGCTGCAGGAGTACCACGAGGGCGTCATCGCCACCACGGGCTGCCCCTCGGGGGAGATCCAGACGCGGCTGCGCCTCGGGCAGTACGACGAAGCCGTCCAGGCAGCGGCGGACTACCGGGACATCTTCGGCAAGGAGAACTACTTCGCCGAGGTCATGGACCACGGGCTCGAGATCGAGCGGCGCATCATGAGCGACCTCATCCGCCTGGCGAAGGACCTCGACATCCCGCTGGTCGGCACGAACGACCTGCACTACACCCACGCACACGACGCCACCTCGCACGCGGCCCTGCTCTGCGTGCAGTCCGGATCGACGCTGAACGACCCGAACCGCTTCAAGTTCGACGCCGACGAGTTCTACCTCAAGACCCCGGCGCAGATGCGGCACGTCTTCCGCGACAACCTCGAAGCGTGTGACAACACGCTGCTCATCGCCGAGCGCTGCAACGTCGAGTTCGACACCGCGGCGAACTACATGCCGAAGTTCCCGGTGCCCGAGGGCGAGACCGAGCACTCCTGGTTCGAGAAGGAAGTGGCGAAGGGACTGGAGTACCGGTACCCGGGCGGCATCCCGGAAGAGGTCCAGCAGCGCGCCGACTACGAGGTCGGCATCATCAACCAGATGGGGTTCCCGGGCTACTTCCTGGTGGTCGCGGACTTCATCAACTGGTCGAAGAACAACGGCATCCGGGTCGGCCCCGGCCGTGGTTCCGGCGCTGGCTCCATGGTCGCCTACGCGATGCGCATCACCGACCTCGACCCGATCCGGCACGGCCTGATCTTCGAGCGGTTCCTCAACCCGGACCGCGTCTCGATGCCCGACTTCGACGTCGACTTCGACGACCGGCGCCGCGGTGAGGCGATCAAGTACGTCACCGAGAAGTACGGGTCGGAACGCGTCGCGCAGATCGTCACCTACGGCACGATCAAGGCGAAGCAGGCCCTCAAGGACTCCTCGCGCGTGCTCGGCTTCCCCTTCGGCATGGGCGAGAAGCTCACGAAGGCGATGCCGCCGCCCGTGATGGGCAAGGACATCCCGCTCACCGGGATCTTCGACAAGGACCACCCCCGGTTCAAGGAAGCCGTCGACGTCCGCACCGTCGTCGAGACCGATCCGGAGGCCAAAACGGTGTTCGACACCGCGCTCGGGCTCGAGGGGCTGAAGCGGCAGTGGGGCGTGCACGCCGCCGGCGTCATCATGTCGAGCGACCCGCTGATCGACATCATCCCGATCATGAAGCGGGAGCAGGACGGCCAGATCGTCACGCAGTTCGACTACCCGGCAGCGGAGTCGCTCGGCCTGATCAAGATGGACTTCCTGGGGTTGCGGAACCTCACGATCATCAGTGACGCCCTCGACAACATCAAGACCAACCGGGGGATCGACCTCGACCTCGAGAACATGGGGCTCGAGGACCCCGAGGCCTACGCGCTCCTGCAGCGCGGCGACACCCTCGGCGTGTTCCAGCTCGACGGTGGGCCCATGCGCGGGCTGCTCCGCCTCATGAAGCCGGACAACTTCGAGGACATCTCCGCGCTCATCGCCCTGTACCGGCCGGGGCCGATGGGTGCGAACTCGCACACGAACTACGCGCTGCGCAAGAACGGCGAGCAGGCGATCACCCCGATCCACCCGGAACTCGAGGAGCCGCTGGCGGAGATCCTCGGCGGGACCTACGGCCTGATCATCTACCAGGAGCAGGTCATGGCCATCGCGCAGAAGGTCGCCGGGTTCTCCCTCGGCCAGGCGGACATCCTCCGCCGCGCGATGGGCAAGAAGAAGAAGTCCGAGCTGGACAAGCAGTACGCCGGGTTCCAGCAGGGCATGAAGGACAACGGGTACTCCGACGCGGCGATCAAGACGCTGTGGGACATCCTGCTGCCCTTCTCCGACTACGCGTTCAACAAGGCGCACTCGGCGGCGTACGGCGTGGTGTCGTTCTGGACCGCCTACCTCAAGGCCCACTACCCGGCCGAGTACATGGCCGCGCTGCTGACGAGTGTCGGGGACGCGCGGGACAAGCTCGCGCTCTACCTCAACGAGTGCCGCCGGATGGGCATCCGGGTCATGCCGCCGGACGTCAACGAGTCGATCGGCTTCTTCGCGGCCGTCGGGGACGACATCCGCTTCGGCATGGGCGCGATCCGCAACGTCGGGTTCAACGTCGTCGACGACATCGTGAAGGCGCGCACCGAGAAGGGCGCCTTCGAGTCCTTCCACGACTTCCTCCGCAAGATCCCGATCTCGTCGGCGAACAAGCGGACGGTGGAGTCGCTCATCAAGGCGGGTGCGTTCGACGAGTTCGGCGACAGCCGGCGCGCGCTCGTCGAGATCCACGAGGGCGCGGTCGAGGCCGCGGTGAAGGTCAAGCGCGACGAGGCCCACGGCAACGTCGGGTTCGACTTCGACTCGCTCTTCGCCGAGGTCGCCGAGGAGCACCCGGCATCGCTGACGGTGTCGCAGGTGCCGGAGCGCCCCGAGTGGTCGAAGCGCGACAAGCTGGCGTTCGAGCGGGACATGCTCGGGCTCTACGTGTCCGACCACCCGCTCGCCGGACTCGAGATCGAACTCGCCAAGCACCAGTCGATCACGATCGCCGACCTGTTGGTGGCCGACGACTCGGTCGAGGGCGAGACGGTGACGGTCGCCGGACTGCTGACCAGCGTGCAGCACCGTGTGGCGAAGACGAGCGGCAACCCGTACGGCATCGTCGACATCGAGGACTTCGGCGGCCAGATCGGCGTGATGTTCCTCGGCAAGACGTACCAGGAGTTCGGCCCGTCGCTCGTCCCGGACTCGATCGTGGTCCTGCGCGGCCGCGTCAACGTCCGCGACGACGGCAAGGCGCTGCACGCGGTGAGCATGTTCCAGCCGAACGTCGGCGACGCGATGGGTTCCGGGCCGCTCACGCTGTCCCTGCCGGAGCGCCAGGCCACCACGCAGACGGTGACCGAGCTGGCGGCCGTGCTCGGTCGGCACCAGGGCGACACCGAGGTGCGGCTGAAGCTCCTCAAGGACGACGTGGCCCGGACGTTCGAGCTGCCGTTCCCGGTGGCCCTGACGCCGGACCTGTTCGGCGAACTGAAGAGCCTGCTCGGTCCGCGCTGCCTGGTCTGACCGGCTCGTCGCTGCCCGACGCCCGAGCACCACTGCCGGTCACCGACCGACGGCGGTGCTCGGTACGCTGGGGGCCTCATGATGCAGCGAATCGACCTCCGCGGCGGGCTCCCGCCCCGCGCCGAACTCCTCCGTCTCATGCCGCGGGCCGCCGGTGACGTCAGCAGTGCCACGGCCGCGGCCCAGGAGCTGGTGGATGCCGTCCGCGAGCACGGGGCCGCCGCGCTGCACGAGCAGGCGGAGCGCTTCGACGGGGGAGCGCCCGAGCACGTCCGGGTGCCGGCCGCCGAGATCGCCGCGGCCGTGGCCGGTCTCGCACCCGAGCTCCGGGTCGCCCTCGACGAAGCGATCCGCCGGGTCCGCGCGGCCAGCGCCGCGCAGGTCCCCGCCGGATCGGTGACCTCCCTCGCCGACGGGGCAGCGGTCCACCAGCGCTGGCAGCCGATGCGTCGCGTCGGCCTCTACGTCCCCGGTGGCAAGGCCGTCTACCCGTCGAGCGTCGTCATGAACGTCGTCCCGGCGCAGGTCGCCGGCGTCGGGTCGATCGCACTCGTCTCCCCGCCGCAGCGTGACCACGGGGGCCGCGTGCACCCGACGATCCTCGCCGCCGCCGGACTGCTCGGCGTGGACGAGGTCTACGCGATGGGCGGCGCCGGAGCCGTCGGTGCGCTCGCGTACGGCGTGCCCGAGATCGACCTCGAGCCGGTCGACCTGGTCACCGGTCCGGGCAACAACTACGTGGCCGCGGCGAAGCGTCTCGTCCGCGGTGTCGTCGGCATCGACTCCGAGGCCGGTGCCTCCGAGATCCTCGTGATCGCGGACGACACGGCCGACCCCGGGTACGTCGCCGCCGACCTCATCAGCCAGGCCGAGCACGACGAACAGGCCGGGAGCGTCCTCGTGACGACGTCGGCTGCGTTCGCCGACGCGGTCGAGGCCGCGATCCCGGAGCGTACGGCGGTGCTCGGGACCGCGACGCGCGTCCAGGCGGCCCTGGACGGGCCACAGTCGGCGATCGTGCTCGTGGACTCGCTCGCCGATGCCGCGACCGTCAGCAACGCGTACGGGCCGGAGCACCTCGAGATCCAGACGGCCGACGACGACGCCGTACTCGCCGACATCGACGCGGCGGGGGCGGTGTTCGTCGGGCCGGACTCGCCCGTCAGCCTCGGCGACTACCTGGCCGGCTCGAACCACGTCCTGCCGACCGGCGGTCAGGCGCGGTTCGGAGCGGGGTTGTCCGCGTCCACGTTCCTCCGGCCCCAGCAGGTCGTCCGGTACACGGCGGCCGCCCTGGCCGAGGTGGTCCCGCACATCGTGGCGCTCTCCACCGAAGAGCAGCTGCCGGCGCACGGGGCCGCCGTGTCGGAACGCACGAACCGGTAGCCTGAGGGCGACATGTTCTGCCCCTTCTGCCGCCACCCGGATTCCCGCGTCGTCGACTCCCGGACGAGCGACGACGGAACCTCCATCCGCCGACGCCGTCAGTGCCCGAACTGCGGACGGCGGTTCTCGACCACCGAGACCGCGTCGCTGAGCGTCGTGAAGCGCAACGGCGTCCTCGAGCCGTTCAGCCGCGAGAAGATCATCTCGGGTGTGCGGAAGGCCTGTCAGGGGCGGCCGGTGACGGACTCGGACCTGGCGGTGCTCGCGCAGCGCGTCGAGGAGATCGTCCGGTCCTCCGGCGCGAGCCAGATCGAGGCGAACGACATCGGACTGGCGATCCTCAGCCCGCTCCGGGAGCTCGACGAGGTGGCCTACCTCCGCTACGCCAGCGTCTACCAGGCGTTCGACTCGCTCGAGGACTTCGAGGACGCGATCGGCCAGCTCCGGATCGACCACCACGCCGGGCCCGGCACGGTCGGCGCACCGGGCCGTACCACGGACGGCGCCAGCGCGTGACCGGCGTCGAGGCGCTCGTCCGGGCCGGGTACGGCGTCGTGTTCCGCTCCGTGTTCGCGAAGATGGAGCCGGAACGGGCGCACCACCTGGCGTTCGCCGTGATCCGCGTCCTCCCGAAGGTGCCCTTCCTCGCCAGCACGGTCGAGCGGTACGCTCGGCCCCCCGCCGAGGACGGCATCACCACCATGGGGATCCACTTCCCGTCGCGCTTCGGCATGGCCGCCGGCTTCGACAAGGACGCCCGGGGCATCGCCGGCCTCGGTCTGCTCGGCTTCGGACACGTCGAGGTCGGCACCGTCACCGCCAGGGCGCAGCCGGGCAACGAACGCCCCCGGCTGTTCCGGCTCATCGCCGACCGCGCGCTCATCAACCGGATGGGCTTCAACAACCACGGGGCCGTCAAGGCCGCCGGTCGCCTGGAACGTGCCCGCCGCAACCCCGGTCGCCCGGTCATCGGCGTGAACATCGGCAAGAGCCGCGTGGTCTCCGTCGAGGACGCCGCCGAGGACTACCGCGAGTCCACGCGGCTGCTGGCCCCCTTCGCCGACTACCTGGCCGTCAACGTCAGTTCGCCGAACACGCCGGGTCTGCGCGGACTGCAGGAACTGGACCAGCTCCGGCCGCTGCTCGCCGCCGTGCACGAGACCGCCGGACGGACTCCCGTGCTCGTGAAGATCGCGCCGGACCTCACCGACGATCAGATCGACGCGATCGCGGGGCTCGCGGTCGAACTCGGACTGGCCGGCGTCATCGCGACGAACACGACCATCGAGCGCAACGGCCTGACGACGCCGGACGCCGAGGTGGCGGCGATGGGCGCCGGGGGACTGTCCGGTGCGCCGCTCGGGGAGCGCTCGCTCGCGGTGCTCCGTCGCGTCCGCGCTGCCGTTCCCGCCGGGTTCTGCGTCATCGCCGTCGGCGGGGTCACGACCGAGGCGGACGTCCAGGCGCGCATCGACGCGGGGGCGACGCTCGTGCAGGGCTACACGGCGTTCCTCTACGAGGGGCCGACCTGGGCCATGCGGATCAACCGGCTCCGGCGGCGGCGGTTGCGCCGCCGCTGACGCCGCACCTGGCGAGTGGCCGTGTGGCGGCGCGTCGGGCCCGGAGCCGGACGTCGGCCCGGGCGGCGCGTGGTCGCGAGCCGCTGGCGGCCCGGCCGGGAGGCCCTGACCTGGCCGGCACGGTCCTCCCGACCGGCACCTGGTCGCGACCGCGCGGCCGCGGGGTCCCGGACGACGACGACGCCCGGACGGACGACGAAGCGCCGCCGACCCGGAGGTCGACGGCGCTCGCACCGCACACGCTCGGTCAGAGCGTCGGGTACTGCCCGCGCTTGACCTGCGGCTTGGGCAGGCGGAGGAACCGCAGCTGCCACCCGCGGGTGAGGATGTAGAGGAAGTTGCCGCGCTGGAAGTCCTGCCCGGCCGCGGCGAACTTGCGACGCAGCGCGAACCAGAGCACGGTGCAGTCGAGCACGAAGAGCAACACGAACGCCCAGATGAACAGCAGCGAGTACGACGCCGCCGGCGTCTGCGCGGCGACGAAACCCACGATGAGGAAGAGCACGAGGACCGGCATCATGACCTCGCCCACGTTCCAGCGGGCGTCGATGAAGTCGCGGATGAAGCGACGCTGGTCACCGCGGTCCTTCGCCGGCAGGTAGCGCTCTTCACCGTTCGCCATGCCGACGCGCGCGCGCTCGCGCTCGCTGTTCAGACGCGCCCGAGCGGCCTTCTTGTCGGCGGGGGAGTTGCCGACGATCGGACGCCGGTTGGCTGCCTCTCGCTCACGTCGTGAGGGCGTCGGGCGACCCTTGCCGTGCGCGACGAGCTCGTCGTCACCGGGGTTCACGGTCACGTTGGTCTTGGGGGATGCCTTCGCCACGGTGGTTCCTAACGGCGCTCTGCGTGCTGGACGTCCTCTAGATTACCGGCCATGACCGACACCGAGAAGCACCGTCCCGACGCCGGGTCGCAGGCACCCGCGACCGACCCCGCTCTGCTCGAGGCGCTGCGCGAGCACGTGCACGGCGCACTGCCCACCACGATCGCCGACCTGTCCGCCCTCGTCCGCATCCCGTCGGTGTCGTGGTCGGCCTTCGACCCGGCCCACGTCGAGCGCAGCGCCGAGGCGGTCGCCGACCTGGTCCGCTCGACCGGGGTCTTCGACGAGGTACGCGTCGTCCGGTCGGCCGTCGAGGGCGACACGCCGGTCGACGGCGGGTCCGCTGCGGCGGACGCCGAGCTCGGCCAGCCGGCGGTGCTCGCCGTCCGCCCCGCCCGCAACGGCAGGCCGACCGTGATGCTCTACGCGCACCACGACGTGCAGCCGCAGGGCGATGACGCGCTGTGGGAGACGCCTCCCTTCGAGCCGACGCTCCGCGGCGACCGCCTGTACGGCCGCGGCGCCTCCGACGACAAGGCCGGCGTGATGACCCACGTGGCAGCGCTCCGGGCGGTGCACGCACAGTTCGGCGACGACCTGGACGTCGGCATCGTGCTGTTCGTCGAGGGCGAGGAGGAGTTCGGGTCCCGCTCGTTCCGCACGTTCCTGCGCGAGCAGCGGGAGCACCTCGCCGCCGACGTCATCGTGGTGGCCGACAGCGACAACTGGTCGACCGAGGTCCCCGCGATCACCGTCTCGCTCCGGGGCAACACGACGTTCAAGCTCACCGTGACGACGCTCGAGCACGCCAGCCACAGCGGCATGTACGGGGGAGCGGCGCCGGACGCGATGATGCCGATGGTCCGCCTGCTCGCGTCGCTGCACGACGACGACGGGGCGGTCGCGGTCGCGGGCCTCAGCGCGCACGACGCCCCCGTGCCGGAGCGCTCCGAGGACGAGTTCGCGGCCGAGGCCGCCCTGGTCGACGGTGCGCGTCCGGTCGGCAGCGGTCCGGTGCTGTCCCGGATGTGGTTCCAGCCGTCGATCACGGTGACCGGCCTCGACGTCCCGAGCGTCGCGAACGCGTCCAACACGCTGCTGCCCACCGTCGCCGCCCGGGTGTCCGTGCGGGTCGCGCCCGGTCAGCCCGCCACGGAGGCCTTCGCCGCCGTGGAGGAGCACCTGCGCAGCCACGTCCCCTTCGGCGCCCGGATCGAGATCACCGAGGTCGACACCGGTGACGGCTTCCTGGTGGACGCGTCCGGCTGGGCCGTCCAGGAGGCCCGGACCGCGATGTCCGAGGGCTGGGGCGCGGCACCCGTGGAGCAGGGCATCGGCGGGTCGATACCGTTCGTGTCCGACCTGGCCGCCGAGTTCCCGGAGGCCCAGATCCTGGTCACCGGGGTCGAGGACCCGGACACCCGCGCACACAGCCCGAACGAGTCGCAGCACCTGGGCGTGCTGCACCGCGCGGTGCTGTCGGAGGCCGTCCTGCTCGCCCGGCTGCAGGGTCGCGCGTGACGTCCGTCCTCCACAGGTCCTGGACCCGGGTGTCGGTCGTCGGTGCGCGTGCTTAGAATCGACGCGACAGCCGGTGAACGTCACCGCCAACGAGGGAGACGCCGATGAGCGACACCATCACGACCGAAGCAGCGACCGACGCCACGTCGCACGGTGTGCTGCTGAGCGACGCGGCCTCGGCGAAGGTCGCCAGCCTGCTCGAACAGGAGGGCCGCGATGACCTGCGCCTCCGTCTCGCCGTCCAGCCGGGCGGGTGTTCGGGCTTGATCTACCAGCTGTACTTCGACGAGCGACTGCTCGACGGCGACGCCACGGCGGAGTTCGACGGCGTGGAAGTCGTCGTCGACAAGATGAGCGTGCCCTACCTCGACGGTGCGACGATCGACTTCGAGGACACCATCCAGAAGCAGGGCTTCACCATCGACAACCCGAACGCGCAGGGCAGCTGCGCGTGTGGCGACAGTTTCCACTGATCGCCCGTCAGTCCGACACGCGAGTGGGGAGCGACCGACACGGTCGCTCCCCACTCGCGTCTCCGCATCGTCGTCCCGACGCCGATGACCAGGGGAAACCCGCTGCCGCAGGCCTCGTTCCGTCCACAACGCGTGTCGGTTGTGCGCTCGGTGTCGACAGCTGCGAGTAAGCTAGGAGTGTTCCAACCAAGCTGGGAGCCACCCATGCGCCGGCCTCGTGCCGACCGCGGTGCTCGTCGACGGGATCCCCGTCGTCAGCCAGTCGCACGACGACTGGATCCGGCCCACGTCTTTCCGAGAGGTAACAGTGCGTTCGAATCGCCGTATACGTTGGGCGGCCGTCCCGGTGGCCGTCGGTCTGGTCATCGCACTGGCTGGCTGCTCGCAGCAGCAGCTGAACGGATGGCTCCCCGGCACGGGAGAGACGAAGGACGTCACCAACCACACGAGCCGCATCGTCGGCCTGTGGACCACGAGCTGGATCGTCCTGCTGGCGGTCGGTCTGATCGTGTGGGGCCTCGTCATCTGGGCCGCGATCGTCTACCGCCGCCGGAAGGGCCAGACCGGCCTGCCCGTGCAGATGCGGTACAACATGCCGCTCGAGATCTTCTACACGCTCGTGCCGCTGATCCTCGTGCTCGGCTTCTTCGCGTTCACCGCGAAGGACCAGGAAGCGATCGAGAAGCCCTTCGCGCAGCCGGACGCCACCGTGCACGTCTACGGCAAGCGCTGGGGCTGGGACTTCAACTACATCGACCAGAAGAACCCGAACGAGAGCGTCTACTACCAGGGCATCCAGGCCCAGGAAGAAGAGAACGGCGGCGGGGCGATCGACGAGTCGCTGCTCCCCACGCTGTACCTCCCGGTCGGCAAGAAGGTCGAGATCGAGCTCAGCTCGCGCGACGTCAACCACTCGTTCTGGGTCATCGACTTCCTCTACAAGAAGGACATGCTCCCGGGCAAGACGAACTACGAGTACTTCATCCCGCAGAAGGAAGGCACGTTCCAGGGCAAGTGCGCCGAGCTCTGCGGTGAGTACCACTCCCTGATGCTCTTCCAGGTGAAGGTCGTGTCGCAGGCGGAGTACGACGACTACCTCGCGTCCCTGCGGGACGAGGGCAAGGTCGGTCTGCTCGGCAACGAGTACGACACCAACACGAACCAGCCGAACAACGAGGCGCCTGCCGAGGCGTCGAGCGACAAGAAGTAAGGGCGCGTCTCAATGACAACGTCATTCGTCGGCCAGGCGACCACCAGGCCCTCGACGCCGGACTTCCAGGCGTCGAAGGTCGGTCGCAAGGGCAACATCATCGTGCGGTGGGCGACGTCCACCGACCACAAGACGATCGGGTACATGTACCTGATCACCTCGTTCCTCTACTTCCTGCTCGCCGGCATCATGGCGCTCGTCATCCGCGCGCAGCTGTTCGAACCGGGTCTCCAGGTCCTCGCGACCAAGGAGCAGTACAACCAGCTGTTCACGATGCACGGCACGATCATGCTGCTGATGTTCGCGACGCCGCTCTTCTCGGGCTTCGCGAACGCGATCATGCCGCTCCAGATCGGTGCACCGGACGTCGCGTTCCCGCGTCTGAACGGCCTCGCGTTCTGGATGTACTTCTTCGGCAGCGCGATCGCCGTCGGTGGGTTCCTCACCCCGCAGGGTGCCGCCTCGTTCGGGTGGTTCGCCTACGCGCCGCTGAGTGACACCACGTTCACGCCGGGGCTCGGCGGGACGCTCTGGGTGTTCGGCCTCGGCATGACCGGCTTCTCGACGATCCTCGGTGCGGTGAACTTCATCACCACGATCATCACGATGCGTGCTCCGGGCATGACGATGTTCCGCATGTCGATCTTCACGTGGAACGTGCTCGTGACGAGCCTCCTCGTGCTGATGGCCTTCCCGGTCCTGGCGGCGGCGCTGTTCGGCCTCGGGCTCGACCGCGTGTTCGACGCCCAGATCTTCAACCCCGCCAACGGTGGCGCACTGCTCTGGCAGCACCTGTTCTGGTTCTTCGGGCACCCCGAGGTGTACATCATCGCGCTGCCGTTCTTCGGCATCGTGTCCGAGGTCTTCCCGGTGTTCAGCCGCAAGCCGATCTTCGGGTACAAGACCCTCGTCTACGCGACCATCACCATCGCGGCCCTGTCGATCACCGTTTGGGCGCACCACATGTACGTCACTGGCGGTGTCCTGCTGCCGTGGTTCTCGCTCATGACGATGCTCATCGCGGTCCCGACCGGCGTGAAGATCTTCAACTGGGTCGGCACCATGTGGCGGGGTTCGGTCACCTTCGAGACCCCGATCCTCTGGGCGATCGGGTTCCTCGTGACGTTCACGTTCGGTGGTCTCACCGGCGTGATCCTCGCCTCGCCGCCGCTCGACTTCCACGTCTCCGACTCGTACTTCGTCGTGGCGCACTTCCACTACGTGGTCTTCGGCACCGTCGTGTTCGCGATGTTCTCCGGCTTCTACTTCTGGTGGCCGAAATTCACCGGCAAGATGCTCAACGAGCGTCTCGGCAAGATCCACTTCTGGCTGCTGTTCATCGGGTTCCACACGACGTTCCTCATCCAGCACTGGCTCGGCGTCGTGGGCATGCCCCGCCGCTACGCGACCTACCTGCCGGACGACGGCTTCACGTGGATGAACCAGGTGTCGACGGTTGGCTCGATGATCCTCGGCATCTCCTTCCTGCCGTTCATCTTCAACGTCTACGTCACCGCGCGGAACGCGCCGAAGGTCGCCGTGAACGACCCGTGGGGTTACGGCCGCTCGCTCGAGTGGGCCACGAGCTGCCCGCCGCCGCGGCACAACTTCACGTCGATCCCGCGCATCCGTTCCGAGTCCCCGGCGTTCGACCTGAACCACCCCGAGGCCGGCGTGCCGGTCGGTGTGGGCCCGGCGAAGGACGCTCCGGACGCTCCGACCTACGACGCCGCGAAGGGCGAGGTGAAGTAACCGCCATGCGCGCGAACACCAACCTGTTCTGGATCCTGTTCATCTTCTTCGTGATCGCGGATGCCGCGTACACGATCTGGTCCGTGATCTACTACGGCAGCATCGAGTGGGTCGGCACCCTGTCGATCGGCCTGACCGGGATCATGTCCGCCTTCATCGCCTTCTACCTGGGCCGCGTCATGTCGGCTCAGGGCGGGGTGCTGCCGGAGGACCGCCAGGACGCCAACATCGAGGACGGCGACGCCGAGCTCGGGCACTTCAGCCCGTGGTCGTGGTGGCCGATCTTCCTGGCCGCGGCGATCGCGGTCTGCTTCCTCGGAGTCGCAGCCGGCCTCTGGATCGTGCCGATCGGTCTCGCCCTCGTCGCGATCACCCTCGTCGGCTGGGTCTACGAGTACTACCGCGGCAACTTCGGTCACTGACCCACACCACACGCGCTTCGGGCGGCACCATCTCGGTGCCGCCCGAACTGCGTCCGGGGCAGTCCGGGTCCCCGTCCGGGGCACCCCTCCGCCCCGCCCACCGACACACATCGACCACATCTCGAAACGGTCCGGGAATCACCCGGGCACGATGGGCCTTGGGTCCTGAGGACCGCATGCTCGCGGCCTGAGGTCCTGCGGACCGTCCACAAGCGAAAGGAGTCACCTCAGGTGACCGACAAGCGCACCCTCATCATCTTCGGCGCGACGGGCGACCTCGCCTCCCGCCTCCTCCTGCCCGGTCTCGGCACGTTCCTGCAGAGCGGTCGGTCCGTCCCGGTGCAGCTCATCGGCACGGGTCGCAGCGCCCGCAGTGAGGAGCAGTGGAAGGACGTCGTCACGAAGTCGTTCGCCTCGCAGGACGTGAAGGGCCCGGAGGTCGATGCGACCATCGAGTCGACGAAGTTCATCCAGGGCGACCCGACCGACCCGGAGCACCTGACGGCACTGCTCGACGCCGCCGAGGCCGAGCCGATCCTCTACTTCGCGCTCCCGCCGCAGATCGCGTCGGACATCTGCGAGGCCCTGCAGCACGTCGAGCTCCCGGAGGGCACCACCCTCGCCTTCGAGAAGCCGTTCGGCACCGACGTCGCGAGTGCCGAGGCCCTCAACAAGACCGTCCTCGAGCTCGTGCCCGAGGAGCGCGTGCACCGCACCGACCACTTCCTCGGTCGCACCACCGTGCTCAACATCATCGGTCTGCGCTTCGCGAACCGTCTGTTCGAACCGATCTGGAACGCCGACAACATCGAGAAGGTCGACGTCTTCTACGACGAGACGCTCGGTCTCGAGAACCGCGCCCAGTACTACGACGAGGCCGGCGCGCTCGTCGACATGATCCAGTCGCACCTGCTGCAGATCCTGGCTCTCGTGACGATGGACGCCCCGGCAGCGATCGACTCGGTCGAGTTCCGTTCGTCGCTGGCCCGTGTGCTCCGGTCGACCCGCCTCAAGGGCGACGACGCGACGATCGCCTCGCGTCGCGCGGTCTACACCGCCGGCACGATCGACGGCAAGGACCTGCCGTCGTACCAGCAGGAGGACGGCGTCGACCCCTCGCGCGGTACCGAGACGCTCGCCGAGATCGAGGTCGAGGTCGACACCGCTCGCTGGGCCGGTGTCCCCTTCACGCTCCGTTCCGGCAAGGCGCTCGGCGCCAGCCGCAAGGAGGTCCTCATCACCTTCAAGCCGGTGACGCGCCTCCCGTCCGGCCTGACGGGCCGTCCGAAGGCGGACACGCTGCGCATCGTCCTCAACCCCGACGAGATCGAGCTGTCGGTGTCGGCGAACGGTGGCGGCAACCCGTTCGAGATGGGGCAGGTCACGCTGTCGTCGTCCTTCGACGACGGCGAGCTGACGCCCTACGGCGAGGTCCTCAACGGCATCTTCCACGACGACCCGCTGCTCTCCATCCGTGGTGACGTCGCGGAGCGCTGCTGGGAGATCGTCGAGCCGGTCGTCTCGGCGTGGAAGGCCGACCAGGTCCCGCTCGAGGAGTACCGCGCGGGCTCGCGCGGCCCGGCGGACTGGGTCAGCTCGTCCTGACCGATCGGGGAGGCGCTTGTCCTGACGGACGTTGCCACCCCTGATGACGGGAGGCCCGGTGCCAGCTGGCACCGGGCCTCCCGTCGTGTCCGCGCCCGTGGTCAGCCGGCGCGCCCGGCCTGCTCGCCGGCCCCGGTGACGCTCCAGGTGCCGCCGCTGCGCCGGGCCGCGCGCGTCCGGTGCCCAGCCGCAGCGCCCTGGGCCCGGGCGATCGCGTCCGCCGCGGTCACGAGCGTGAGGTGCGAGAGCGCCTGCGGGGTGTTGCCGATGTGGTGGCCGGTGGCGACGTCGACCTCCTCGGAGAGCATGCCGACGTCGTTCGCGAACCCGACCAGCACGTCCATGAGCCGTTCGGCGTCCGCCGACCGACCGGAACCGGCGTACTGCTCGACGAGCCAGAACGAGCAGGCCAGGAACGGGTGTTCCGCGCCGCGCAGTCCGTCGAAGCCGGAGGAGGTCCGGTAGCGGAGGAGGAGCCCGTCGTCGCCGACGCGGAGGTCCTCCTCGATCGCCGCGACGGTCCCGAGCATCCGGGGGTCGTCCGGCCGGCAGTAGCCGATTTGGGGCAGGACGAGCAGGCTGGCGTCGACCTCGTCGGTGTCGTAGTGCTGGCGGTACGAGCCGCGTCCGGCGTTCCAGCCGTGCTCCTCGATCTCGGCGCGCACCTGGTCGCGGAGGGTCCGCCACCGTTCGACCGGTCCCTCGAGCCCGAACTCCTCGCACGCGGCGACACCGCGGTCGAAGGCCGCCCAGATCATGGCCCGGGAGTGGGTGAAGTGCCGTCGGGGACCACGCATCTCCCAGATGCCGTTGTCCGGGTCCTGCCAGTGCTCCTCCACGTACCGCAGGAGGGCCCGCTGGAGGGACCAGGACGCCCCGCTCTCCTCGACGCCCAGTTCTCGGGCGTCGTGCAGCGCCGACAGGACCTCGCCGAAGACGTCACCCTGGTACTGCGTGGAGGCGCCGTTGCCGACGCGGACGGGCGTGGACCCGGCGTACCCGGTGAGGTGCTCGAGCGTCCGTTCGGGCAGCTCGCGTTCGCCGGCGATGCCGTACATGATCTGCACGTCCTCCGGGTCGCCGGCGATGGCCCGCAGGAGCCAGGACCGCCAGTCGGACGCCTCGTCGCGGTAACCGTGTGCGATGAGGGACGCGAGCGCCAACGAGGCGTCTCGTAGCCACACGAAGCGGTAGTCCCAGTTGCGTTCGCCGCCGGGGTCCTCCGGGAGGCTCGTGGTCGCGGCCGCCACGACGCCGCCGGTCTCCGCGTGGGTCATCGCGCGCAGGTACATGAGGGACCTGCGGACGGCGGGTGCGTACTTCCCCTCTGCGCGGGTGCGGGAGGTCCAGCCGTGCCACCAGTCGCGCGTGTGGTGGAGGGCGGCGGTGACGTCGAACGGCTCCGGTGGTTCACGGTGCGACGGGTACCACGTGAGGGTGGTGTCGAGGACGTCTCCGTCGGCGATCGTCGTCGTCGTGACGTGGCGGTGGTCGTCCGCGCGGAACCGGGGCCCCCGGACGACGACGGCGTCCGGGCCGGCGGTCGCGACGAGCACCGGTCCGTCGTCGTCGCCGACCTGGCGGATCCAGGGGAGGACGTCGCCGTAGCCGAACCGGATGCGGAGCACCTGCTGCACCTCGACCGTGCCGGAGAGACCGCGCACCCGGCGGACGATCGTGGCTCGGTGCGCGTCGACGGGCATGAAGTCGGTGACCTCGACGACGCCGGTCGGTGTCGTCCAGACCGTCGAGAGCACGAGGGAGTCGCCGTCGTGTCGTCGGACCGAGGTGGCCGCCGGGTCGGTGGGACGGAGGGACCACTGCCCGTCGTGTTCGTCGCCGAGCAGGGCGGCGAAGGTGGACGCGCTGTCGAAACGGGGCAGGCACGCCCAGTCGATCTCACCGTCCCGCGTCACGAGTGCGGCGGTGTGACAGTCCCCGATGAGGGCGTGGTCCTCGATGCGCTGAGCCATGTCCCCGATCGAACCACCCGGCCCCCGAGGGCACCTGCGCTGAGGGTGCGTTCAGATCACACCCGGCAGGACCTCGGCCGACGGGAATCCCGAGGATCCCGCTGGCAGCAGGCCCGCCGATGGCTCGGTTCAGTCGACGTCTGCGATCCCGACCCGGCCGAGTTCGGTCCAGAGCCCGGCGCCGTCCGGGGCGTACACCCAGGGCTTCGTGGAGTCCCGCGTGCGCTCCTGCGCCCGGGAGCGACCACCGGCGAGCACGGCCTCGCTCGTCGACAGCTGTCGGATCGCCACGGCGGCGACGTTGTCCGGGTGCTCGCGGACGAACTCGCCGTACAGCTGTTCGTCGTGCTGGCCGTCGTCACCGACCAGGAGCCACTGGACGTCCGGGAAGTCCCGCGCGAGCCGCCGCAGGTTGTCCTGCTTGTGCTGCTGCCCGCTGCGGAAGAAGCGGTCGTGCGTCGGGCCCCAGTCGGTGAGCAGCAGCGTGCCGGACGGGTACATGTTGCGGGAGAGGAACCGTCCGAGCGTGGGCGCGACGTTCCACGCCCCGGTGGACAGGTACACGGTCGGCGCGCCCGGGTGCTGCGCGAGGACGCGTTCGTAGAGCACCGACATGCCGGGCACCGGACGGCGGGCGTGCTCGGTGAGCACGAAGGAGTTCCAGGCGGCGAGCATCGGGCGGGGGAGGCTCGTGACCATGACGGTGTCGTCGATGTCGGAGAGCAGGCCGAAGCGGGTGTCCGGGTGCACCACGAAGACGTCGGCGTCGACATCGCGCATGCCCCCGGCGGACAGGCGGATCTTCTGCCAGCCCGGCTCGAGGTCGATCGGGACGATCGTGTCGACCACGCCACCGCGGTCACTCGTCACGGTGTGCGTCGTTCCCCCGGCCGTGATGGTGACCTCGGCGTGGTCGACGGCGACGCTCGTGAAGCTGCGCCACCCGCGGACCCCGGAGTACGAGACGTCCGACGCCAGGCCGCGACGGGTGAGCAGCACCCGGCAGAGCACACGGACCCACCCGGGTGCGCCGTACCCCGTGTACGGGATGACCGTCGGGACCTGGCCGCGCTTCCGGGCATGCTGCTCGCGGAACTCCTGCACGGCGTCCTCGACCCGGGCAGCCCGGTGCAGGATCGGCTCCGGGATCGCCGTCTCCCACTGCTGGATGCCCCACGGCGCCTGCTCCCGGCGGTCGTGTTCCCGCTCGACGGACCGGGCGTCCCGCTGTGGGGGAGTGCTGGTGTCCCGGGGCGCAGAAGGGTCCGGAGGCGTCGTCTCGGGCATCTGGCCATCATCCCATGCGGGGGTGTCCAGGAGCCCGGTCCGCGTCCGACACCCCGGGAATCGCAGCCAAGACCAAGGCGGTCTCTGTCAGAGTTGCCGTCTCAGTCACCAAGCCCGCGGTCACCGCGAGAAGGAGAACACGTGCTCGTCACCGAGGTTCCGAACGCTCTGCCAGGGGGATCATCACTGCTCAGGAACGAGCCGGTCCAGGCACGGAGCTCGGCCCGCCTCGCAGGTCTGCTCGACGCCGCCGCGGCGGTGATCGACGAGATCGGGTTCGAGCGCCTGACGACGGCCATGGTCGCCGAGCGCGCCGGGGCGTCCATCGGCACGGTCTACCGGTACTTCCCGGACCGCATCGCCGTGGTCGAAGCGCTGGCGATCCGCTGCACGCAGCGTCTCGCCTCCCGGTTCGTCGAGACGCTCGACGCGTCCGGTGCCACCACCTGGCAGGAGGGCTGTGACGCCCTCATCGAGATGACCGCCGAGATGTACCGCACCGAGCCGGGCTTCCGGGCGATCCGGTTCGCCGACATCGACACCACCTCCGGAGACGAGGACGCCGACCGGCTCGCCGCGCTCGGCGGAGCCGTCGGCACCGTCATGCGCGAACGCTTCGGCCTGCCCCAGTCCGAGGCACTCGCACGGGCCTGGGTGGTGCTGGCCGAATCGGCGCACGCCGTCCTCGCCCGGGCCCACGTCGACCGCGAGCACCCGGACCAGGCGCTCATCGACGCCTACCGTGCGATGAGCCGGCCCTACCTGGAGTCGGTGATCCGAGCCTCCTGACCGGTCGCCCAGACCCGACCCAACCCGGACGCCCGTCCCTTCCGAACAGGAGGGGCGGGCGTCCGTGTGTCCGGAGCTGTCCGGACTGCGCGGGAACCGCCCCGATGTCCGCCAGACGTCATGCGCCGACACGAGAGAACCGGTATGGACTCCGGCCTGTACTGTCGTCCGGAGTCGGGCTACCTCCACCAAGAAGGGCACCCATGATCGAGTTCCGCTCGGTGCGCAAGACCTACCCGGACGGCACGACCGCCGTCGAGTCGTTCGACCTCGTGATCCCCTCGCGGACCACGACGGTGTTCGTCGGTTCGAGCGGATGCGGCAAGACCACGCTGCTCCGGATGATCAACCGGATGGTCGACCCCACGGCGGGCTCCGTCCAGATCGACGGCGAGGACATCGCCGGCGTCGACCCCGTGCAGCTCCGGCGCCGGATCGGTTACGTCATGCAGAACGCCGGTCTGCTGCCGCACCGGAAGGTCGCGGACAACATCGCCACCGTGCCGCTCCTGACGGGGGTGTCGAAGGGCGACGCGCGGAAGCGCGCGCTCGAGCTCATGGACACCGTCGGTCTCGACCGCTCGCTCGCGGACCGGTACCCCTCGCAGCTCTCCGGCGGCCAGCAGCAGCGCGTCGGTGTGGCCCGCGGTCTGGCCGTGGACCCGAACATCCTCCTCATGGACGAGCCGTTCGGTGCCGTCGATCCCCTCGTACGCAACGACCTGCAGGACGAGCTGATCCGGTTGCAGCGCGAGCTCGGCAAGACCGTGGTCTTCGTGACGCACGACATCGACGAGGCCTTCAAGCTCGGTGACCAGGTCGTCATCCTCAAGAAGGGCGGCGAGATCGCCCAGCTCGGCACCCCGGCGGAGATCCTGTCCGAGCCGGCCGACGACTTCGTCGCGAACTTCATCGGTGCCGGGCGGGGACGCCGCTCGCTCCGGGTCGAACAGACCCCGACCGGTCCGATCGTCGTGGACGGTGACGGCCGCGCCGCCGGCGTCCTGACCGGTCCCACGGGCGTCGTCGACGCCGCTGCCGCTGTCCGCTCCGAGGCCGGGACGCCCGCACGCGTCCCGGGTGCTGCGGCGCAGGGTGGGAGCACCCGGTGAAGTGGGTGCTGTCGAACCTCGACACGATCGGGGACGACACGCTGGCGCACCTGGCTGTCGCCCTGCCGCCGATCGTCATCGCGTTCCTGCTGTCGATCCCGATCGGTTGGCTGGTGGTCCGACTCCGGCGACCCGGCGCTCGGCGGCTCAGCAGCGGCGTGGGCGGCGGCATCGTCACGTTCGCGGGACTGCTGTACGCCGTCCCGTCCCTTCCGCTGTTCATCGCACTGCCCGGGCTGGTCGGTACCGGTCTGCAGGACCCGGTCAACGTCGTGATCGGATTGACGCTGTACGGTCTCGCGCTCATGGTCCGGTCGACCGTGGACGGGCTCGGGTCGGTCGACCCGGCCACCACGTCGGCGGCGACGGCGATGGGCTACTCGGGCGTGCAGCGCTTCTTCCGCGTCGACCTGCCGCTCGCCGGACCGGTCCTGCTCGCCGGCCTCCGGGTCGTGTCGGTGTCGACCATCTCGCTCACCACGGTCGGCGCGGTGCTCGGCATCCGGAGTCTCGGGTCGCTGTTCACCGACGGCATCGGGCGGAACATCCCCGAAGAGATCGTGGCGGGCATCGTCATGGTCCTCGTCCTCGCGTTCGCGATCGACGGACTGCTCGTGCTGATCGGCCGGATGGTGATGCCGTGGACGCGTGCGTCGACCGGGTCGAAGCGGGCCGTGCGGCGCGTGCTGCAGACCGCGGAGGTCTCGTCGTGATCATCGGACAGGCCCTCGCGTGGGTGCTCGACCCCGCCAACCAACTCGGCCCGAACGGCATCCCCGTCCGGCTGTGGGAGCACGTCTGGATCTCGCTCCTCGCGGTCGTCATCGCCGCGGTGATCGCCGTCCCGATCGGCTACCTCATCGGTCACACCGGCAAGGCCAGGGGGCTCGCGATCGCGTTGTCCGGCGGCGTCCGTGCGCTCCCGACGCTCGGGGTGCTCACGCTGTTCGGCCTGCTGCTCGGCGTGAACCTGCAGGCGCCGCTGCTCGCGCTCGTCATCCTGGCGATCCCGTCGGTGCTCGCCGGTGCCTACGCCGGGATCGAGTCCGTCGACCCGGTCACCGTCGACGCCGCACGCGCGCAGGGCATGACCGGGTGGCAGATCCTGACGAAGGTCGAGATCCCCCTCGGACTCCCGTTGCTCGTCGGCGGCGTCCGTGCCGCCGTGCTGCAGGTCGTCGCGACCGCCACGCTCGCCGCGTACGTGGGATCCGGTGGCCTCGGCGGCTACGTGTTCCTCGGGCTCAAGACCCAGGACTACGCCATGATGCTCGGCGCCTCCGTCCTCGTGATCGTCCTGGCGATCGCGTTCGAAGTCGTCTTCGCCGTGCTCCAGCGGGCGGTGGTGCCCGCGGGCGTCGCCGAGCGCGTGACACGGCGACGCTCGGGATCGCGCGAGCGGCCCCGCAAACCCATCCCGGAAGGAACCCCCTCGTGATCACAGCACCCAAGCTCCGCGCCGGCATCGCCGCCGCGGTCGCCCTGGGCGTCGCAGCCGCCCTCGCCGGCTGCTCGTCCAGCAGCCCGCTCGACAGCGGCTCCAGCGCCTCGTCCGACTCGAAGACCATCGTCATCGGGTCGCAGGCCTACTACTCGAACGAGATCATCGCCGAGCTCTACGCGCAGGTCCTCGAGAAGGACGGCTTCACGGTCGAGCGCAACTACCAGATCGGTCAGCGCGAGGTCTACCTGCCCCAGCTGCAGAAGGGCGCGATCGACGTCATGCCGGAGTACAGCGGCAACCTGCTGCAGTACTACGACAAGGACTCGACCGCGAAGAGCGAGTCCGACATCGCCGACGAGCTCGAGTCGGCGCTGCCGGAGGGCATCCGTGCCCTCGACGCCGCCGAGGCCACCGACCAGGACAGCTACACCGTCACGAAGGAGTTCTCCGAACAGAACGACGTGACGAGCCTGGCCGACCTGAAGAACGTCGACGAGAAGCTGACCGTCGGGGCGAACTCCGAGAACCAGACGCGGCCGTACGGCCCGAAGGGGCTCAAGTCCGTGTACGGCGTCGACGTCGAGTCGAAGGCGATCGAGGACTCGGGGGGCGCGCTCACGGTCAAGGCGCTCAAGGACGGCACCGTCCAGCTCGCCGACATCTACACCGCGGACCCGAGCATCAAGGCGAACGACTTCGTCACGCTGAAGGACCCGGAGAACCTCATCGTCCCGCAGAACGTCACGCCGGTCGTGTCGGACAAGGTCGACGAGAAGGCCGCCGACGCCATCGACGAGGTGAGCGAGGTCCTGACGACCGAGGCGCTCATCGACCTGAACACGAAGAGCACGGTCGACAAGGAGAAGTCCTCGGACATCGCCGAGGAGTTCCTGACGGAGAAGGGTCTCCTCTAGGAGGCGCATCCTCCATCTCGCAGACAGGCGTCGGGCCTCCAGCCCGGCGCCTGTCTGCGTTCCCGGGAGGGTCTCGACCGGGCACAGCTGTTCCGCACGGATGTGCCCCTGGAGCGACATCGGTTCCGCACGGTTGTGCCGTGCAGGGCACGTGCACGTATGTGCAGGAGAAGCCTCTACAACTTGTCGAAGTGAGTCGCCGAGCAGTACCGTCGAAGGGTCCCGACGACGTGACGGCAACGAGCAGAACCCCTTCCACAGGAAGCATCTCAACGTGCACGAACAGCGCGCGGCGATCCCGACGGGCCCGGCCGCATGAACGACCTCCTCGATCCGCTCCTCCTGTCGCGGTGGCAGTTCGGTCTGACGACGATCTACCACTTCCTCTTCGTCCCGCTGACGATCGGCATGGCGGTCGTCGTCGCGGTGTTCCAGACGGCCTGGGTCCGCACCGGTCGCGCGCACTACCTGCAGCTCACCCGCTTCTTCGGGCGCATCTTCCTCATCAACTTCGCGATGGGTGTCGTCACGGGCATCGTGCAGGAGTTCCAGTTCGGGATGAACTGGTCGGACTACTCGCGGTTCGTCGGAGACGTCTTCGGTGCCCCGCTCGCGCTCGAGGGCATCCTGGCGTTCTTCTTCGAAGCGGCCTTCATCGGCGTCTGGATCTTCGGTTGGGACCGGCTGCCGAAGAAGCTCCACCTGGCGAGCATCTGGTGCGTCAGCGCGGGCACGATCATGTCGGCGTACTTCATCATCGCGGCCAACGCGTTCATGCAGCACCCGGTCGGGTACGCGCTCAACGAGGCCAAGGGCCGCGCGGAGCTCACCGACATCTGGGCCGTCCTCGGCAACAAGGTCGCCCTCGCCGCGTTCCCGCACACGGTCTTCGCGTGCTTCATGGTCGCCGCCGGCGTGATCATCTCCGTCGCGGCGTTCCACCTGTCCCGCAACCAGAACCTCGAGACGATGATGCCGGCGCTCAAGTTCGGGCTGTGGACGATGGTCGCGGCCGGTGCGCTCACGGTCCTCACCGGTGACCAGCTCGGCCTGACGATGGTCGAGACGCAGCCGATGAAGATGGCCGCGGCCGAGGCGCTCTACGGCACCGCGACCGGCAAGGACGCCTCGTTCTCGGTCTTCACCCTCGGCACACCCGACGGTGTCCGCGAGCTGTTCTCGATCCGCATCCCGTACCTGCTGTCCTTCCTGTCCACGCACACCTTCACCGGCACGGTCGAGGGGATCAACGACCTGCAGGCGCAGTACACGCAGGTGTACGGCCCGGGGAACTACAAGCCGGTCATCTGGGTGACCTACTGGTCCTTCCGCTGGATGATCGCGCTCGGTGTCGGTGCCGTGATGGTGTCGCTCGCCGGGCTCTGGCTGACCCGCAAGGGCCGCTTCCCGCAGCAGCGCTGGATGTGGCGCATCGCGATCTGGGCGGTCCCGCTGCCGATGGCCGCCATGATCGTCGGCTGGGTCTTCACCGAGATGGGCCGTCAGCCGTGGCTCGTGTTCGGGCTGCTCAAGACCGCCGACGGCGTCTCCCCGAACGTGACCGGCGTCGAGGTGCTCATCTCGCTCGTCGTGTTCACGCTCATCTACGGATCCCTCGCGGTGGTCGAGTTCCGACTCATCAAGAAGGTCGCCCAGGAGGGCCCGGCCGCTCGGGCCGAGGTCGACCAGGAGACCGGCGAGGTCAAGCACGAAGTGACGGTGTACTGAGATGGACCTGCCCGTTCTCTGGTTCGCGATCGTCGGGGCGTTCTTCGTCGGGTACTTCGTGCTCGACGGGTTCGACTTCGGAGTCGGGATGTCCCTGCCGTTCCTCGGCAAGGACGACACCGACCGCCGTGTCCTCATCAACACCATCGGCCCGGTCTGGGACCTCAACGAGACCTGGGTCATCGTCGCCGGCGCCTGCCTGTTCGCCGCGTTCCCCGAGTGGTACGCCACGATGTTCTCCGGCTTCTACCTGGCACTGCTGCTCATCCTCGCCGCCCTCATCGCCCGCGGGGTGTCGTTCGAGTACCGCCACCAGGGCAAGCACCCGGAGTGGAAGCGCCGCTTCGACCGCATGATCGTCATCGGCAGCGCCGTGCCCTCGTTCCTCTGGGGCGTCGCGTTCGGCAACGTCGTCCGCGGCATCCCGATGGACGCCGGCCACAACCACACCGGCACCCTGTTCGACCTGCTCAACCCGTTCGCGCTCCTCACCGGCGCGGCGACACTGCTGGTGTTCTTCACCCACGGCGTCGTGTTCGTCGCGCTGAAGACCGAGGGCGAGATGCGCCAGCGGGCGATCCACCTCGCGAAGCGATCCGGCGTCCTCACCATCGCCGTGGCCGCCGCGTTCCTCGTCACGATGGCGTTCGTGCGCGCCACCCCGGCGTCGCTGGTGCTCTCCGCCGTCGCCGCGGTCGCGTTGATCATCGCCGTCCTGTGCGCCGCACGCGGGCGGGAGGGCCGTGCGTTCACCCTCATGGCCGTCACGATCGCCGCGGTCGTCCTCGCCATGTTCACCGCGGTGTTCCCCGACGTCATGCCCGCGTCGAACGACCCGGCGAACAGCCTCACCGTCGCGAACGCCTCCTCCGGCAGCTACACGTTGACCGTGATGAGCTGGGTCGCGGTCGTGTTCATCCCCCTCGTGCTCGCCTACCAGGCGTGGACGTACTGGGTCTTCCGCAAACGGGTCTCACGCGCCACCGTCGCGCAGGCCGCGCACTGAGCCGGAGGCCCGGATGAAGCCGCTCGACCCCCGTCTGCTCCGGCTGTCCCGGACGGCGCGCGGGTTCGTCCTCGCCGCCGCCGGGACCGGCGCGGTGCGGACCACCGCCACCACCGGGATCGCCTGGGGCATCGCCGCGGCGGTGACCCAGGTCGTCGACGCGGTCCGGTCAGGGCAGGTGCCCACGACGTTCGGGGGCACGCTCGCCGTCCTCGGCGCCGCCTTCCTGCTCCGGGCGGTCGCGGCGTGGGCCACGGACGACCTGGCGACGCGTGCCGGCGCCCGGGTGAAGAGCGAACTCCGCGCCGCCGTGCTCCGGCGCGCGGCCGACCGGGGGCCGGGATGGCTCGCCGGTCGGTCGAGCGCCGGGTTCGCCACGACGCTCGGGCCCGGTCTCGACGCCCTCGACGCGTACTTCGGCCGCTACCTCCCGCAGCTCGCGCTCACGGCGGTCGCGACCCCAGTCCTCCTGGTCGCGATCGCACTCGGCGACCTGACGAGCGCGATCGTCATCGTGTGCGCGATGCCCGTCATCCCGGTCTTCATGATCCTCATCGGCCTGGCGACGCAGACGCTCCAGCGCCGTCAGGCGGACGCGCTGGCGCGACTCGGCGGCGCGTTCACCGAGGCGGTCGAGGGGCTCGCGACGCTCAAGGTCTTCGGGCGGGCCCGACGGCAGGTCGGCCGGATCGGACGCGTCACGGACGAGTACCGCCGCGGGACCCTCGGGGTGCTCCGGCTGTCCTTCGTGAGCGGGTTCGCGCTCGAGCTCGCGGCCAGCCTCTCCGTCGCCCTGGTCGCGGTGTCGATCGGCATCCGGCTGGTGGACGGCTCGCTCGGCCTCGGTGCGGCGATGTTCGTGCTCGTCCTCGCGCCCGAGGCGTTCGCCCCGCTCCGACAGGTCGGTGCCGACTTCCATGCGGCGCAGGACGGGGTCGAGGCCTCGCGGACCGTGCTCGACGTGCTCGACGACCCGCAGCGGGACACGTCCGACGCCTCGGCACCAGCCGCGCGGAGCGCGGACGATGCTGCCGCCGACGCACTGGTCCTCCGGGGCCTCACCGTCCACCGTCCCGACGTCGTCGTCGGTCCGGTCGACCTGACCGCCCCGGTCGGCACCGTCGTCGCGGTGGCCGGCCCGAGCGGGTCCGGCAAGTCGAGCCTCCTCGCCGCGCTCCGTGGCGTCCTCCCGCACGACGGCACGGTCGTCGTCCCCGGCGCGGCGGGCACACCCGGGACGGAGCGCACCACCTGGGTCGACCAGCGCCCCCGCCTCGTCCGGGGCACGGTCGCCGAGAACGTCGCCCTGTCCGCGACCCCCGACGTCGAGCGCGTGCGGACCGCGCTCGGTGCGGTCGGGCTGGGACTGGAGCCGGGCCTCCCGGTCGGTTCCGGTGGCACGGGGCTGTCCGGCGGTCAGGCGCAGCGGGTCGCGGTGGCCCGCGGCCTGTACCGGGCCGCGGCCCGCCGGACCCCGCTGGTGCTCCTCGACGAGCCGACGTCCGCCCTCGACGCGGAGTCCGAGTCGCTCGTCGTCGCCGCGGCGCGCCGACTGGCGGACGACGGGGCCGTCGTCGTCGTCGCGAGCCACCGGCGTGCGGTCATCGCTGCCGCCGACGTCGTGGCGACCGTCGACCCCTCGGGTGCCGTCACGATCCGGACCGCCCGGGTGGTGTCCGCATGACGGCGACGCGCGGCAGTGCCGCCGGGACCGACCGGGAGGCCCGTCCCGGCTCCGTCCTCCGGCTCGCCATGCCCCGCGGGCGCGGCTGGGCGAAGGCGGTCGCCGCCGGCGTGCTCAGCGCGCTGTGCGGCGTTGCCCTGCTCGCCGCGAGCGGGTACCTCATCACCCGTGCAGCGGAACACCCGCCGATCCTCTACCTGACGCTCGTCATGGTCGGGGTCCGCGCCTTCGCACTCGGCCGCGCCGTCTTCCGGTACGTGGACCGCCTGGCCGGGCACGACGCGTCCTTCCGTCAACTCGCCGTCGTCCGCACCGAGATGTACCGCCGGTTGGCGTCGGTCGCCCCCGCCGGGCTCGGGTCGACCGGACGCGGCGACCTCATGACCCGGCTCGTCACCGACACCGACCGGCTGCAGGACCTGCCGATCCGCGTGGTCGGTCCGCTCGTCTCGGCCGGTGCCACCGCGCTCCTCTCGGTGGTAGCGGTCGTGTTCGTGTCCCTGCCGGCGGCCCTCGTGCTCCTCCTGGCGCTCGGCGTCGCCGCGCTCGTCGGGACGGTCGTCACGAGCGTCGTGGCGACGCGGCCCGACCAGCAGACCGCGGCGGACCGGGGGCACGTCGCCGACCTCGTGCTCGACACCGTGCGGACGCTCGACGTCTTCGCCGCGTACGGCACGCTCGAGGAGCGACTCACGCACCTCGGCCGCCTCGACGACCGGGTGACCCGTGCGGTCCGTCGGCGCGGCGCCGTCGAGTCCCTCGTCGGTGCGCTCGTGGGGCTCGTCGGCGGTGCCGCGGTCCTCGGTGTGCTCGCCGTCGGGGCCCCCACCGTGGTGGCGGGCGCCCTGGACGGTCCGCTCTGGGCCCTGGCGGTGTTCGTCCCGCTCGCGCTGTTCGAGGTCGTCGGGAGCGTCCCGCTGGCGGTCCTCACCCTCCGCCGGGTCCGTGCCGCCGCCGAGCGCGTCGAGCAGGTCGTGCCCGCCGAGCTGCCCGCCGGACTCGTGCCGGAGCCGGACCGGGCCGCGACGGCCGAGGAACTCGCCGTGCCGTCGGCCGTGACAGTCCGGGTGCGCGACCTGTCCGTCCGGTGGCCCGGCGCACCGGCGCCCGCAGTCGACGGCGTGTCGTTCGACCTGGAGCCCGGCGAGGTCGTCGTGCTGAGCGGTCCGAGCGGCGCGGGCAAGTCGACCCTCGTCGATGCACTCGTCCGGTTCGTTGACCACACCGGCGGGTACACGCTCGACGGCGTCGCGGCGCGGACCCTGCACCCGGACGCGGTCCGCGCCCGCGTCGGGCTCATCGAGCAGGACCCGTTCGTCTTCGACCAGTCGGTCCGTCAGAACCTGCTGTTCGCCCGCGAGGGCTCCACCGACGCCGAACTGCTCGACGTGCTCCACCGGGTCGGGCTCGGTGACTGGGTGGCACGACGCGGGGGACTCGACGCCAGCGTCGGGGAGCGCGGGTCGCTCGTGTCCGGCGGGCAGGCGCACCGGCTGGCGCTGGCCCGGGCGCTCCTCCACGCGTTCCCGGTCCTCGTGCTCGACGAACCGACCGCCGACATCGACCCCGACCTCGGCGACGCCGTGCTCCGCGACCTGGTCACGACCGTCCGGGCCGCGGGCCGCACGCTGCTCGTCGTGTCCCACGTGCCGGTTCCGGCCGACCTGGTCGACCGCACCCTGCGGATGGCGGACGGACGCCTGCTCGCGCGGTGAGCCGATGCGCGGACGCGGGGAGAGCCTCCCGGCTTGTATCGTTGACGACCGTGACCATCGAGCAGCACGTCGAGGACCCGCACACCTACGACTTCCGGCGCATCCAGCAGAAGTGGCAGGCACGGTGGGAAGAGCTCGGCCTCTTCACCGCCGACCCCGACGACAAGCGCCCGCGCAAGTACATCCTCGAGATGTTCCCGTACCCGTCCGGTGACCTGCACATGGGGCACGCCGAGAACTGGGCGCTCGGCGACTTCGTGGCGCGGTACTGGCGCCAGCAGGGCTTCAACGTGCTGCACCCGATCGGCTGGGACTCCTTCGGCCTGCCCGCCGAGAACGCCGCCATCAAGCGCGGCGTCGACCCGAAGGACTGGACCTACGCGAACATCGCGCAGCAGAAGGCGTCCTTCAAGCGGTACGCGCCGTCGTTCGACTGGTCGACCGAGATCCACACCTCGGACCCCGAGTACTACAAGTGGAACCAGTGGCTGTTCCTCAAGATGTACGAGAAGGGCCTGGCGTACCGGAAGGACAGCTGGGTCAACTGGGACCCGGTGGACCAGACCGTCCTCGCCAACGAGCAGGTCCTGCCCGACGGCACCTCGGACCGCTCCGGTGCCGTCGTCGTCAAGAAGAAGCTGACGCAGTGGTACTTCAAGATCACCGACTACGCGGACCGCCTGCTCGACGACCTCAACCAGCTCGAGGGCCGGTGGCCGTCGAAGGTCATCGCGATGCAGCGCAACTGGATCGGGCGCTCGGTCGGTGCCGACGTCGACTTCCTCATTGAGGGGCGGAACGAGCCCGTCACGGTGTTCACCACGCGTCCCGACACGATCCACGGCGTGACCTTCCTGGTCGTCGCACCCGACTCGGACCTCGCCGCGGAGCTCGTCGCGGACCCCTCGGTCGACGACGCCACCCGTGGCGCGTTCCAGGAGTACCTGGTCGCCACGCAGAAGGCGTCGGACATCGACCGCCAGAACGCGGACCGACCGAAGACGGGTGTGCCGCTCGGTCGTTCGGCGATCCACCCGCTGACCGGGGAACGCCTGCCGCTGTGGGCCGCCGACTACGTCCTCGCCGACTACGGTCACGGCGCCGTGATGGCCGTCCCGGCGCACGACCAGCGCGACCTCGACTTCGCCCGCGCCTTCGACCTGCCGGTCAAGGTCGTCGTCGACACGAACGCCGCCGTGACCGGAGCGATCCCGGTCATCCCGGAGGGTGCGACGCTCGACGACTTCGACGTCCCCACGCTCGACCCGGTCGCCACCGGGGAGGCCCTGACCGGTGCCGGTCGGATGATCAACTCCGGGCCGCTCGACGGCATGAGCAAGCAGCACGCCATCACTGCGGCGATCAGCCTGCTCGAGGAGCGCGGCACCGGTCGCGCCGCGAAGACGTACCGCCTGCGCGACTGGCTCATCTCCCGCCAGCGCTTCTGGGGCACCCCGATCCCGATCATCCACGGTGAGGACGGCTCCCAGTACCCGGTGCCCGAGGACCAGCTGCCCGTGGTCCTGCCCGACACCGAGGGGCTCGACCTCAAGCCGAAGGGCACCTCGCCCCTCGGTGGCGCGACCGACTGGGTCAACGTGCCGAACCCGGTGGATGGCAGCCCCGCCCGCCGCGACCCGGACACGATGGACACGTTCGTCGACTCGTCGTGGTACTTCCTGCGCTTCCTGTCCCCGCAGGACGAGACGCAGGCGTTTGACCCGGCTCTCGTCAACAAGTGGGCCCCGGTCGACCAGTACATCGGCGGCGTCGAGCACGCGATCCTGCACCTGCTCTACGCACGCTTCGTCACGAAGGTGCTCTTCGACCTCGGGTACCTCGACTTCACGGAGCCGTTCTCGGCGCTGCTCAACCAGGGCATGGTGCTGTCCGGCGGCTCGAAGATGTCGAAGTCGAAGGGCGGCGTCTCGCTCGGCGACGAGCTCGACGCGCACGGTGTCGACGCGATCCGTCTCGTGATGGGCTTCGCCGGACCGCCGGAGGACGACATCAACTGGGAGGACGTCTCGCCGGCGGCCTCGGCTCGGTTCCTGGCCCGCGCCTACCGGATCGCCGTCGACGTCACCTCGACGCCCGACGCCGTGTGGTCCACCGGTGACCGTGGCGTCCGACAGGCGACCCACCGCTTCCTGTCCGACGCCCCGGGCCTGATGGAGTCGTTCAAGTTCAACGTCGTGATCGCGCGGCTCATGGACCTGGTGAACGTCACCCGCAAGGCGATCGACAGCGGGCCCGGTGCCGCCGACCCGGCCGTGCGCGAGGCCGCCGAGACCATCGCCCTGGGCCTCAGCGTCTTCGCGCCGTACACCGGTGAGGAGATGTGGCAGACGCTCGGCTACGACTCCCCGGTCGCGACGTTCGGGTGGCGGAAGGCCGACCCGATGCTGCTCGTGCAGGAGACCCTGACCGCCGTCGTGCAGGTCAACGGCAAGGTGCGCGACTCGTTCGAGGTGTCGAAGTCGATCGAGGCCGACGAGCTCGAGCAGCTCGCCCGGACCTCGGCAGCGGTGCAGCGATACATCGGGGACCGCGAGATCGTGAAGGTCATCGTGCGGGCGCCGAAGCTCGTCAACATCGCCATCAAGGGGTAACGCCCCTCCACAGCACCGGTACGGCTGACGCCGTCCACAGGGGTGTCGCTACGGAGCCCGGTCGGGAGACCGGGCTCCGTAGCGTTCCGGCATGTCCCGCTTCGTGCTCACTCCCCGCGCCGCCCTGGTGCTCGTCGGCATCGTGCTGGTGCTCGCGCTCGGGGTCGTCCTGGCCGGATCGTGGACGGGTGACGGCGGAGGAGCGTCGGCCGACGGGGTCACGGTCGTCTCCGGAGCGCCGACGGTGGCGGGTGGGGGCGAGCCGTCGAGGCGCTCCCTGTCGCCTCCGGCCACCGGTGGGTCCTCACCGGTGGCCGGGCTGTCCGGCGCCCCCTCCGGCTCGCCGTCGCGGGCGCCCGCCGTGGCCGTGGTGTACGTCGTCGGGGCCGTCGGCCGGGCGGGAGTCGTCACGGTGCCGCCGGATGCACGGGTCTCGGACGCGCTGACGGCGGCCGGGGGAGCGTCGGCGGACGCGGACCTCTCCCGGCTCAACCTGGCGCGGCCCGTCGTCGACGGGGAGCGACTGTACGTGCCGCGGGCCGGGGAGACCGAGATCCCCGCCGAGATCCCGGCGGGTGGTGGCGGGGGTGCGGGCGTCGGCCCTGGTGGCAGCGGGGCCGCGCCGGGAGACGGTGGGGCCGGGGTCGCGGGAGCCGGCGGTGCTCCGGCGGTCGTCGACCTCAACGTCGCCGACGCCACTGCCCTCGAGACGTTGCCCGGCATCGGGCCCGCGCTGGCCGAGCGGATCCTCGCGTGGCGGGAGGAGCACGGTGGGTTCCGTTCGGTGGAGGACCTGCTCGAGGTCAGCGGCATCGGGGAAGGCCGGTTCGCCGAGTTGCAGGACCGGGTGCGGGTGTGAGCGCGGAGACGTCGACCGGTGCCGGTCTCGCTCGCGGCGGTCCGCCGCGGACCTCCGTGGCGGACCTGCGACTGGCCGGCCCGGTCGCGGTGACGTGGATCGTGGTGGTGGTGCTCGTCGGGGTGCCGCAGGTGGGGGTGGTGGTCACCGCAGTCGCGACTGCCGTGGCGGGGCTGGTGTTCGGCGCGCTCCTGTTCGGGAGTGGTCCGTCCGGGACCGGTCCGGTCGGGGACGGCCGGTACCGAGCGGGCTGGCTCCGTCCCGCTCGCGCGGTCCCCGTCGACGCCGTGCTCGGCACCGCCGCGCTCGTGCTCACCACGGCCCTCCTGGTCGCCCTGGCGGCCGGTGCGGTCGCTGTCGGCCAGGGCGCCCGGGCTCCCGCGATCGTGCTCGACGCGACCGACCACAGGGTGGAGGCCCGTGTCCGGCTCGACCGCGACCTCGCCGCCGACGACCGGTCCGTGGTCGGCACGCTCGAGACGGTCGTGGTGCGCGCCGAGTTGCACACGGGTCTGCGCGTGCCGGTCCGGCTCGTCCCGCCGGCCGACGAGCCGCGCGGGTCCGTGGTGCCGGCCGGAGCACTCGTGACCGTCCGGGGTCGGCTCCAGGCGGACGATCCCGGTGCACCGACGTCCGTCGTCGTCTTCGCCCAAGGTCCGATCGAGACCACGGCGGGTCCGACGGGTGTCCTCGGCGTCAGTGCCGTCGCGCGGGCGGCCTTCGTGACGGTCACCACGGGCCTCCCGGAGCCGGGCGGCGCGCTCCTCCGCGGGCTCGCGATCGGTGACCGGTCCGGGCTGGACCCGGAGACCGAGCAGGCGATGGAGACGTCGGCGCTGACGCACCTGACGGCGGTCTCCGGCTCGAACTGCGCGGTCGTCGTCGCCCTGGTGGTCCTGCTCGGCCGTGCGCTGGGCGTCCCGCGGATCGTGCGGGCCACAGTCGCGGTCGCGGTGCTGCTCGGCTTCGTCGTCCTGGTCCGCCCCGACCCGTCGATCACCCGGGCTGCCGTGATGGCCGTGGTGGTCCTCGTCGTGCACCTGACCGGACGGCCGGTGCGCGGCGTGCCGCTCATCGCGATCGCGGTCCTCGGCATGCTCGTGGTCGACCCGTGGGTCGCCCGCTCGTTCGCGTTCGCGCTCTCGGTCCTGGCGACGACCGGCATCGTGGTCCTCGCCCCGCCGCTCACCGACCTGCTCGCCCGTCGGACCTGGCCCCCGGTCGCGGCAGCCGTGTCGGTGCCGGTCGCGGCGCAGATCGCGTGCTGGCCGGTCACCATCCCGTTGTCGCCGACGGTGCCGACCTACGCGGTGCCGGCGAACCTGCTCGCGGAGTTCCTGGCCCCGGTCGCCACCGTCGTCGGCCTCGGCGCATGTCTGCTCGCACCGCTGTGGCCCGCCGGCGCGGGGGTGCTCGCGGGCGTGGGATGGGTCCCGGCAGCGGCCATCGGAGCCGTCGCCCACGGGGCGGCCGCGCTGCCGGTGGCATCGGTGCCGTGGCCGTCCGGCACGGGCGGGATCGTCGGCGCCGCCGCGGTGAGTGTCGCGCTGGCGGTGGGGGTGCTCGCGCCGGGTCGGGTCCGCCGCAGCCTGTTCGTCCTGGCAGCCGTCATCGCTGCGGTCGGCGTCGGTTCGGTCGCGGTGCCCGAGGTCCTGGTGCGCGGCAGCGTGCCGACGGGGTGGACGATCGCGATGTGTGACGTCGGGCAGGGGGACGCCACCGTGCTCCGGAGTGCCGGCCGGACGGCGCTCGTCGACACCGGGGACGATCCCGGACGGCTCCGGGACTGCCTCGCGCTGCTCGGCGTGGACCACCTCGACCTGCTCGTCCTGACGCACTTCGACCGCGACCACGTCGGTGCCGTGGCCGAGGTCTCCCGCCAGGTCGACACCGCCCTCGTCGGACCCGTCGGCAGGCCCGCGGACGCCCGCGTCGTGTCCGATCTGCGGGCGGCGCAGGTCGACGTCCGCCAGGCTGCCGACGGGACCAGCGGGCTGCTCGGCGAGCTCGGGTGGCGCGTGCTGTGGCCGCCGAGCGGGGACGAGCGCGCCGGCAACGCGGCGAGCATCGTCCTCCGGGTCGACCCGGCGCCGGGAGAGCCCTGCCCCGGGTGCCTCAGCACGGTGCTGCTCGGCGACCTGGGCGAGGACGCGCAACGCCGACTCCTCCGGACCGCGGCGCCGGACGCGCTCGCGCCGGTCGACGTGGTCAAGGTCGCGCACCACGGATCCGCCGACCAGGACCCGGAGCTGTACCGCGTGCTCGCTGCCCGCGTCGGCCTGATCGGGGTCGGGGCGGACAACGACTACGGGCACCCGACGGAACGGGCGCTGGAGATGCTCGTGGCGGCCGGCACCACTCCGTACCGGACGGACCGGTCGGGCACGATCGTCATCCGGGGCGGCGAGCCTCCGGACAGGGGCGCCGGCGACGATGCCGATGACGGGGCAGTCGGGGGAGACGCCGGCGGCCCGGCCGAGGCGACGGGTCTTCGCCCGCTCGAGGTGTGGACGGAACGTCACGATCACGACACAGGTTCCGGCCAGAGCATGTCCGGCACCAGCAGCAAGCCCGCAGCCCTGGTCGCCGTCGTCGGCCGGGCTCGTCGGCTGTCGCCCGTAGGATCGAGGCGACCTCGACCGTTCCTGCCGACTGTGCAGCGGAAGGGCCGGCGTCGCCACCCAGCACCACCGGAAGGACCCGCATGCCCGCCAAGAAGCCCGCGCGCGCCGCAGCGAAGATCGACCAGGTCCCGTGGTCGGCGATCCGGCCGGCACCGGTCGTCCTGGTCACGGGTGCGGAGACGTTCCTCGCCGAACGGTCGATCGGCATGCTCCGGGACCTGCTCGTCGGCGAGGACCCGGCGCTCGAGGTGCACGACCTCGAAGCCGACCAGTACGCGCCCGGCCTGCTGGCCACGCTGGCGAGCCCGTCGCTGTTCGGTGAACCCCGGCTCGTGCGCGTCACGAACGTCGAGAAGTGCACGGACGCCTTCATCACCGAGAGCATCTCGTACCTGCAGGCCCCGGCGGACGACGTCACCCTGGTGCTCCGACACGGTGGGGGAGTCCGGGGCAAGAAGCTCCTCGACACCGTCCGCAGCGGGGTCGGTGGCGGCATCGAGGTCCAGTGCGACGAGATTAAGCGCGACACCGACCGGATCGACTTCGTCAACGCGGAGTTCCGCGCCGCCCGCCGGAAGATCGCACCCTCGGCCGTCCGCACCCTGGTCGCCGCGTTCGCCGACGACCTCGCCGAACTCGCCGCTGCATGTCGCCAGCTCCTCGCGGACGAGGCCGACGAGATCACCGACCGCACCGTCGACAAGTACTACGGCGGCCGGGTCGAGACGAACGCGTTCAAGGTGGCCGACATCGCCCTCGCCGGTCGTTCCGCTCCGGCGATCGTCGAACTGCGGCACGCCCTCGCGACCGGTGAGGCCCCGGTCCCGATCGTCGCCGCCTTCGCGAGCAAGATCCGCACGATGGCGAAGGTGAGTTCCTACCGCGGGTCGAGCGGGCAGGCCGCTTCCGCCCTCGGTCTGGCGCCGTGGCAGGTGCAACGTGCCCAGCGCGACGTCGCCGGGTGGAGTGAAGCCGGTCTCGCGAACGCCATCATGAGCATCGCAGCGGCCGATGCGGCCGTGAAGGGCGGTTTCCGCGACGCCCACTTCGCGCTGGAGCTGATGGTCCGTACCATCGCCCGACGCGGCGAGGAGCGTTGACGGGGACCGAGCCTCCCGGCCGTGCCGACAGCGAGCCTCACAGCCGTGGCGACCCCCGGGAACGACGAAGGCCCCGCACCACCGGTGCGGGGCCTTCGTCGTCAGCGACTCAGATCAGAGCGCGGAGACCTTCTTCGCGATGGCCGACTTGCGGTTCGCGGCCTGGTTCTTGTGGATGACACCCTTGCTCACGGCCTTGTCGAGCTTCTTCGCGGCGAGCGACAGGGCGGCGACGGCCTTGTCCTTGTCGCCCGAGGCGATGGCCTCGTTCGTGTGACGGATGTACGTCTTCAGCTCCGACTTGTACGCCTTGTTGCGGTCGGTGGCCTTCTGGTTGGTCTTGATGCGCTTGAGCTGCGACTTGATGTTCGCCATGCGTGTTGCTCCTGGTTTCGTCTCGGACGGGTGGTTGCGATCCCGGGTAGAGGGGCCCTTCGTCGCATCGCGTTCCACCCGTGGGCGACGGAACGCGTAAGCCAGCGACAAACGTTACCAGGCCGACCCGTCCCGACCAAAGCCCGACACGGTCCGCGTGGCGCCACGAGCGGAGCGGATACGGTGTCGACATGCCGTCCCTCGCACCCCGCATCGACACCGTCCCGCCGTCGGGCATCCGCCGGGTGTTCGAGCAGGCTGCGCTCCTCGACGACGTCACCATGCTCGTCATCGGTGAGCCGGACGTCCCGGTCGCGAAGCACATCGGTGACGCCGCGCGCCGCGCCTGGGCCGAGGACCGCACCGACTACGGCCCGAACGGCGGCATCCCGCAGCTGCGGCAGGCGATCCAGGACAAGCTGCGGCGCGAGAACCGGATGGAGGTCGACCTCGAGCAGGTGTGGGTCACGGTCGGCGCCACGCAGGCGCTGTTCACCGCGATGACGCTCGTGCTCTCGCCCGGCGACGAGGTGCTGGTGCCCGACCCCGGCTACACGACCTTCACGATGAACGCGCACATCATCGGCGCGGACCCGGTGCCCTACCAGCTGTCCCCGGCGCACGGGTTCGAGCCGGACCTGGCGGCCCTCGAGGCGCGGATCACCGACCGCACGCGCGCCATCGTCGTCAACTCGCCGTCCAACCCCCTCGGCTCCGTCTTCGGCGAGCAGACACTGCGGGACCTGCTGGCACTGGCGAAGCGGCACGACCTGTGGGTGATCAGCGACGAGGTCTACGAGTACTTCACCTACGGCACCCGGCACGTCAGCCTGGCCTCGCTCGACGAGGACGACCGGGTGTTCTCGGCCTTCTCGCTGAGCAAGACGTACGCGATGACGGGTGTGCGGGTCGGGTACCTGGTGACGCCGAAGGGCCTCGGCCCGACGATGCGCACCGTGCAGGAGTCGATCATCAGCTGCGTGGCGGAGCCCGACCAGTGGGCTGCGCTGGCGGCGATCGTGGGCGACCACTCGCCCGTGCAGGACGCCCGTGAGCACTACCGCCGGAACCTCGAGATCGCGACCGGGGTGCTCGATGCCGCCGGCATCCGGTACAACGACCCGAAGGGCGCGTTCTACCTCTGGATCGACGTGTCGCACGCGACCGACGGCGACGTGGCCGAGTGGGCGCTCGCCTTCCTGCAGCGCGAACGGGTGGCGGTCGCGCCGGGCAGCGCGTTCGGCCGCACCGGCGAGGGGTGGATCCGCGTGTGCCTGGCGGCCACGGCCGAGGACCTCCGCCGTGGGCTCGGCGCCCTGCCCGTCCCGACCGTCGGAGCGCACGCGACCGACGTCTGAGCAGCGTCGTCGCGGGGACGCGCCGGCCCGACCGGTGTCGGGTGCCGGTCGGCGCCTCCCGTCCGTGCGCGCCGCCGAGGCGCGAGCATGGGACAATCGACGAACCGTCCGACCCACCCCGAGGAACCGTGAGCCCACAAGCATCTGCGCCGCTCGAGCCCGCCTCGACGCCGGCCGCCGCGATCCGCAACTTCTGCATCATCGCGCACATCGACCACGGCAAGTCCACGCTGGCCGACCGCATGCTGTCGATCACCGGCATCGTCGAGGACCGGGCGATGCGTGCGCAGTACCTCGACCGGATGGACATCGAGCGCGAACGCGGCATCACGATCAAGTCGCAGGCCGTGCGCATGCCGTGGGAGCTCGACGGCGAGACCTTCGCGCTGAACATGATCGACACGCCGGGGCACGTCGACTTCTCGTACGAGGTCTCGCGGTCCCTCGCGGCGTGCGAGGGCGCGATCCTCCTCGTGGACGCGGCGCAGGGCATCGAGGCCCAGACGCTCGCGAACCTGTACTTGGCGCTCGAGAACGACCTCGAGATCATCCCGGTCCTCAACAAGATCGACCTGCCGGCCGCCGAGCCTGAGAAGTACGCGGCCGAGCTGGCGCAGCTCATCGGCGGCGAGCCGGAGGACGTCCTCCGGGTGTCCGGCAAGACCGGCGAAGGTGTCGCGGAGCTGCTCGACCGGGTGGTCCGGACGGTGCCGGCCCCGGTCGGGACCGTCGATGCCGCACCCCGCGCGATGATCTTCGACTCCGTCTACGACAGCTACCGCGGTGTCGTGACCTACGTGCGCATGATCGACGGCTCGATCAAGCCGCGCGAGAAGGTCCAGATGATGTCGACCAGGTCGACGCACGAGATCCTCGAGATCGGGGTGTCGAGCCCCGAGCCGAGCCCGACGAAGGGCCTGTCGGTCGGCGAGGTCGGGTACCTCATCACGGGCGTGAAGGACGTGCGCCAGTCCAAGGTCGGCGACACCGTGACGAGCGCGCAGCGTCCCGCGACGGACGCCCTGGCCGGGTACACCGACCCGAAGCCGATGGTGTTCTCTGGCCTGTACCCGATCGACGGCAGCGACTACCCGGTCCTCCGCGAAGCGCTCGACAAGCTCAAGCTGTCCGACGCCGCCCTGGTGTACGAGCCGGAGACCTCGGTGGCGCTCGGCTTCGGCTTCCGCTGCGGGTTCCTCGGCCTGCTGCACCTCGAGATCATCACCGAGCGCCTGCGTCGTGAGTTCGACCTCGACCTCATCACCACCGCGCCGAGCGTGGTCTACGAGGTCACGACCGAGGACAACACCGTCACCGAGGTCACGAACCCGTCCGAGTTCCCGACGGGGCGCATCGTCGAGGTCCGCGAACCGATGGTGCGCGCGGCGATCCTCGCGCCGAAGGACTACGTCGGCGCGATCATGGAGCTCTGCCAGCAGCGCCGTGGCTCCCTGCTCGGCATGGAGTACCTCGGCGAGGACCGTGTCGAGATCCGCTACGAGATCCCGCTCGGCGAGATCGTCTTCGACTTCTTCGACCAGCTGAAGAGCAAGACGCAGGGGTACGCGAGTCTCGACTACGAGCCCACCGGTGACCAGGCCGCCGACCTCGTCAAGGTCGACATCCTGCTGCAGGGCGACCAGGTCGACGCGTTCAGCGCGATCGTGCACCGCGAGAAGGCCTACGCGTACGGCACGCTCATGACCGAGCGCCTGCGGAAACTCATCCCGCGTCAGCAGTTCGAGGTGCCGATCCAGGCCGCGATCGGTGCCCGCATCATCGCCCGCGAGAGCATCCGCGCGATGCGCAAGGACGTCCTCGCGAAGTGCTACGGCGGCGACATCACCCGCAAGCGCAAGCTCCTCGAGAAGCAGAAGGAGGGCAAGAAGCGCATGAAGACCATCGGCCGGGTCGAGGTCCCGCAGGAGGCCTTCATCGCAGCGCTCTCCGGCGACGTGGAAGAGAAGAAGAAGTGAGCCGCGGCCAGCACCGGACGGCGCTGACGTACGGCGCGGTCGGCGCCACGCAGGCCTCCGACCTCATGACCTACCCGCCGGAGGGCTTCACCCCGGCGGAGTCCCGCGCCCGCATCGGACACGGTGACCAGCGCTTCGAGACCGCGGTCATGCAGGCGATGACATGGCAGATCCAGGAGCGCAGCGGCATGGGCGTCCGGGTCGAGGACATGCCCGAGGACGACGAGGTCCGCTACAACCCCGTCACCTTCGACGAGCAGGGCGTCCCCATCGCTCCGGCCTCGATCGGCACCCCGCGGGTGGAGAAGACCACGCCGGACGGCACGCCGCTGCTGACCGCGGGCACGACGGCGACGCTGACGATGCACGCCTTCGGGCAGACGGTGCAGGCACCGGTCCGCGTCGTGGCGATCATCGACGAGCGTGACCGCAAGGGTTTCGCCTACGGCACGCTCGAGGGGCACCCGCTGTCGGGCGAGGAGTCCTTCGTGGTCGAGCGCACGTCGGACGGCTCGGTCTGGTTGCAGGTCCGGCAGTTCTCCCAGCCGGCGAGTCGCAAGTGGCGCTTCGTGGCGCCGTTGCTGCGTCGTCAGCAGCGCGTGATGGCCGAGAAGTACCTGGCCGCGCTCCGCGGCGACTGACCGGGCGGGACCGCCAGCTCCGGCGACACCGGCAGACCCGGCCGCATCAGGCCGCATCCGGCCGGAGCGGCCGCACCCGTCGAGCTGACCACGCTCAACGCTGCCCGGGAGGCCCGCCATCGAACGACGGGCGGGTCGTCTGTGCCTCGGCGAGCGGCGGGAGCCCCGCGATCGCCTCCTCGATGAGGCGCGCGTCCTCGACGCAGTCGCGCGCGACCGCCACCGCGCTCGTCGACCGCAGGGCGTCGACGTCGTAGACGCCGGTGGCGACCGCGAGGAACGGTATCCCCACGGCGTCCGCGGCCTCGCCGTCACGTGGTGTGTCCCCGACGATCACGGCGCGGGTGCCCGAGAGCGCGGCGGCCGCGAGGGCGGTCACCCCGGAGCGTTCGACCTGCTCGTCGCCGAAGTACGAGTGCTCCCAGTCGAAGGCGTCGACGTCGAAGCCCGCGCCGAGCAGCTTGATCCGGGCGCGGTGCGCGGAGTTGCCGGTGAGCAGGCCGTTCCGCCACCCGAGCGCGGCGAAGCGCCGGACGAGGTCGATCGCGCCCGGGGCGGGCGTGCGGCGGTCCCCGGACCGGTGACGCTCCTCCGACAGGTCGCGCAGGTGCCCGCTCACCGTCGGCACGAGGTCGTCCTCCAGGTGGTGCGCTCGGACGTGCTCGACGATGATGCCGGCGTCGGTCCGGCCGTGCTGGTGGCCGACGAGCAGTGGCAGGTCCCGTCCGAGGGCGCGCTCGAGGGCCAGGTGGTACAGGTTGCCCGGTGAGGCGGCGTTGCGCACGAGGGTGCCGTCGATGTCCCAGAGGACCGTGGTGGGGACGGGGTGGTGCTCCATGCCGTCCATGATGACGGACAATGGACTCCATGCCGAGTGCTCTCCCGATCGCCGATCCCGCTCCGTCGGACGGACTGGTCGCACCGGCACCCGGAGCGGGCGACGTCCCGTTCGGCGTCTACGTGCACGTGCCCTTCTGCCGGGTGCGCTGCGGCTACTGCGACTTCAACACGTACACGGCGTCCGAGCTCCGCGGGGTGCGCCGTGACGACTACGCCGGCCATGCCCTGCGTGAGATCGCGTTCGCCGACCGGGTGCTCGAGCGCTCCGGGGTCCCGCGACGCCCGGTCTCGACGGTGTTCTTCGGTGGCGGCACCCCGACGATGCTGCCGGCGTCCGACCTGGCGATGATCCTGCGGGCGATCGACGACACCTGGGGGATCCTGCCCGGGGCCGAGGTCACGACCGAGGCGAACCCGGACTCCGTCGACGCCGACTCGATCGCCACCCTGCAGCGGGCCGGCTTCACGCGGATGAGCTACGGCATGCAGTCCGCGGTCCCGCACGTGCTCGCGACCCTCGACCGCACGCACGACCCTGAGCGGGTGCCGGTCGTCGTCGACCTCGCGAAGCAGCAGGGTCTCGACGTCAGCCTCGACCTCATCTACTCGACGCCGGGGGAGTCCCTGGACGACTGGCGCACCTCGCTCGACGCCGCGATCGCGTGCGCGCCGGACCACGTCTCGGCGTACTCGCTCATCGTCGAGGACGGGACCGCGATGGGCCGCGCCGTCTCGCGGGGGGAACTCCCCGCACCGGACGACGACCTGGCCGCGGACATGTACGAGCTCGCCGACCGGGTGCTCCGGGACGCCGGGTACGACTGGTACGAGGTCTCGAACTGGGCGCGCGGCCCGCAGCACGCCAGCCGGCACAACCTGTCCTACTGGAAGGGCCACGACTGGTGGGGCATCGGCCCCGGTGCGCACTCCGCGGTCGCCGGGACGCGCTGGTGGAACGTCAAGCACCCGGCCGCGTACGCGAACCGGGTGCTGCAGGACGAGTCGCCGGCCGCTGGTCGCGAGACGCTGGACGACGAGACGCGGTACGTGGAGCGCGTGCTCCTGGCCGCTCGCGTGCGAGGCGAGTTGCGCATCGACGAGCTCCGACAGGAGGCCCGGAGCCGCGTCGCCGGGCTCATCGCGCGCGGTCTCGTGGACGGACGGGCCGCCCTCGGCGGCTCCCTGGAGCTGACGATCCAGGGCCGCCTGCTGGCGGACGCCGTCGTGCGCGACCTGCTCGACGAGCCGGCCGACGACGTCAGGGCTTGAAGAACTCGATCGAGAGCGGGTACTTGTAGAACTGGCCCTGGTTCGCGGCGATGGCGGCCATGATGCCGAACACGATCGACACGATCGCGACGGCCGCGATGACGAGGAACCCGATGCCGAGCACGGACGTCAGGCCGCCGGCGAAGTAGGCGATGGCCATCGTGATGTGGAAGTTCAGTGCCACCCGGGTGTGCTCGCGGACGAACTGTCCGCGGTCCCGCAGGACGAGGTAGGCGACGAGCGGGACCAGGAGGTTGAAGAAGATGCCGCCGACGTGCGTCAGGGTCGCCCAGAGGCGCTGGTCCTCGGGGGTCATCGGCTGCGGCGGCTGGTAGCCGTTCGGGTACTGCTGGCCGGGCTGCTGCCACCCGCCGTACTGCGACCCGCCGGCCGGGCCCGGGTACCCGCCGCCGGCCTGCGGAGCGCCCGGGTACTGCCCGGGGTACTGCTGTCCGTCGGGCTTGCCGCCGGCGCGGTCGTCGCGGTGCTGCTCGGGGCCGCCGGGCTCCTGTCCGTAGCTCATGCCCGCAGCGTACCGAGGCTGCTGTGCAGAAGTCCCGTGCCGTCGGTGGTCGGGCGTAAGATCAGCACTCGACCAGTGAGAGTGCCAGCACGAGCGGAAGGGGAACCGATGGTCAGCGAACGCAGCCTCGAGGTCCTCAAGGCCATCGTGCGTGACTACGTCGCCTCGCGGGAGCCGGTCGGGTCGAAGACCATCGTCGAGCGTCATGCCTTCGGGGTGAGTGCGGCCACGATCCGCAACGACATGGCGCAGCTCGAGGACGAGCAGCTCATCATCGCCCCGCACACCTCCTCCGGCCGGGTCCCGACCGACAAGGGCTACCGGGTGTTCGTCGACCACCTCGCGGCCGCGCGCCCGCTCTCCGGCGCACAGCGCCAGGCGATCGAGACCTTCCTCGGCGCCTCGAACGACCTCGACGACGTCCTCACCCGCACGGTCCGGCTGCTGAGCCAGCTGACGAACCAGGTCGCGCTCGTGCAGTACCCGACCATGGGGCACGCGCGCGTCCAGCACGTCGAACTCGTCCGGCTGGCCGACACCCGGCTGATGGTGGTCCTCATCACCGACACCGCCAGGGTCGAGCAGCGCGTCATCGAGACCGACGTCGCCGTCGGTGAATCCGCGCTGGCCGAGGTCCGTTCCGTCGTGAACGGCGCCACGGTCGGACTGCTTCTGCAGGACGCCCCGCAGGCGCTCCGGGCGATCCCGGGTCAGCTGCGCCCCGAGGTCCAGCCGCTCGCCGGCGTGGTCGTCGCGAGCCTCGTCGAGCAGGTCGCGGCGAACCGACAGGACCGCCTGCTGATGGCCGGAGCGGCCAACCTCGCCAAGAGCGAGCAGGACTTCTCCGGCGGCCTCTTCCCGGTGCTCGAGGCGATCGAGGAACAGGTCACCCTGCTCCGGTTGTTCGGCGAGATGCAGGTCGACGACATCGCGGTCGCCGCCAGCATCGGTGCCGAGAACGCCGAGTACGGTCTCGACGCCACGAGCATCGTCGCGGGCGGCTACCTGGCCGCCCGCGGTGAGATCGCCCGGCTGGGCGTCCTCGGCCCGACCAGGATGGACTACGGCACGAACATGGCCGCGGTCCGTGCGGTCGCCCGCTACCTGTCCCGGCTGCTCGGCGAGAACTGATCGCCCGGCGCGCTTCCCACCCCGTCCACCCACGCACCCCCTGAGGAACACTTGGCAGACCACTACGACGTCCTCGGCGTCCCGCGCGACGCCTCCGATGCCGACATCAAGAAGGCGTACCGGCGGCTCGCCCGTGAACTCCACCCGGACGTGAACCCGAGCCCCGACGCCGCGGAGCGTTTCAAGGACGTCACGCACGCGTACGACGTGCTGAGCGACCCGGAGCAGCGCCGCCGCTTCGACGCCGGCGGCCAGGACGGCCCGTTCGGCGGTGGCGGAGCCGCCGGCTTCAGCGACATCTTCGACGCCTTCTTCGGCGGCGGGGGCGGCGGCGGTGGCCGGGGGACCGGCCCGCGCAGTCGCGCCGAGCGCGGTCAGGACGCCCTGCTGCGGTTCGAGGTCGACCTCGACGAGGTCGTCTTCGGCACGCACAAGGACCTCGAGGTCGACACCGCCGTGCTCTGCGAGACGTGTGGCGGCTCCTGCTGTGCACCCGGCACGAGCCCGCAGACCTGCGACATCTGCGGCGGATCCGGACACATCCAGCGCCAGGTCCGTTCGCTGCTCGGCAACGTCGTCACGAGCGCCCCGTGCGGGACCTGCCGCGGCTACGGCACCGTCATCCCGAACCCCTGCCCGACGTGCCAGGGTCAGGGCCGGGTCCGCGCCCGCCGCACGGTCCCGGTGGACGTGCCCGCCGGGGTCGACTCCGGGCTCCGCCTGCAGATGCCCGGCCAGGGCGAGGTCGGTCCGGCCGGTGGTCCCGCGGGCGACCTGTACCTCGAGGTCCGGGTCCGCCACCACGACGTGTTCAGCCGCGACGGCGACGACCTGCTCGCCACGCTCGAGGTCCCGATGACCGACGCGATCCTCGGCGCCACGACGACCATCGACGGCCTCGACGGTCCGGTGGAACTCGAACTCCGACCGGGCGTGCAGAGCGCTGACGTCCTCGTGATCAAGGACCGCGGCGTCACGAAGCTGCGGGGCTCGGGTCGCGGCGACCTGAAGGTCGGCGTGCAGGTGGTCACCCCGACGAAGCTCTCCCACAAGGAGCGCCAGCTCGTCGAGCAGCTCGCGAAGACGCACAAGGCCGGTTCGCCGCAGCTGTCCCGCTTCCAGCAGGGCATGTTCGGCAAGCTCCGCGACCGGTTCTTCAACTTCTGATGGCCTCGCTCTACCTCGTCGGCGCGCTCGACGACGTCACGGTGGGCGGCACGGTGTCGCTCGACGGCGCCGAGGGTCGCCACGCCGTGACGGTCGCGCGCGTCCGGGTCGGCGAACAGCTCCGGCTGTCCGACGGGCGCGGCACGGTCGTCGCGGGTGCGGTGAGCGCGGTGGGCAAGGACTCGCTCGTGCTCACCGTCGCCGCGGTGGACGTGGACCCGGCACCGCGCCCCTCGCTGACGCTCGTGCAGGCGCTCGCCAAGGGCGGTCGCGACGAGATGGCCGTCCAGGCGGCCACCGAGATCGGGGTCGACCGCGTGGTGCCGTGGGCCGCGGCCCGGAGCGTCTCGCGGTGGGAGGGCCCGAAGGTCGAGAAGGGCCGCGCCCGCTGGGCGGCGATCGCGCAGGAAGCAGCGAAGCAGGCCGTGCGCTCGCGGGTCCCCGACGTCGTCGCCCCGGTGACGACGGCGCAGCTCGCCGGTGGCGCGGGAACGGCAGCAGTGGAAGCCGGCCAGGAGGCGCGCCGGCAGCTGGTCCTGCTGGAACCGACCGCCTCGGTCCGGCTCGCGACCTGGGAACCGCCGGTCGATACGGACGAGATCGCCCTCGTGGTCGGTCCGGAGGGCGGGATCGACCCCGCCGAACTCGACCGGCTCGAAGCGGCCGGTGCCGTCCGGGTGCGGCTCGGCGACACCGTGCTACGGACCTCGACGGCGGGACCCGCCGCCCTGGCGGTCCTGCAGGCGCGACTCGGACGCTGGTGACCCGGACGCTGGTGGCCCGCACGCTGGACCGCCAGGTCGGCGATCCGTACCCCGACGTCACGGTCCGGCGCGGATCGGACCGCGTCGACGGACCGGGAAGGCGCGGCGCGGGTCGTGCGTTCTACGATGGAGTCATGACCAGCACCGAGCCCAGCGTCTTCACGAAGATCGTCGCGCGCGAGATCCCGGCGACCATCGTCGCCGAGGACGACCGCGTCATCGCCTTCGAGGACATCGCCCCCAAGGCCCCGGTCCACGTGCTCGTCGTCCCCAAGACCCAGGCGTACGCGAACGTCGGCGAACTCGCGGACGCGGATCCCGAGCTGCTCGCGCACGTCGTGGCGACGGCGCAGCGCATCGCCGACGAACGCGCCGGCGGCCAGTTCCGACTCGTGTTCAACACCGGCGAAGCCGCCGGGCAGACCGTGTTCCACGTGCATGCGCACGTACTCGCAGGAGACCTGCAGGAAGGCACCCTTGCCAGCTGACGAACCAGCCACCACCGAGCCGGAGTCCGTCTCCGTCTCGGAACTCACCGTCGACGGCATCGCCATGGTGCAGTTGCTCGGACCGCAGGACCGCCTGCTGAAGACCGTCGAGCGCCAGTACCCGGGCGTCCGCGTCCTGGTGCGCGGCAACCAGGTCTCGCTCTCCGGCCCCGAGCGCGACGTCACCCGGGCCCGCGCCCTCGTCGACGAACTCGTCGGCATGGTCCGGCGTGGTCAGGACATCGGGCAGTCGGACATCCCGACGTCGGCGCGGATCATCGACGACGAGCGCAGCCCGTCGAACGTGTTCGGGACCCCGATCGTGTCGAGCCGAGGCAAGTCCGTGCGCCCGAAGACCGACGGGCAGCGTGCGTACGTCGATGCGATCGACGAGAACACGATCACGTTCGGCATCGGCCCCGCCGGCACCGGCAAGACCTACCTGGCGATGGCGAAGGCCGTCCAGGCGTTGCAGCGGCGCGAGGTCACCCGGATCATCCTCACCCGCCCCGCGGTGGAGGCCGGCGAGCGGCTCGGGTTCCTGCCCGGCACGCTCACGGACAAGATCGACCCGTACCTCCGTCCGCTGTACGACGCGCTCAACGAGATGATGGACCCCGAGCTGGTCCCGAAGCTCCTGGCCGCCGGCACGGTCGAGGTCGCGCCGTTGGCGTACATGCGTGGGCGGACGCTGAACGACTCGTTCGTCGTGCTCGACGAGGCGCAGAACACCACGCCCGAGCAGATGAAGATGTTCCTGACGCGTCTCGGCTTCGGCTCGAAGATGGTGGTCACGGGTGACATCACCCAGATCGACCTGCCCGGCAACGTCTCGGGTCTGCGCCTCGTCACGCGCATCCTCGACGACGTCGACGACATCCACTTCGCCCGGCTCGGCAGCGAGGACGTCGTCCGCCACACGCTGGTGGGCCGCATCGTCGACGCGTACACGCAGTACGACGAAGAACGTCTCCCCGAGCAGGCCGGGCACCGCTCCCAGCACCAGGACGACCGCCGAGGAGGCAACCGGTGAGCATCGAGCTCAACAACGAGTCGGGCGTGGCGGTCGACGAGGACGCGGTGCAGCGGCTCGCCGCGTTCGCGCTGGACGCCATGCACGTGCACGCGGACGCCGAGCTCGCGATCGTCTTCGTGGACGAGGGCGCGATGGAGCAGTTGCACATCCGGTGGATGGACGAGCCCGGTCCGACCGACGTCCTGAGCTTCCCGATGGACGAACTCCGCCCGGGCACCGAGGACGAGCCGACCCCCGCCGGGCTCCTCGGCGACATCGTGGTCTGCCCGCAGGTGGCCGAGGAGCAGGCGAAGACCGCCGGACACTCGACCCTCGACGAGATCCTGTTGCTCACGTGCCACGGGGTGCTCCACCTGCTCGGCTTCGACCACGCGGAGCCGGACGAGAAGGCCGAGATGTTCGGCCTGCAGGGCGAGATCCTCCGTGGTTTCGCCGCCGCGCGCCGGGGGCGGTGACCGCAGTGTTCCTCGTCGCCGTCCTGCTCGCGGTGGCGTTCGTGCTGGTGGTCCTCGGCGGACTGCTCGCGGCCGCCGACTCCGCCCTGTCGGTGCTCTCGCGCGCCGACCTCGAGGAGATCGCCCGCGGCAGCAAGCGTCGTCGCGCGATCGAGGCGCTGGCGGACGACCCCGGTGCCCACGTCAACGCCCTCAACTTCTTCCGCGTGCTCGCCGAGACGGCGGCGGCGGTGCTCGTGACGATCGCGCTCGTCACGGTGTTCGACACGTGGTGGCTCGCGCTGATCGTGTCCGCAGCCGTGATGACCGCGGTGTCGTTCGTGCTCGTCGGCTCGAGCCCGCGGAGCGTCGGTCGGGCCCATGCCGAGGGCATCATCGCCGCCACCGGGGGCCTCGTCCGCGGCGTGCGCATCGTGCTCGGACCGCTCGCCGGTCTCCTCGTGGCGATCGGCGACCGGGTGACGCCGGGTCGTGTCCGCAGCGCCTCGAGCGTCTCGAGCGAGGAGCAGCTGCTCTCACTCGTCGACGAGGCGACCGAGAGCAACGTGCTCGAAGCGGACGACCGTGAGCTCATCCACTCGGTCTTCGCGTTCAGCGACACCCTCGTCCGCGAGGTCATGGTGCCCCGGACCGACATGGTGACCGCGGACGCGCACGACACCGTCGCCGCGGTGATGGAGCAGTTCCTCGCGACCGGCGTCTCCCGGATGCCGGTGACCGGCCGGGACAGCGACGACGTGCTCGGCGTGGCCTACCTCCGTGACCTCGCCCGCGCCCTGTACGAGCGGCCCGAGGTGGGCACGCGGGCCGTGCGGACGATGCTCCGCCCGGCGGAGTTCCTGCCGGAGTCGAAACCGGCGGACGAGACCCTCCGGCACATGCAGCTGGCCAAGAACCACCTCGTCCTCGTGGTCGACGAGTACGGCGGCGTCGCGGGGCTCGTGACGATGGAGGACCTCATCGAGGAGCTCGTCGGCGACATCTCCGACGAGTACGACCGCACCGTGGTCGACCGGGCCGAGATCGGACCCGGGCACTGGCGCATCTCCGCCCGGCTGTCCATCGACGAGCTCGGGGACCTGTTCGGCATCGAGCTCGACGACGACGACGTCGACACCGTCGGGGGCCTGCTCACCAAGGAACTCGGGCACCTGCCGTCCGCCGGGGACACCGTGACGGTGTCCGGCGTCGTGCTGACGGCCGACCGGGTCGAGGGCAAGCGGCGTCACCTCATCACGGTCCTGGCGGAGCGCACCGCCGACCTCGAGTCCGCCGAGCAGGCCTTCGGCGACACCGACCACTCCACGACGGGAACACGAACCACATGACCGACTCCGGAACCGACGCCGCACCCGAGACCACCGCGCTCTACCGCGCGGGGTTCGTCTCCTTCGTCGGTCGTCCGAACGTCGGCAAGTCGACGCTGACGAACGCCCTCGTCGGGCAGAAGGTCGCGATCACCTCGTCGAAGCCGCAGACGACACGACGGGCGATCCGCGGGATCGTGCACCGTCCGCACGGACAGGTGATCGTCGTGGACACCCCCGGGGTGCACCGCCCCCGGACCCTCCTCGGGGAGCGCCTCAACGACCTTGTGCAGTCCACGCTCGGTGACGTCGACGTCATCGGGTTCTGCGTCCCCGCGAACGAGCCGATCGGACCGGGCGACCGGTTCATCAACGACACGCTCGACCAGTACCCGCGGGCCAAGAAGGTCGCGATCGTCACGAAGATCGACCGCGCCGGCAAGGAGAAGGTCGCCGAGCAGCTGCTCGCGGTGTCGCGGTTGCGGGAGTGGGACGCGATCATCCCGACCTCCGGGACCGAGGGACTGCAGCTCGAGGACCTCCTCGACGAGGTCGTGTCGCTGCTGCCGGAGTCCCCGCAGCTGTACGACGACCTGGCCGTGACGGAGGAGACCGACGAGGAGCGCATCGGCGAGCTCATCCGCGAAGCCGCGCTCGAGGGCGTCCGCGACGAGCTGCCGCACTCGCTCGCCGTCGTCATCGAGGACGTGGTCGAGCCGGACGACGACGACGACCCGGACGGCCCGCTGCGCATCTTCGCCAACCTGTTCGTCGAGCGGGACAGCCAGAAGGCGATCGTCATCGGGCACAAGGGCGGGCGACTCAAGGACGTCGGGACACGGGCCCGTGCGGAGATCGAGGCGCTCGTGGGTCGCCACGTCTACCTCAACATCCGCGTGAAGGTCGCCAAGGAGTGGCAGCGCGACCCGAAGCAGCTGGGACGTCTCGGCTTCTGACCCGGATCATCCCGCCGTCGGACGCGGGGTCGGGTCGAGCGCCGTACCGTGGAGTGGTGTTCCGCCCACTCCTGCGCACCCAGATCGTCGTCGACGTCTCGGTGGCCATCGTGTTGGGCGGCCTCATCACGGTCCTCTCCGGCGCGGACGTCGGTGGGGTGGCCGGGCTCGGGACGATCGCCGGGCTGACGCTGGCGCTCGCCCTCCGCCGGATGGCACCGGGACTCGGTCTGGCCGTCGCATGGGTGACGGCCGCATTCCAGATGGCCACGCTGCAGGACCCGAACATCGCCGACGCGATGGTCGCCGGGGTCGTGTACACCACCAGCGTCTACGGCAGCCGACGCGTCCGGGTGCTCGGACTGGTCTCCGCCGTGGTCGGCGCGGTCCTGGCCGGCGTCTACACGGGGGTCCGGATCTACGGTGTCTCCGGCATCGGCGGTCGTCCGGAGTCCCTCATGGAGTCGGTGAACTACGGCATCACGTGGTTCGTCTTCACCCTGGCCGTCCTGCTGCTGCCGTGGCTCGCCGGCCTCGCCGTCCGCGCCCGCCGTTCCGCGCGGATGAGCCGGGAGGCGCAACTGCTCGCCGAGCGCGACGCCGCCCGAGCAGACCGAGCCGTCGCGATCGAGCAGGAGCGGGTGCGCATCGCGCGGGACATGCACGACATCGTGGCGCACTCGCTCGCGGTCGTCATCGCGCAGGCGGACGGCGCCCGGTACGCGCTGCGCGCCGACCCCGCGGTCGCCGACGAAGCGCTCGGCACGATCGGCTCCACGGCCCGTCGCGCCCTGGGTGACGTCCGCGAACTGCTCGGCGCCCTCCGGCACGAGCAGGGCACGGCCCCCACCCCGGACGTCGACGACATCGAGCAGCTCGTCGGACAGATGCGGGACGTCGGCCTCGACGTGCAGGTGGAACGACAGGGCGACCCGTCGGCGCTGCCCACCACGACGCAGCTCGCCGTCTACCGCATCGTGCAGGAGAGCCTGACGAACGCGTACAAGCACGGGGAGCGCGGTGCCCCGGTCCGCGCGCGGCTGACCTACCGCCCCGACACGGTCGAGATCGACGTCGTGAACCGGCGGGCCGAGGGCGACCGCCCGGGCCCCGGGACCGGGCACGGGCTCGTCGGCATGCGCGAACGTGCCACGATGTCCGGCGGGAGCATGACAGCGGGACCCCGCGGCGAGGACTTCGCCGTGGCCGTCCGGATGCCGGCCCAGCCGTCGACCGGGCAGATGCCCCGGAACACGATCCCGTCCACGAACCAGGAGCGGAGCCCCAGGTGACGAGCAACACGGTGACGAGCAACACGGTGACGAGCACGCGATGACGAGCGAGCGGACCACGACCGCCGACGCGCCGCGCATCCGCGTCGCCCTCGTCGACGACCAGGCGCTGTTCCGCACGGGCATCAGGATGCTCATCGGCTCCCAGCCGGACCTGCAGTTCGTGGGGGAGGCCGGGGACGGTGCCGAGGGGATCGAACTCGTCCGACAGAGCCGGCCCGACGTCGTGCTCATGGACGTCCGCATGCCCGTCATGGACGGCATCACCGCCACCGCCGGCATCATCGCCAGCGGGTCCGCCGCCAAGGTGCTCGTCCTCACCACCTTCGACTTCGACGAGGCCGCGGCGAAGGCCATCCGGGCCGGGGCGAGCGGGTTCGTGCTCAAGGACGCGGACCCCGAGTTCCTGCTCGCCGCCATCCGGACCGTGCACGCGGGCACCACGGTCTTCGCGGCCTCGGCGACGCGGGAACTCCTCCGCCGGTACGAGGACCCGGCCGAGCAGCGTGCCAGCGCGCCGGCCGCCTTCGCCGACCTGACGCCACGGGAACGCGAGATCTTCGACCTCGCGGCGCGGGGGCTCAGCAACGCCGAGATCGCCAAGCACGAGTACGTCAGCGAGGCCACGGTGAAGACCCACATCTCCCGCGTCCTCACGAAGCTCGAGCTGCGGGACCGCGTCCGCTTGGTCGTCTTCGCGCACGAGCACGGACTCGTCACCAAGGGCGACTGACACCTCATCCGTCAGGGGGACGCCGTCCGCCGATCCGAGCCGAGCGGATGACGGATGCGAGTCGGGCGACGGACGCGCCGCGGGCCTCCCGGACGCGATCGTGGACTCATGACCAACCACGCTCCGATCATCCGCCTCGACCACGTTTCCAAGCACTACGGCGACGCCGCGCGCCGGATGACGGCGCTCGACGACGTCAGCGTCGACATCGGGGCAGGTGAGTTCACCGCCGTGATGGGGCCGTCCGGCTCCGGCAAGTCGACGCTCATGCACGTCGCGGCCGGGCTCGACCAGGTGTCCTCCGGGCGCATCACGATCGACGGCGCGGACATCACCGGCCTCGGCGACCGGGAGCTCACCGAACTCCGGCGTCGCCGCCTCGGGTTCGTCTTCCAGTCCTTCAACCTCGTGCCGACCCTCGACGTCAGCGAGAACATCCGACTGCCGTTCCTGCTCGGCGGGCACAAGCCCGACCGCGAGGAGTCGGCGTGGATCGACCGGCTCGTCGAGATGCTCGGGCTCGGCAACCGCCTCACACATCGGCCGCACCAGCTCTCCGGCGGACAGCAGCAGCGCGTCGCGATCGCGCGTGCGCTGGCCTCGCGGCCCGCGGTCGTGGTCGCCGACGAACCGACCGGCGCCCTCGACTCCCGCACGGGTCGCGACGTGCTCGCGATCCTCCGCGGTGCCGTCGCCGACTGGGGGCAGAGCGTCGTGATGGTCACGCACGACCCGGTCGCGGCGGCGAACGCGGACCGCATCCTGTTCCTCGCCGACGGCCGCATCGTCGGGGACCGTCCGGGCATGTCCGCCGCGGACATCTCGGCGACGATGCTCGGGATGGAGGCGGCAGCGTGAACGGGATCCGGCAGTTCGCGCCCACCGTCCTGGTCGCGGCGCTGGGCACCACCTTCGGCTCGGCGCTCGTCATCGCGCCGGGCATCGTCACCGAGGCGATGTCCGCCACCGGGCTCGACGACGTCGGGGCGGTCAAGGAGATCCTGTCCGTGATCGGGTGGCTCTTCCTGGGGATCGCCCTCTACGTCGGCGCCATCGTCACCGCGAACACCTGCGCGACGCTCATCGCAGGGCAGACCCGCGTGATCGCACTCCAGCGGCTCGTCGGCGCTCCGGGCGCGACCCTCCGGGCGCGGATCACCCGGACCGGGTTGCTCGTCGGACTGCTCGGCGCCGTCACCGGCGCGGTGGTCGGCACCGGCCTGTCCGCCGTCTTCGTCGCGGTCCTGCGCGGCAACGGCTTCCTGCCCGACCGCTCCTACACGCTCCTGCCGTGGGAACTCGTGCTGCCCGTCGTCGCCGTCGTCCTCGCCACGTGGGGGGCCTTCGCTGCCGGCTCGCGTCGCGTGCTCACGGTCACGCCGCTCCAGGCGCTGTCCTCGAGCGTCGAACCCAGCCACGAGGACGTCCGGTCGGGCACCGCACGCAAGGTCTGGGCCATCGTCCTCATGGCCGGCGGCGCGCTCCTCGCCCTGGTCGGGCTCGCCCTCAGCGCCCTCACGCCGCTCGCCGTGCTGCCGGCTGCCCTCGGCGGCTTCGTGTCCTTCGCCGGGGTCGCGGTCGGTGCGACGATCGTGATGCCCCCGGTCCTGCAGGCCATCGGCCGGATCGGGGCGAACGACCCCGTGGTCCTGCTCGCGGGCCGCAACGCCATGCGCGCGCCGGCCCGGTCCTCCCGCGCGACGATCGGCCTCGTGATCGGCGTCACGCTCCTGGTGACCTTCGCCGTCGCGCTGGGCATCATGCAGCACGTCACCGAGTCCACGCTGTCCGGGCAGAGCGGCATCACGCCGGCGATGCTCGAGGAGCAGCGGGGCTTCTTCGCGCAGCTCAACGCGGTGGTCAGCGTCATCGTCGGGTTCTCCGCCGTGATCGCCGCCGTCGGGGTCGTCAACGCGCTCGCGCTCGGGGTGCTGCAGCGCCGTCGGGAGCTCGGGCTGCTCCGCGTGCTGGGCCTGACCGGCGCGCAGGTCCGCCGGATGATCGTCACCGAGGCCGTGCAGATGGTCGTGGCGGCCGTCGTCACCGGGCTCGTGCTCGGCACCGCGTACGGCTGGCTCGGCGGACAGACGCTGCTCGGGACGCTCGGCTCGCCGGTCATGCCGGTCCTGCCGCCGCTGACGATCGCGATCGTGGTCGTCGGCGCGCTCGTCCTCGCGGTCGTCGCGACCGTGGCACCCGTCCGGCGGGCGATGCGCGTGCCGCCGACCGAGGCGCTCGCGGTCGACTGACCGGTCGAGGTCGTCGCGCCGGGACGACGGACGGGAGGCGCGGTGCCGGTCGGCACCGCGCCTCCCGTCCGTGCGTCCACGCGTCACACGGTGGGCCGTGCGCCGCCTCCGGTGCTAGCGTGATCTCGATGTCCTCGGCACTCCTCCTCCTTCGTCGCCGCGACGAGGCCTGACAACCGGCCCACCTCGTCGCGGAGTCCGTCGTGGCCGCTCCTGAACCACACCGACGAAAGCGAACCGATGCAGAACGCACAGCGCCCCTCCGGGATGCCGATCCACAAGTACGTGCCCTTCGCCGAGCAGATCACCGTCGACCTGCCCGACCGCACCTGGCCGACCAAGCGCATCGACCGTGCACCGCGCTGGTGTGCCGTCGACCTGCGTGACGGCAACCAGGCGCTCATCGACCCGATGGACGCCGAACGCAAGCGGGCGATGTTCGACCTGCTCGTGCAGATGGGCTACAAGGAGATCGAGGTCGGGTTCCCCAGCGCCTCGCGGACCGACTTCGACTTCGTCCGCTCGCTCATCGACGAGGGCGCGATCCCCGACGACGTCACCATCCAGGTCCTGACCCAGGCGCGCGAACACCTCATCGACCGCACGTACGAGGCGATCGACGGCGCGAAGCAGGCCATCGTGCACCTCTACAACTCGACGAGCATCGTGCAGCGTGAGGTCGTGTTCCGCACCGACGTGCAGGGCGTCATCGACATCGCGGTCGCCGGGGCGCACATGTGCAAGGCGGCCGAGGCCCGGCTGCAGCACGACACCACGGTGTTCTACGAGTACTCGCCTGAGTCGTACACGGGCACCGAGCTCGAGGTCGCGGTGCAGATCTGCAACGCCGTGCTCGAGGTGTTCGAGCCGACCCCCGATCGCAAGGTGATCATCAACCTGCCCGCGACGGTCGAGATGGCGACGCCGAACGTGTACGCCGACTCGATCGAGTGGATGTCGCGCAACCTCGCCCACCGGCAGGACGTCATCCTGTCGCTGCACCCGCACAACGACCGCGGCACCGCCGTCGCCGCCGCAGAGCTCGGTTACATGGCCGGGGCCGACCGCATCGAGGGGTGCCTGTTCGGCAACGGGGAGCGCACCGGCAACGTCGACCTCGTCGCCCTCGGCATGAACCTGTTCACGCAGGGCATCGACCCGGAGGTGGACCTGTCGGACATCGACCAGGTCAAGCGCACGGTCGAGTACTGCAACCAGCTGCCGGTACCGGAGCGCCAGCCGTGGGCGGGCGACCTCGTCTACACGGCCTTCAGCGGCTCGCACCAGGACGCCATCAAGAAGGGCCTCGAGGCGCTCGAGGCCCGGGCAGCGGCCGAGGGCGTCGGTGTCGACGACGTGGTCTGGGCGGTGCCGTACCTGCCGGTCGACCCGAAGGACATCGGCCGCTCGTACGAGGCTGTCATCCGCGTCAACTCCCAGTCGGGCAAGGGCGGCGTCGCCTACCTGCTGAAGACCGACCACGCGCTCGACCTGCCCCGCAAGCTGCAGATCGAGTTCTCCGGGGTCGTCCAACGGCGCACGGACGCCGAGGGTGGCGAGTTCACCTCGGAGCGGATCTGGGACCTGTTCCACGACGAGTACCTGCCCGCGCACGTCGACGACGACAAGTGGGGCCGCTACGAGATCACGAAGACCGCGACGTCGAGCGACTTCGACGGCACGACGAAGCTCTCGGTCGCGATGCGCGTCGACGAGGGCACCGTCACCGCCGAAGCCGTCGGGACCGGTCCCATCGACGCCTTCCTGACGGTGATGAAGGAGCAGGGCGTCGCCGTCACGCTGTACGACTACTCGGAGCACACGATGAGTGCCTCCGGGGACGCGCAGGCCGCGTCCTACGTCGAGCTCGACGTCGACGGGGTCCGTCTCTGGGGCGTCGGGATCGACGCCGACATCGCGACCGCGTCGCTCAAGGCGATCGTCTCCGCGGTGAACCGGGCCGTCCGCGCGGGCGCGGCCTCCGGCACGCCGGAGCTCGTCTCCGCCTGACGCCGCGGCGGCTTACTCGCCGTGGTCGCACCCGTTCCGCACATCGCGCCCCGTTCCGACGGGGCGGGATGTGCGTCCGGTGGCGCATCGCAGCGCAGCCGGGAGGCGCGGTGCGGCTCGGCAGTGTCGGCGGTGGCGAGCGGGAGGTGTCGGCGGCGCGGGGGATACTGGGGACATGCCGCTGTACCGGGACGAGTGCGTCGTGCTGCGCACCCACAAGCTCGGTGAAGCCGACCGCATCGTCACGATGCTCAGCCGGGAGCACGGCAAGATCCGCGCCGTCGCGAAGGGCGTCCGGCGCACGGCATCGAAGTTCGGCTCGCGGCTCGAACCGTTCATGGTCGTCGACGCCCAGTTCTACGAGGGCCGGTCGCTCGACATCGTCACGCAGGCCGAGTCCCTGGGCGCGTACGGCGCCCGCATCGTGGCCGACTACGGCGCGTACACGGCAGCGAGCGCGATGGTCGAGACCGCGGACCGGCTGAGCGAGGCGGACGCCGGACTGCAGCAGTACCTGTTGCTCGTCGGGGCCCTGCGGTCGCTGTCGCGCGGGGAGCACCAACCGAGCGCGACCCTCGACTCGTACCTGCTCCGGGCGATGAGCATCGCCGGCTGGGCGCCCTCGTTCAGCGACTGCGCGGTCACGGGGGAGCCCGGGCCGCACTCGGCCTTCGTCGTGCAGCTCGGCGGCGTCGTGGCGGACGCGGCCGCGCCTCCCGGCACGCCCCGCCTGGACCCGGCGACGCTGGCCGTCCTCGGGCAGCTGCTGGCGGGGGACTGGGGCAGTGTCGACGCGACCGACGAGCGCACCAGGTCGCGGGCCTCCGGCGTGGTGGCGGCGTACGCCCAGTGGCACCTGGAACGATCGCTCAGGTCGTTGCCGCACGTCGACCGCACCGAGCACCCCTCGCCGCTGGCGCCGCACCCCGGCGGAGTGCCGGCGGCGGTCGCAGCGGTGCCGGCGCCTCCCGTGCCGACCCCGGACGACCACGGCCCTGATCCCGCCCCCGGCCCCGAAGGAACCCGCGCATGAGCCCTCGCCGTCCCGCTGCCGAGCCGGAACCCTTCCTGCCGGTCGACTGGACGGACGAGCAGCCGCCCACCATCCCGAAGCGCTTCGTCCCGGAGCACGTCGCGATCGTGATGGACGGCAACGGCCGGTGGGCGAACCAGCGCGGGCTGACGCGCATCGAGGGGCACAAGGCCGGCGAGGCCTCGTTGCTCGACGTCGTCGCCGGGGCGATCCAGATCGGCGTGACGCACGTGTCGGCCTACGCGTTCTCGACCGAGAACTGGAAGCGGTCACCCGAAGAGGTCCGCTTCCTCATGGGCTTCAACCGGGACGTCATCCGTCGCCGCCGCGACCAGCTGCACGAGTGGGGCGTCCGCGTCCGGTGGGCCGGTCGGACCCCGCGGTTGTGGCGCAGCGTCATCGACGAGTTGCAGACCGCGGAGCAGATGACCGCGGACAACGACGTCCTCACGCTGACCATGTGCGTCAACTACGGCGGCCGCAACGAGATCGCGGACGCCGTGCGCTCGATCGCGGACGACGTCGCCGCCGGACGCCTCAAGCCGAGCCAGGTCACGGAGAAGACCCTGGCGAAGCGGCTGTACGTCCCCGAGCTGCCGGACGTCGACCTGTTCCTCCGGAGTTCCGGCGAGCAGCGGACGAGCAACTTCCTGCTCTGGCAGTCGGCCTACGCCGAGATGGTGTTCCTCGACCGGCTCTGGCCGGACTTCCGTCGCTCCGACCTCTGGGGAGCGATCGAGGAGTACGCCAGCCGCGACCGTCGGTACGGCGGCGCGGTGGACACCCCGACGGCCTAGCCGCCTGCCCGCCCCGACGGGCGGCGCCGAGCCTCGGCTCGCGCAGCGGACCGACCATCCGGTCAGGCGAGGAGGTGCGCCGCGGAGCGCACGGCGTCGAGCGCCGCCCGGACGCTCGGCACCCGGTCTGCCCCGCGGGCGACGACGACCTCGACACGGCGGGCCAGGTCGTCGTCCACGGGGTCGACGGCGACACCGGCGGGGACGACCGCGGTGGCGAGCGCCAGCCGGGGGAGCAGTGCCACCCCGAGTCCGGCAGCCACGAGCCCCACGACCGCGGCCGCGTTGTCGGTCTCGAGGACGATGTCCGGCGTGAACCCCGCCGTCGCGCACGAGGCGAGCAGGTGACCACGGCAGCGCGGGCAACCGCCGATCCAGCGGGCGTCGCGGTGGGACGCGAGGTCCACGACGGTGGAGCCACCGGCGCGGACGGGGCCCGGGCCTCCCGGTCGGCTCGCATCGGCCGGCGTCACCAGCGCGAGCGGGTCGCGGCCGAGCGCGCGGGTGACGAGGCCGGGGTCCGGGACGGTTCCGACCTCGTCGCCGACGTAGGTGAAGGTGAGGGCGACGTCGACCGCGCCACTGCGCACCAGGTCGAGCGCCTCGGGTGGTTCGACCTCGACGTACGAGGTGTGCAAACCCGGGGCCGTCGACGCCATCCGGGCGAGCACGGCGGGGACGAGGGCAGACGAAGCGCTCGGGAACCCGGCGAGCCGGACGCGGCCGCGGGTGAGTCCGCCGACCGCGTCGAGGTCCTCCCGTGCGGCCGTCAGCGCCGCCTGCACGTGCAGGGCGTGGTCGGCGAGCACCTGGCCGGCGTGCGTGAGTGTCGCACCACGTCCACCGCGGAGGACGAGTGCGTGCCCGAGGCGCTGCTCGGCCCGGGTCAGCAGCTGGCTCACGGCGGGCTGGCTCGACCCGAGTGCGGCGGCGGCGCGGGTGATCGAGCCACCGTCAGCCACGGCGCGGAGCACCCGGAGCAGCTGCGGGTCGATCTCGTCCATCACGTGATGTTACCGGTGACACAACGCACAGCCCCTGGTGTGATGACGTCTGCGGGGCGAGCCTGTCGGACATGGACTCGTTCCCCGACGGCCGCGGCTACCTCGCGGCGTGCACTGCAGGCCTCCCGACGCTCGGCACCCTCGCCGCGCAGCGCGCCGACCTCGGCGCGTGGTCGCGCGCCGAGACGTCCCCCGCCCACTACGGCGCCCTCGTCGAGGAGGGGCGCGCCCTGTTCGCCGACCTCGTCGGCATCCCGGCGGCGCGGGTCGCGACCGGTTCACAGACGTCGGTGATGGCCGCCGTCGTGGCCGACGCCCTGCCCGACGGGGCCGAGGTGGTCGTCCCCGACGGCGACTTCAGCTCCGTCGTGTTCCCCTTCCTCGTCCAGTCCCATCGCGGCGTCCGCGTCCGCAGCGTCCCCCTCGACCGCCTCGCCGACTCCGTCGGACCCGACACCGCACTCGTCGCCTGGTCCGCCGTGCAGTCCGCCACCGGGGTCGTCACCGATCCCGAGCCGGTCGTCGCGGCCGCCCGACGCGTCGGTGCGCTCACCCTGTGCGACCTCACCCAGGCCGCCGGCGTGCTGCCCGTGTCGGCGGCGCCGTTCGACGTGACGCTCACGCACGCGTACAAGTGGCTCTGCGCCCCGCGCGGCGTCGCCTTCATGACACTGTCCGACACCGCGCTCGGCCGGCTCCGCCCCGTCCAGGCCGGGTGGTACGCGGGCGAGGAAGTGTGGTCCTCCTGCTACGGCCCGACGATGCGCCTGGCCGACGACGCCCGCCGCTTCGACGTCTCCCCGGCCTGGCAGGCGTGGCCGGGCGCCGTGGCGGCGCTCCGGCACGCGGTCTCGCTCGACCCGGGTGCGGCCTGGAGGCACGCCACCGGTCTCGCGGACCGGCTCTGCGACGCGCTCGGGTCACCGCGGCAAGGTCGCACTGCCGCTGCCGCGGCCGGCACCGGCGTCGCGGCCGGCAGCGGTGCGGACGGGCAGGCGATCGTCACGTTCCCGGATGCCGACGGGACCCGGCTGCGTGGCCTCACCGCCGCAGGGCTCACGGCCTCGGGACGGGCCGGACGGCTCCGCGTCGCGTTCCACCACTGGAACGACGAGGACGACGTGACCGCCGTGGCGGCGGCGCTGGCGGGGGTGGAGCCGGCCACGTCGTGACCGGGACGAGCGGTGGCGGAGCCGGGGCGGGCCTCCCGGGCCGCTAGCATTGCCGGGTCCGCCCGCAACACCGAGCACCCAGCTCGGCGAACACAGGAGCTCCCCGTGGCACAGCCCTCCCGTCTCGACAGCGTCATCGCCCTGGCCAAGCGCCGTGGGTTCGTCTTCCAGTCGGGGGAGATCTACGGAGGCTCCCGTTCGGCGTGGGACTACGGCCCCCTCGGCGTGGAGCTCAAGGAGAACATCAAGCGCCAGTGGTGGCAGCGGTTCGTCCGCGGCCGTGGCGACATGGTCGGCCTCGACTCCGCCGTCATCCTGCCCCGCAAGGTGTGGGAGGCCTCCGGCCACGTCGCGACCTTCACCGACCCGCTGGTGGAGTGCCTGCACTGCCACCACCGGTTCCGCGAGGACCACCTGCTCGAGGCGTTCGAGGCGAAGAAGGGCCGCGCCCCCGAAGGCGGCATGGCCGAGATCGCCTGCCCGAACTGCGGCACCCGCGGCGAGTGGACCGAGCCCCGCGAGTTCTCCGGCATGCTCAAGACCTACCTCGGCCCTGTGGAGTCGGAAGAGGGCCTGAACTTCCTCCGCCCCGAGACCGCGCAGGGCATCTTCGTCGACTTCGCGCAGGTCGTCACGACCAGCCGCATGAAGCCCCCGTTCGGCATCGGCCAGGTCGGCAAGGCGTTCCGCAACGAGATCACACCGGGCAACTTCATCTTCCGCACCCGTGAGTTCGAGCAGATGGAGATCGAGTACTTCGTGCCGCCGGCCTCGGCCCAGGAGCACTACGAGCAGTGGATCGCCGACGCCGTCGCGTTCTACACCGACCTCGGCATCGACCCGGAGAACCTGCGCCGCTTCGACGTGCCGGACGGAGAGCGCGCGCACTACTCGGACGCGACCGCCGACATCGAGTACCGCTTCGGCTTCGCCGGCACCGAGTGGGGAGAGCTCATGGGCGTCGCGAACCGCACCGACTTCGACCTGAAGAACCACATCGAGGCGTCGGGGCAGGACCTCCGGTACTTCGACCAGGCCGCCAACGAGAAGTACGTGCCGTACGTCATCGAGCCGTCGTTCGGCCTGACCCGTGCGCTCATGGCGTTCCTGCTCGACTCGTACTCCGAGGACGAGGCTCCGAACGCGAAGGGCGGCGTCGACAAGCGCACGGTCCTGCGTCTCGACCCGCGCCTGGCACCCGTCAAGGCCGCGGTCCTGCCGCTGTCCCGGAACGAGCAGCTCTCGCCGGTCGCCCGCGGCCTGGCCGACGACCTGCGCAAGAACTGGAACGTCGACTTCGACGACGCCGGGGCGATCGGTCGCCGCTACCGTCGCCACGACGAGATCGGCACGCCGTTCTGCATCACGGTGGACTTCGACACGCTCGAGGACAAGGCCGTGACCGTGCGCGAGCGCGACACGATGGGCCAGGAGCGTGTCTCGCTCGACCGCCTGCAGGGGTACCTGGCGGAGCGGCTGCTCGGCGCGTAGCGCGCCGCGCTCGGCGCCCGCGGCCCATCCGGCGCCGATCGGACTCGCACGACAGGAACCGCCTGGACCACGGGATCCCGTGGTCCGGGGCGGTTCCCGTCGTGCCCAGTCGGACGACGCCGGGCCGCCCGACCCACGGGGAATGCCGCGCCCGTGCCCGCGTTGAGCTCAGCATGAACGACTCCGTGAAGGTCGATGTCTGGTCGGACATCGCCTGCCCCTGGTGCTACATCGGCAAGCGCAAGTTCGAGGCGGGCGTCGCCGCGTTCGGCGGACCGGTCGAGGTCGAGTACCACTCCTTCGAACTGAGCCCGGACACGCCTGTCGACTTCGAGGGCACCGAGGCCGAGTTCCTCTCGCAGCACAAGGGCCTGCCCGTGCAGCAGGCCCAGCAGATGATCGACCAGGTCGCCGGCATCGCCGCCCAGGTCGACCTGCACTACGACTACGACGCCCTGCGGCACACGAACACCGTCAAGGCGCACCAGGTGATCCACGTCGCCAAGCAGCACGGCAAGCAGCTCGAGATGGTCGAGCGCCTCTTCGCCGGCTACTTCGAGCGCGGCGAGCACGTGGGCCAGGACGAGTCCCTGGCCGACCTCGCCGCCGAGGTCGGACTCGACCGCGACGAGGTGATCGCCACCCTCCGCGACGACGCGCAGCTCGCGGCCGTCCGTGCGGACCAGGCCCAGGCGCAGGCGTACGGCATCAACGGTGTCCCGTTCTTCGTCATCGACGGCAAGTACGGCGTCTCCGGGGCGCAGGACCCGGCCGCGTTCGAGGAGGTCCTCCGCCAGGTGGTGGCGCTCCGGGAGTCGACACCGGCCGAGATGGCCGAGGCCGCCCAGCGCGCCGAGGACGACGCGGCAGCGGACGCCGAGGTGACCCGATGACGGGCGCGTCGGTCCCGCTGTCCGGTGGGTCGGGCCTCCCGGCTGGCTCCGAGAGCCGGCCTGCGCTGCTGACGTTCGTGACGCCCGGCGGCGCCCCCGTCTGCGAGGGCGACTCGTGCTTCGTGCCGGGTGCCGAGGGGGACTGGTCCGAGGTCCCGGACTGACGCCGTCCTCGTTCGCGCCCCGGTCCGCACACTGCGCCGGGTTCCCGCGGGGTGCCGTCGGCGGAGCCGGGCCGATCGCCGGTCCGGGCGCGCGGCCGGCGATGCGGGACGCTCCTCAGGGGCGCGCCGGCTCCTCGTCGGTGATGTCGGCGACCGTCGCACCGTAGGCCGCGACGAGTGCGTCGCCGTCCACGAAGGCGCTCGCGCCGTGGCGCCCCGCGCCGAGGGCGACCCGCCGACCGAGCACGCGCTCGTCGGCGAAGACCGGCAGCTCGCCCGTCGCGCCGATCGGGGTGATGGTGCCGCGTTCGTAGCCGCTGGCCTCGAGGGCGGTGGCCGCGTCGGGCATCGACAGCTTGTTCACGCCGACGACGGTGCGGAGCTTCTTCCAGGCGATGCTCCGGCCCCCGGGGACCAGCGCGAGCAGGAACCCGCCGTCGTGCCGTTTCACGACCAGGGTCTTCACGATGTCGCCCGGGTCGATGCCGAGCAGGGCCGCGGCGCCCTCGAGGGAGTCGGCTGCGGGACGCTCGACGACCTGGACGTCCAGGCCTCGGGCGGCGGCGTCGGCATCGAAGCGGGCGACGGCGGCGGGAACGGTCATGTGGAGAACGCTACCGGCGGGCGGCGACGTGGGAGGATGAGGAAGGTATGACGATCACACAAGCAGCAGCGCCCCTGCGCATCGGACCGATCCAGGTCGATGCGCCCGTCGTGCTCGCCCCGATGGCCGGCATCACGAACATGGCGTACCGCCGCCTCTGCCGTGAGTACGGCGCCGGGTTGTACGTGTGCGAGATGATCACCTCCCGTGCCCTGGTCGAGCGGACACCCGAGTCGATGCGGCTCATCCGGCACCACGAGTCCGAGACCCCGCGGTCGATCCAGCTGTACGGCGTCGAGCCGAACACCGTCGCCGAAGCCGCCACGATCCTGGTCGGCGAGGACCGGGCGGACCACATCGACCTCAACTTCGGCTGCCCCGTGCCGAAGGTCACGCGCAAGGGCGGCGGGGCAGCCCTCCCCTGGAAGCTCGAGCTGTTCCGCGACCTCGTCACCAAGACGGTCAAGGCCGCGGGGGACGTCCCGGTGACCGTCAAGATGCGCAAGGGCATCGACGGCGACCACCTGACGTACCTCGACGCTGCGAAGATCGCCCGTGACGCCGGTGTCGCGAGCGTCGCGCTGCACGCTCGGACCGCCAACGAGCACTACTCGGGGCAGGCGGACTGGTCGGCGATCGCGACCCTCAAGGAGACCGTCACCGACATCCCGGTGCTCGGCAACGGCGACATCTGGTCCGCCGCCGACGCCCTGCGGATGGTCGACGAGACCGGCTGCGACGGCGTCGTGGTCGGACGCGGCTGCCTGGGCCGACCCTGGCTCTTCGGCGACCTCGCGGCGGCCTTCCGGGGTGAGGACCTCCGCGCGGCCCCGAGCCTCGGCGACGTCGCGGTCGCGTTCCGCCGGCACGCCGAACTGCTCGTCGAGTTCTTCGAGTCCGAGGAGCACGGCTGCCGGGACATCCGGAAGCACGTGGCCTGGTACTTCAAGGGCTACCCGATCGGTGGTGAGGTCCGATCCGGCCTGGCGATGGCGTCCAGCCTGCAGGAGATCGACGACCTGCTCGGCAAGCTCGACTGGAGCGCCCCGTACCCGGGCGCCGACGTCGAGGGCCCGCGCGGTCGTGCCGGGCACCCCAAGAAGACCGCGCTGCCGGACCGTTGGCTCGAGAGCCGCGACGTCGACGCCGAGTTCCGCAAGGTCCTCGCCGCCGCCGAGATGCACCACAGCGGCGGATGAGCGCCACCTCGTCGTACGGTCCGGCCGATGCGGACCGGTGGTTCCCCGAGCAGCACAGCAGCCGGCGGAGCGACTTCGCGCGTGACCGTGCGCGCCTGCTGCACTCCAGCGCGCTCCGCCGACTCGCCGCCAAGACGCAGGTCCTCAGTCCGACGACCGGGCTCGACTTCGCCCGCAACCGCCTGACGCACTCCCTCGAGGTCGCCCAGGTCGGACGTGAGCTCGCCGACAGCCTGGGTCTCGACCCGGACGTCGTCGACACCGCCTGCCTGGCGCACGACATCGGGCACCCGCCCTTCGGACACAACGGCGAGACCGCGGTGAACGCGTGGGCAGCCGACATCGGCGGGTTCGAGGGGAACGCCCAGACCCTCCGCCTGCTCACCCGCCTCGAGCCGAAGGTCTACGGCGACGACGGGCGTGCGTACGGGCTCAACCTCACCCGTGCGTCCCTCGACGCGAGCTGCAAGTACCCGTGGCCGGCGTCGCAGGGCGTCGGTGAAGCGTCCTCGGGTCGCACGAAGTTCGGCTTCTACGACGACGACCACGAGGCGTTCGCCTGGCTCCGCGCCGGCGCACCCCGCCGCCAACGCTGCATCGAGGCGCAGGTGATGGACCTGTCCGACGACATCGCGTACTCCGTGCACGACTTCGAGGACGCCGTCGTCGCGGGGTTCATCGACGTCGCCGCGCTCGGGGACCGCGTCGGGGAGAACGACATCGTCACGGCCATGCACGCCTGGGTCGGTGACGACCTGAGCCGGGACGAACTGCTCGAGGCGTTCGACCGGCTACGCGGGATGTCGCTGTGGATGACCTCGTACGACGGCTCGCGGCAGGACCAGGCACGTCTGAAGAACCTGACGAGCCAGCTCATCGGGCGGTTCGCCCGCACCGCGACGACCGCGACGCGGGAGTCCTACGCCTCGGGCTCGCTCGTGCGGTTCGCGGCGAGCGTCGTCACCCCACCCGAGATCATCGGCGAGATCGCGGTCCTCAAGGGCATCGTCGCGGCCTTCGTGATGACGCACGGCGATCGTCAGCCGGTCTACGAGGACCAGCGCCGGATCCTGACCGAGCTGCTCGACGCACTGGCGGCACGTGGTGACGACGCCCTCGAGCCGGGCTTCGCCGCCGACTGGCGTGCCGCCGACGACGACCAGGGCAGGTCGCGCGCGGTCGTCGACCAGGTCGCCAGCCTCACGGACCAGGGGGCGCTCGCCTGGCACAAGCGGATGGTCGTGGGGGAGCGCGAAACGGTGCACATCGCCGTCTGAGCGGCCGCGCGGCCCCGGCCGCTCTGCACCGGTCGGCCGGCGTCGGTCCGTGCGAACTAGAATCGTGGGGTGGCTGGCCTGATCGCGCGGAACGACATCGACGAGGTCCGCGCGCGCGTGGACATCGCCGACGTCGTGGGCGACTACGTCACACTGAAGTCCGCCGGCGTCGGCTCGCTGAAGGGCCTCTGCCCCTTCCACGACGAGCGGACGCCCTCGTTCCACGTGCGGCCTCAGGTCGGTCGCTACCACTGCTTCGGGTGCGGCGAGGACGGCGACGTCTTCAGCTTCCTGATGTCGCAGGACCACACGACGTTCCAGGAGGCCGTCGAGCGGATGGCCGCCAAGATCGGCTTCACGCTCCACTACGAGGAGGGCGACGGGCCCCGCACCGACTACAACGCCCGCGCCCGGCTCATCGCGGCGAACGAGGCAGCGCAGTCGTTCTTCACCGCGCAGCTGACGACCGCTGCGGCCGAGCCGGCTCGCCGGTTCCTCGGGGAGCGCGGCTTCGACCCGGCGGCGGCGCAGCACTTCGGCGTCGGCTTCGCCCCGAAGTCCTTCGACGCGCTCAAGGACCACCTGCGCGGCCTCCGCTTCAGCATCGACGAGATCGTCGCCGCGGGCCTGGTCAGCCAGGGCGACCGCTCCCCGTACGACCGGTTCCGCGGACGGCTCATGTGGCCGATCCGGGACGTCACGGGGGCCACGATCGGTTTCGGCGCACGGCGGCTGCTCGAGGACGACAAGGGGCCGAAGTACCTCAACACGCCGGAGACGCCGATCTACCACAAGAGCCAGGTGCTCTACGGCATCGACCTCGCCCGCAAGGAGATCGCGAAGGGCAAGCAGGTCGTCATCGTCGAGGGCTACACCGACGTCATGGCCTGCCACCTGGCGGGCATCACGACGGCAGTGGCGACCTGCGGGACGTCGTTCGGCGTCGACCACATCAAGGTCCTCCGCCCGATGCTCGGTGACTCGGCCGCACAGCACGTGTCGCAGCTCGGTCAGATCGTCTTCACGTTCGACCCGGACGAGGCCGGTCAGCGCGCGGCGTCGCGCGCCTTCGCCGAGGAGCAGCGCTTCGCGTCGCAGACCTACGTCGCGGTCGCTCCGGGCGGGCTCGACCCCTGCGACCTGCGGCTGGCCCGCGGGGACGACGCGATCCGGCGGCTCGTCGAGAACCGCCGACCGATGTTCGAGTTCATGATCCGGCGACGCCTGGACGGCCACGACCTCGACACCGTCGAGGGCCGGGTCGGTGGGCTCCGCGAGTCCGCTCCGGTGATCGCGGGCATCCGAGACCGCGCCCTCGCCGACGGATACATCCGGAACACCGCCGGATGGCTCGGGATGGACATCGAGGACGTCCGACGCGCGGTCGCGGCCGCGCGTCGCCGTCCGGCCGACAGCGGCTCGGACCACCGCACAGGAGGCTCGGCCAGCGCCGGACACGTCGGCCCGGCCGGCGGACACGGCGGCCAGGGTGAGGCGTCGAGCATCCCCGAGGAACCGCAGGCGAGTCTCCGCTCCCTGCCGGACGACCCGATCGCCCGCATGGAGCGCGACGCCGTGATGGCGATGGTGCAGCAGCCGCAGTCCGTCGGCGCGCCGCTGCTCGGTCTGGCGGCGTCGGCGACGTTCTCGGCCCGGATGCTGTCGGTGGTGCGCGACGCCGTCGTGGCGAACATCGACGCGGTGGGGGACCGGGCGTGGCTCGACAAGCTGCTCGGTGACGTGCCGACGCCGTTCCGGTCGCTCGTGCAGGAGCTCGCGCTCGCGCCCATCCCGGCGCGGTCCGACGAGGACCTCGCCATCTACTGCCGGGGGATCGTCGTCGCCCTCGTGGAACGCGACCTGCTCGCACGGAAGGCGTCGTTGCTCGGACAGCTGCAGCGCACCGACCCGTCCGACCAGGAGCGCCGGGCGGATGTGCAGCGGCAACTCGTCGACCTCGACGCGCAGCGGATGCGCCTCCGCGCGGACACCCCGGGAGCCTGATCCCGACCAGCGGTCGCGCGTCCGCCCGCGGCCCGTCAGGCCCGTCATCTCGCGGAGTTGCCCGACGCAACTCACCGCCAGGGGCGCAACGAACCTGCGCGCCGCGCCGGGCACACTGCCTCCGATCGTGCACCGCGAGACGCGATCGTGCGTTACAGCGGTGTAAACAATCCGCTCCCGGGGCCGCCAGTTGTCTGACAGGGTGTGACCATTGAACGTCCCCGCGGCCGGTCACAGCCCGTTCCACCTCGGTCCCGGGACTCTTGCAACCACATCAGAGAGGCAATCGGACATGGCATCCGTTTCCACATGGGGCAAGCGCACCCTGGCGCTCGGCACCGGAGCAGCGGCGACCGCGCTCGTGCTCACCGGCTGCGCAGGCGGCACCAGCGGCGGCTCCGGCGACCTGAACGGCCTGATCATCGGTACGACCGACAAGATCACGTCGCTCGACCCGGCCGGCTCGTACGACAACGGCTCGTTCGCCGTGCAGAACCAGGTCTTCCCGTTCCTCATGAACACGCCGACCGGGAGCCCGGACGTCGAGCCGGACATCGCCACCAAGGGCGAGTTCACCGACCCGACGACGTACGAGGTCACCCTGAAGAAGGGCCTCGAGTTCGCCAACGGCAACCCGCTCACGTCGAGCGACGTCAAGTTCTCGTTCGACCGCGACCTGAAGATCAAGAACGACAACGGCCCGTGGTCGTTGCTCGCGAACCTCAAGAGCATCGACACGCCGGATGACACCACCGTCGTGTTCAACCTCGACCACGCCGACCAGACCTGGCCCCAGGTGCTCTCGAGCCCCGCCGGCCCGATCGTCGACGAGGACGTCTTCTCGGCGACCGAGCTGACGAGCGCGGACGACATCGTCAAGGGCAACGCCTTCGCCGGCCAGTACAAGATCACCTCCTACAAGGAGAACGACCTCATCGCCTACGAGGCGAACGAGAAGTACGACGGCGTGCTCGACAAGGCGAAGACGAAGGACGTCACCGCCCAGTACTTCACCAAGGAGACGGACCTCAAGCTCGCGGTGCAGCAGGGCGACGTCGACGTGGCGTACCGCTCGCTGACCCCGACCGACATCTCCTCGCTCCGCAAGGACGAGGACCTGCAGGTCATCGACGGCCCCGGCGGCGAGATCCGCTACGTCGTCTTCAACTTCGCGACGCAGCCGTTCGGCACCGACCAGGACGGCGCCGACGAGGCCAAGGCCCTCGCCGTGCGTCAGGCCGTGGCGGACGTCGTCGACCGTGACGAGCTCGCGGAGGAGGTCTACGACAACACCTACACGCCCGTCTACTCGATGGTGCCGGACGGCCTGACCGGTGCCGCGACGCCGTTCAAGTCGCTCTACGGCGACGGCAACGGTGCCCCGGACGTCGACAAGGCGAAGAAGACCCTCGCCGACGCGGGTGTCACCGGCAAGGTCGAGCTCGACATCCAGTACTCGCCGGACCACTACGGTTCTGCCTCGGACGACGAGTACGCCACGCTGAAGACCCAGCTCGAGGACTCGGGCCTGTTCACCGTCAACATCCAGTCGACGGTGTACACGACCTACGCGGTCGAGCGCACGAAGGACGCCTACCCGCTGTACCAGCTCGGCTGGTTCCCGGACTTCTCGGACGCCGACAACTACCTCTCGCCGTTCTTCACGAAGGACAACTTCGTGCAGAACCACTACGACGACCCGACCATCCAGGGTCTGATCGCCGACGAGCAGCAGGAGTCGGACCCGGCCAAGCGCGCCGAGATCATCGAGCAGGCCCAGGAGCGTGAGGCCGAGCAGATCTCGACCCTGCCGCTCCTCCAGGGCAAGTCGGTGGCCGTCGCCGGCAAGGACGTCAAGGGTGTCACCCTCGACGCGTCGTTCAAGTTCCGCTACGGGACCATCACCAAGTAACCCGATGCACGACCGGGGGCGCTCCCACGAGGAGCGCCCCCTCTCGGCGTCATGCGAAAGGCACCCACCCCGTGACCCTCACGAACCCCGAGGCGATCGACACGGAGCCCACGAAGCCACAGGCACAGCGACGTGCCAGTGGCGGCGGCGGACTCGGTCGGTACGTCCTCGTCCGCTTCCTCCTCATCTTCCCGACGGTCTTCATCCTGGTGACGCTCGTCTTCTTCCTGATGCGCGTCGTCGGGAACCCGATCACCGCCTCGGTCGGCGGACGGCTCACCCCGAGCCAGCTGCAGGAACGCCTGCACGACGCCGGCTACGACCGCCCGGTCATCGTCCAGTACCTCGAGTACCTCGGCCAGATCGTCCGCGGTGACTTCGGCACGACGGCCACCGACAACCGGCCGGTGACCGAGATCATCCTGCAGTACGGCGGCGCGACCGCGGAGCTCGTGTTCTACGCGCTCATCGTCGCCCTCGTGCTCGGCATCCCGCTCGGCATGCTCGCCGCCTACCTGCGCGACAAGTGGCCCGACGTGCTGCTCCGCGCGCTGGCGATCCTGACCTACGCGACCCCGGTCTTCTTCGGTGGCCTGCTGCTCAAGCTCGTCTTCTCGGTCTGGCTGGGCTGGCTGCCCCTCGGCGACCGTGCGTCGACCCGGGCGCAGCTGGTGCTCGACCGCATCGAGAACCCCACCGGCATCTACATCATCGACGCGATCCGGACGGGCAACGGGCAGATCATCAGCGACGTGCTCCAGCACGCCGTGCTGCCGGCGCTCACCCTGGGTCTCCTCACCGCGGGCATCTTCCTCCGCCTGGTCCGCGCGAACATGATCGGTTCGCTCGGCTCGGAGTACGTCGACGCGGCCCGCTCCCGGGGTGTCCGCGAGTCGCGGCTCGTCCGCACGCACGCGTTCCGCCCGGCCCTCGTGCCGATCATCACCGTCATGGGGTTGCAGATCGCCATGTTGCTCGGCGGCTCGGTGCTCACCGAGACCACCTTCGGGTGGCGCGGGCTCGGCTTCGAACTCAACCAGTACCTGTCCGCCCGTGACTTCATCGCGGTCCAGGGCATCGTCGCGATGCTGGCGGTGATCGTCGCCGTCACCAACTTCGTCGTCGACGTCGTCGCAGCGCTCATCGACCCGAGAGTGAGGTTCTGACGATGTCCGACATCACACTCGTCGACCGCCACGAGCCGCTGTGGAAGCGGCTCCCCGTCGTGGTCCAGCTCCGTCGCAGCACGGGTTGGCAGCGCGCCATGCTCATCGTCGGCGTCGTCATCTGTGCGGTGTACCTGCTCGTCGCGCTGTTCGCCCCCCTCCTGGCGCCGTACGGCTTCGGGCAGCAGCAGGGCGCCGACGGCGTCAACTTCCCGCGCACCGCTGAACCGAGCGCCGAGCACATCTGGGGCACGACCGTTGGTGGCCTCGACGTCTTCAGTCGTGTCGTCTTCGGGGCCCGGACCGCGGTCCTCGTCGTCATCGTCGCCGTCATCGTGTCGATCGCGATCGGCGTCCTGCTCGGCATGGTCTCCGGCTACATCGGCGGCTGGCTCGACCGGATCCTCGTGGTCGTCGCCGACGCGATCTACGCGTTCCCGTCGCTGCTCCTCGCGATCGTCGTCTCGATCGTGGTGTCCGGCGGCAACTCGAGTTACTTCGGCGGCATCACGGCGGCGGCGATCTCGATCACGGTCGTGTACATCCCGCAGTACTTCCGCGTCGTGCGCGCCGAGGCCGTGCGGCTCAAGAACGACGCGTTCGTGGAGTCCGCGCGCGTGATCGGCACGAACCCGTGGCGGATCATGACACGCCACGTGCTCCGGAACTCCACCCGGTCGCTGCCGCTCATCCTCACGCTCAACGCGAGTGACGCGGTGCTCACCCTGGCCGGCCTCGGCTTCCTCGGGTTCGGCATCGGTCCGACGCAGGGCGCCGAGTGGGGCTACGACCTCAGCCGGGCGCTCTCCGACGTCGCGAGCGGTGTCTGGTGGACGGGCGTCTACCCGGGCGTCGCGATCGTCGTGCTCGTGCTCGGCGTGACCTTCATCGGGGAGAGCCTCAACGACATCTCCGACCCGCGTCTGCGTGCGCGTCGTCGGCTCAAGCAGCTGGTCTCCACGCGGCGCGCGGCGGCCACGACGGAAGGAACGGGCGCATGACGGGCATCCCCACGGGCCTCCGGTCCGGCTCGGGCCGAACCGCAGCCGACCCGGTGGTCGTCGTCGACGACCTCACCGTCACCTTCGCGACGGACGGCGGCGCCGTCGACGCGGTGAAGGGCGTCAGCCTCGACGTCCGGCCGGGCGAGGTCCTGGCCCTGGTCGGCGAGTCCGGCTCCGGCAAGTCGGTGACCGCGCGGAGCATGCTCCGGCTCATGCCGGAGACCGCCACGCTCGGCGGCGCGGTGCTGCTCGACGGCACCGACGTCGTGTCGGTCGGCGCCCAGAAGCTGCGCGACCTGCGCGGCACGGCGGGCGCGATGGTGTTCCAGGAGCCCTCGACCGCGCTCAACCCCGTCTTCACGGTCGGGTGGCAGATCGCCGAGGGCCTCCGAGCGCACGGCGGCATGTCGAAGAAGGAGGCGCGGGCGAAGGCGATCGACTACCTCGGCCGCGTCGGCATCCCCGACGCGGAGACGCGCGTCGACCACTACCCGCACCAGTTCTCCGGCGGGCAGAAGCAGCGTGTCGTCATCGCGTCGGCGCTCGCCCTCGAACCGTCGGTGATCATCGCCGACGAGCCGACCACCGCGCTCGACGTCACGGTGCAGGCCGAGATCCTCGACCTGCTCCGCCGGTGCCGCGACGAGTTCGGTGCCGCGATCGTCGTCATCACGCACAACATGGGTGTCGTCGCCGACCTGGCCGACCGGGTCGCCGTGATGTACCAGGGCGAGATCGTCGAGGAGGCCCCGGTGCACCAGCTCTTCGCTGCGCCGCAGGCCGACTACACGAAGCGGCTGCTCGCCGCGGTGCCCCGCCTCGAGGCGTCGACGGGCGGCGCCCGGCGCGCCGCCGTCACCGAGGACGTCGAACCCGTCGTGTCGGCGAAGGGCCTCGAGATCGTCTACCCGGGCCGGCTCGGATCGGCGGCGTTCCGCGCGGTGAAGGGCGTCGACCTCGCGATCCGTCCCGGCGAGGTCCTCGGGCTCGTGGGCGAGTCCGGATCGGGCAAGACCACCATCGGTCGGGCCATCGCCGGCCTCACGAAGATCACCGGCGGCTCGCTCAACGTCCTCGGCACCGAGATGCTCGGGTACAAGGAGCGCGACTTCAAGCGGCTGCGCAAGGACATCGGGTTCGTCTTCCAGGACCCCGCGACGTCGTTCAACCCGCTGCTGACGATCGCCGAGGCCGTCGCCGAGCCGCTCGTCGTGCACGGCGTGGCCTCGTCACCGCGCGCGGCCCGGAAGCAGGTGGACGAGCTCATGGAGGCCGTGCAGCTGCCCGCCGCGTACGGCGACCGGTACCCGCACGAGCTCTCGGGCGGACAGCGACAGCGCGCCTCGCTCGCACGGTCGCTGGCGCTCCGGCCGAAGCTGCTCATCGCCGACGAGCCGACCAGTGCGCTCGACGTGTCGGTGCAGGCACGCGTGCTCGAGCTGTTCCTCGAGTTGCAGCAGGACTTCGGGTTCGCGTCGCTGTTCATCAGCCACGACCTGGCCGTCGTCGGGGCGCTCTCCGACCGGATCGCGGTGCTGTACCGCGGCGACCTGGTCGAGACCGGCACGACCGCGCAGGTCCTCGGCGCCCCGCAGCACCCGTACACGCAGCGGCTGCTCGCGTCGTTGCCGGTGCCGGACCCGGAGGAGCAGGCCGAGCGACGGCGTACGCTGGAGCGACTGGAGCAGGCCGGCGCCTGACCGCTCGGTCACGACCGACGGCAGCACGACCAGCCAGGAGGCCCGGCCCCCGTCCGCGACGACCGTCGCGTCGGCGGGGCGGCCGGGCCTTGCGACATGGTGCCGCCGCAGGGCGCGCGTGGCACGAGAAGGGGTTGCATGACCGGGGAGAACGAGCCGGCCGTCGTCGCGGACGACGTCAGCATCGAGTACCGGGGCGGTGCGGTCACCAGCCCCATCCGTGCCGTCGACGGCGTGAGCCTGTCACTCGGGTGGGGCGAGGTCCTCGCGGTGCTCGGGGCCTCCGGATCCGGCAAGTCGACCTTCGCCGCGGCGGTCGCCGGGCAGCTCGGGACCCACGGTGAGGGCGAGGGGGCCCACCGTCGTCGCATCATCGGCGGGGAGCTCACCGTCCTCGGGCAGCCGACCCGCCGGATCCGGCAGTCGTCGCGGCGGTACTCGCGGTTGACCGGTCGGATCGGGTACCTGCCGCAGGACGGCGCCGACCGGCTCCGTCCCGACCTGCTCGTCGGCGAGGCGATCGCCGAACCCATCTACGCGCGGGACCGCCGGTTCGACCGGAAGGAAGCCGGCCTCATCGTCGCGCGCCTCGTCGACGCCGTGCACCTGCCGCTCGGGGTCCTCCGGCTCAACACGTGGGAGCTCTCGAGCGGACAACGGCAGCGCGTCGCACTGGCTCGGGCGCTCGTGCTCGAGCCGCAGCTGCTCGTCGCCGACGAGCCGGCGCGGGGTGTCGACGTGCTCGTCCGCCAGTCCGTGCTCGAGGCCCTGGTCGGACTGCAGCGGAAGCGACGGTTCTCGGCGATCGTGGTGTCGAGTGACCTCCGCGAGGCCCGGGCCCTCGCCGACCGTGTGGCGATCATGAACGAGGGCCGGCTGGTCGGGCTCGGGACCTTCGACGAGGTCCTCGACAACCCGCTCGACCCGTACGTCCGGACGCTCGCGGCGACCGCGTCGCGTCCGGTGAAGCGCAGGCCGGCCACCGCCGGCCGAGGAGGGGTCCGCCAGGCATGAGCGAGCAGCACCAGTCACGAGGCCACCGGGCCGTCGTCACCGACGAGGGCCGTCCGCTCCCCGTCGGCACGCCCGCACCGGGGGCGATCACGATCCTGCCGACACCCACCGACCTGCACGAGGACGCGGTCCGGCAGGCCGGCGGCGCCCTCGCCGACCTCGGCGGTGACACGCGGGGGATCGTCTGGCTCGATGCGAGCGACCCCGACGGGTTGCAGCGTGCGCTGACGACGGCCCCGGACGTGTCCTGGGTGCAGCTGCCGTTCGCCGGAGTGGACGCGTTCGCGCACCTCATCGCCGAGCACGGGGACCGTGTCCTGTTCACCTCCGCCAAGGGCGCCTACGCCGAGCCGGTCGCCGAGCACGCCCTCGCGTTGACGCTCGCCACCCTGCGCGTGCTGCAGAAGCGCGCACGCACGACGTCATGGGGTCGCGAGCCCGAGGGTGTATCGCTCTACGGCCGCTCGATCGTCCTCATCGGTGCGGGTGGCATCGCGCTCGAGTACCTGCGCCTCGTGGCGCCCTTCGACGTCCGCGTGACCGTCGTCCGGCGGTCCGCCGAGGCCGTGCCCGGGGCCGAACGCACCGTGACGACGGACCAGCTCGACGAGGTGCTGCCCGGCGCCGACGTCGTCGTGGTCGCCGCGGCCATGACCTCGGGGACGTCGGGGCTGCTCGGTGCGCACCAGTTCGCGATCATGCCGGAGCACGCCCGGCTGGTGAACATCGCCCGCGGCGGGCTCGTCGACACGGACGCGCTCGTCGACGCCCTGCGCTCCGGGAGCATCGCCGCCGCGGGACTCGACGTGACCGATCCCGAGCCACTGCCCGACGGTCACCCGCTGTGGGACGAGCCCGGCGCGCTCATCACCCCGCACCAGGCGGACACCCCGGAGATGGTGGCGCCGCTGCTGGCCGAGCGGGTCGGGGCGAACGTCGCGGCCTTCCTCCGTGGCGACGGAACCGGTTTCATCGGCGTGGTCGACCCGGCCGCAGGGTACTGATGCACCGCGGCTGACCAGGACTTCCGCCACGGCGCGCCCGGGATGCGCGACCGATGCGCGGGACGCTGGACGTTTGCTGCTATGCTGTTACCCGCTGTTCAACCGCCTTCCAGCGGAACCGGCAGTGATCCTCGATAGCTCAATTGGCAGAGCAGCCGGCTGTTAACCGGCAGGTTGTTGGTTCGAGTCCAACTCGGGGAGCGACAGGCCCTCACCCTTCGGGGTGGGGGCCTCTTGCGTTCTCCGGCCGTCCCCACTGCTGCACTGTCGCAGGTGGTCGGTGCGGTTCTCGGGCGTCGTGGTGCGCGTGCTCAGCCGTCACCGCGCCCGATGCTGTTAACGTCCACAGGTGCCCCGTCCTCCCCGCCGCTCCGCGACCCTCGTCGCCGTGCTGTCGGTCGGGTTCGTCGTCGCGGCCCTGACCGGGTGCTCGTCGACGGACGACCGGGCCGGCCTGGCTGATGCGGAGGACCCCATCTCGTCATCCGCTGCCGATCCGTCCGGCCCGACCGGGTCGTCGCCGATCGTCTTCGCCTTCACCTGCGACACCGGCGACGGCGCCGAGCAGGAGACCTACACGACGGCCGCGGCGGTGTGGGAGGACGGCCGGACCTCGTGCACGGCGGCCCCGATCACCGGCACCGAACCGTCGGAGCAGCAGCGCTCCGCCCTGGACGCCGCCGCCGGTGACGTGACCCTCGAGCAGCTCGCCGCCGGATGCGCCGTCAGCGGTACCGCCCCGTGGACGAGTGCGGTGACGAGCCCGTCGCAGGCGCACCTGGCATCGGGGCTGGAACGGTACTGCCCGGGGCACCCGGAGATCGAACGGCTCCGCCGGGCCCTGGCGGCGTACCAGCGCTGAGGCGCGGAACCGAGCCGCTACCGGCGCGGTCGGAGCGTTCAGCCCTCGGGGTGGTCCCGCCCCGGCAACCACGACCTGCCCGGGCCGCCCCAGCTGTTCTTCCGCACGGCCTTCTGCGCCTGCTTCGCGTACGGGTGGACGAGTCGGTCCGCGTACAGCAGGCCGTCCAGGTGGTCGTACTCGTGCTGGAACACCCGGGCGAGCCAGCCGTGCGCCTCGATCTCGAACGGTGCACCGTGCTCGTCCACCGCGCGGAGGAGGGCTCCCTCGGCGCGACGGAGCGGGAAGCGCTCACCGGGGATGGACAGGCAGCCCTCGGACTCCTCGTCCTCGTCGAGCTCCTCGACCGACTCTGGCACCGGGGGAGTGGTCCAGAGCACCGGGTTGACCGCGACGCCCCGCCAGAGCACGTCCTCGTCGTCCGTCCACGAGTAGACGAACAGGCGCTTGTCGACGCCGACCTGCGGACCGGCGAGCCCGACGCCCGGCGCCAGGTCCATCGTCTCGAACATGTCGGCGACGAGCGCGCGGAGGGCGTCGTCGAAGACGGTCACCTCGGTCGCGGGAGTGTGCAGGACGGGTTCACCGGTGATCCGGATCGGGAGGACGGCCATGCAACCAGGTTATCTGCGCGCGTCGGATAGCCTCGACCCGTGACACCGGACCTGCCGATCCCCGACGTGGTGCAGAACCTGACCCCGTTCCAGGCCCTGATGATCCCCGTCGCACTGATCGGAGCGGTGTTCCTGTCCCTCGGTGCGCAGTTCCAGAGCCGCGGGGTCCAGCGGGTGGAGGCCCGGCTCGGGCAGCAGTCGAAGGGCCTGTCCGTCCGGCACGTCCTGGCGTTGCTCGGCAGCGGCAACTGGGTGCTCGGCACGCTCATGCTCGGAGCCGCCATCGTGCTCCAGCTCGTCAGCATCACCTACGCGCCACTCATCGTCGTGCAACCGCTCGGAGCCGTCGCCCTCGTCGTCACGACCTGGTTCTCCTCCCGGAGCTCCGGCGTCCCGCTCGGCACCCAGGCACGGCGGGCCGTCTGGACCTGCATCGGCGGCGTCGGCCTGTTCGTGCTCATCGCCGCCCTGTACGGCCGTGAGAGTCCGATCGGACGCGGGCAGCTCATCACCGTCCTCGTGGTCCTCGCGGTCGTCCTCGTGCTCGTCGTCGTCTCGTTCCGTCTCGTCGCCAAGCGACGGAACGCGCTCTACTACATCATCGGTGCCGGTGTCCTCTACGGCTTCGTGGCGACCCTCGCCAAGGTGACCCTGAACCGCCTCGTGAACGGCAGCTTCGACTGGGTGACGGTGTTCGCGATCGTGGGCGTCGTGGTGGCCTCGGCCGTCGGTGCGTACTTCGTGCAGAACGCCTACTCGAGCGGGTCCGCCGACCTGGTGATCGCCGGACTCACCGTGGTCGACCCGATCGTCGCCGTCGGCATCGGCGTGATCGTCCTCGACGAGGCGGCGGGCGCACCCGTCGGGGCCGGGATCGGCTTCCTCGTCGCCGGCGCCATCGCGATCACCGGGGTGTTCCTGCTCGCGAAGCACCACCCCGACACGCGCCGGTAGCGACAGCCGGGAGGCATGCCTCCCGTCCGTCTCCGGACCCGCGTCCGCGACGTGGCGCATGCAGACCCCGCTGCACGTCCTGGTCCCCACGGGGCGGTACCACGGGATGACGCAGGTCAGCCGCGCGGCGGAGGCGGGCGGCCAGAGGGGTGCGGTAGCGTTCCGAACCGACCAGTCCGGCGTGCTGCGACGACGTACGCCGGTGATCGCGACGAGAGGACGACCCCCGCCGTGTCAGCAGACGCCACGACCGAGACGACCGACACCACGGCCGCCACCGGGGGGCGACGACCGCTGCGGGTCCTCATCGCCGCCGACACGTTCGCCCCCGACGTGAACGGCGCGGCGACCTTCACCGAAGAGCTCGCCGTCGGCCTGGCCGAGCGCGGGCACGAGGTGCACGTCATCGCGCCGTCCTGGAACCGCACGCACCACGGCTCCTTCGACGAGGAGCACCGCGGCGTCACCCTGACCGTCCACCGCCTCGCGTCGTACCGGTGGCCCGCCCACGCCTGGTACCGCTTCGCCTGGCCCTGGACGGTCCGCAAGCACACCGCTCCGGTCATCGACGCCCTGCAACCCGACGTCGTGCACATCCAGTCCCACATCGTGGTCGGTCGCGGCGTCGCCCGCGAGGCGCACGACCGGGGCATCCGGATCATCGGCACGAACCACTTCATGCCCGAGAACCTGCTCGAGTACACGCCGTTCGGCAAGCGCACGACGCCGATCGCCCTCAAGGTCGCGTGGGCGGACGCAGCGAAGACGTACCGGTTGGCCGAGGCGATCACCACGCCGACCGAGCTCGCGGCCGACTACCTGCGCGATGCGATCGCCGGTCAGCCGGTCCTCGCGATCTCGTGCGGGATCGACGCCACCCGCTACACCCCGGCGACGGGCCGGCCGGCGGGCAACGACATCGTCTTCGTCGGACGCGTGGCACCGGAGAAGAACCTCGACGTCGTCATCCGGGCGCTCCCGCTCCTGCCCGCATCGCTCGACGCGCACTTCACGGTCGTCGGTGACGGCGACATGATCCCGAAGCTCACGGCGCTCGCGCAGGAGCTCGGTGTCGAGGACCGCGTCCGCTTCCTCGGGTTCGTCCCGGACGAGGTCAAGCTCCGCACGCTGACGAACGGGACCGTGTTCGTGATGCCGTCGACCGCCGAGCTGCAGAGCATCTCGTCGCTCGAGGCGATGGCCTCCGGGCTGCCCGTCGTCGCGGCGGACGCCATGGCGCTCCCGCACCTGGTCGACGGCAACGGCGCCCTCTTCGCCCCCGGTGACGAGCACGACCTCGCGGCGAAGCTCACCTCGGTGCTCACCGCTCCGGACGACGAGTACGCACGGATGCGGGAGCGCAGCCTGACGATGATCGAGGCACACGACATCAACCGCACGCTCTCGACGTTCGAGGCGCTGTATCGTGGGGAGCCGGTGGCCGCTGGCCCCGAGGGGCGGTAGCCAAGCTGGTCAAGGCAGTCGGCTCATAACCGAACGATTCGCGGGTTCAAGTCCCGCCCGCCCTACGTGCACCTGCCGTCCAAGAAGCGCCCACCCGAAGACACGAGTCACGCGCCCACCCCGAACGTGGTGTTCGAGGTGAGCCGGGCCGGTACGGGCGTGCGCGTCAACGCCTTCCGCATCGGGTTCATGGGCGCGATCGGCGTGCTCGTCGCCCTGTTGGCCGGCACCCTCATCCACCAGCTGAGCACCGTCCTCGTCTACATCGGTGTCGCGCTGTTCATCGCCCTCGGTCTCGACCCGCTCGTCACGCTGCTCGAGCGCTACATCCCGCGGTGGTCGGCGATCACGATCGTGGTGGTCGCGGTGCTGGGCGCCTTCGTCGGGGTCGTCTTCGCGATCGTGCCCCTCCTGGTCGAGCAGGCCACGAACCTCGTGCAGAACTTCCCCGAGATCGTCGCGGACATCTCGCACCAGGGCTGGGTGCAGGACCTGTCGCGCCAGTTCGACGGGTCGTTCGACATCGACCACGCCCTCGAGTCGGTGCAGACCTTCGTCGAGAACCCGGGCAATCTGCTCTCACTCGGCGGCGGGATCCTGGCCGTCGGCAGCGGCATCCTCTCCGGGCTGACCGGCGCGCTCATCGTGATCATCCTGATGCTGTACTTCCTGGCGTCCATGCGCGGACTCAAGACGATGGCGTACCGCTTCGTGCCGGCGTCCCGTCGCGAGAACTTCGTCGCCGTGAGCGAGGAGGTCACGTCCTCGGTCGGCCGCTACGTCGTCGGGCAGATCACCCAGGCGGGCATCAACGGCGTGCTGAGCATCATCTGGCTGCTCATCATCGGCGCCCCGCTGCCCGTGCTGCTCGCGACCTTCGCGTTCCTCGGGTCGCTCATCCCGCTCGTCGGGACGATCGGTGCCGCGGTGCTCATCTCACTGCTCTGCCTGTTCGCCTCGCCCGCGACGGCGCTGGCGGCGGCGATCTACTACCTCGTGTACATGCAGGTCGAGGCGTACATCATCTCGCCGCGCATCATGTCGCGTGCCGTCCAGGTCCCGGGAGCCCTCGTGGTCATCGCCGCCGTGGCCGGCGCGACGATCGGCGGGGTGCTCGGCGCACTCGTGGCGGTGCCGGCCGCCGCGTCGGTGATCATCATCGTGCAGAAGGTCATCTACCCGCGCCAGGAACTCGCGTAGCGGCAGTCCGCGGGCGGCCGGTCGGACCGGGTTCGTCGGGGTGCTTGCCGTTCCCAGTCGGCACCTGGCATGATGAGCGTGTCCTCCGGGACATCACAATCGCATACCGATGGTCCCGAACGGGTCCTCCGCTGTACAGGTCGATGGGGAAGTCGCACCTGACGATCGGAGGAATCGTGACTGGGACAACGTCAGGAGTGCTCTACGTGCACTCCTCACCGCGCGCGCTCTGCCCGCACGTCGAATGGGCGGCAGGTCGCGCGATGAGTCGCGCCGTCAACTTTTCGTGGCTCGACCAGCCCGCGCTGGACGGTTCGCGCCGCACCGAGTTCACCTGGACCGGTCCGGTGGGCTCAGGCGCCGCGATCGCCTCTGCGCTGCGCGGGTGGGAGCACCTCCGCTTCGAGGTCACCGAGGACGCCACCGCGGACTCGGACGGTGGACGGTGGATGCACACGCCCGACCTCGGTGTCTTCTACGCGCAGACCGACGTCACCGGGAACATGGTCGTGCCGGAGGACCGGATCCGCTACGCGATGGAGGTCGCGGGCAGCAACGCCCTCGAGCTGCGCCGTGAACTGCGACTCGCGCTCGGCCAGGCGTGGGACGACGAACTCGAGCCCTTCCGGCACGCCGCCGAGGGCAACCCGGTCGTCTGGCTGCACCGCGTGGGCTAGTCCCCGACTCAGGTTCCTCCGATCGACGGCGTCGTCTCTGCTGAGGCGGCGCCGTCGCCCCCGTGGCGAGGTGCCGCGGGCAGCGCTGACCGCCAGGGCGGCCACACGGACAGGAGACCCGCCCCGCGACGCGGGACGGGCCTCCTGGACGAGCGTGGATCAGACCGAGCGGAACGCGACCACCGCGTTGTGCCCGCCGAAGCCGAACGAGTTGCTCACCGCGAGCAGGTCGCCCTGGGGCAGGTCGCGCGGCGCGGTCGCGACGTCCATCACGATCTCCGGGTCCTGCTCGGTGAGGTTGATCGTCGGCGGTGCGACGCGGTTCTCGAGCGCGAGGACGGTGAAGACCGCCTCGATCGCGCCGGCGCCACCGAGCAGGTGCCCCGTGGACGCCTTCGTGGCGGACACGACGACCTGGTCGAGGTGGTCGCCGAAGACCCGACGCATGGCGTGGTACTCGGCGACGTCGCCGACCGGCGTCGACGTCGCGTGCGCGTTGACGTGCGCGACGTCGGACCGGCTGGCGTCCGCGTGCTCGAGCGCCATGATGACGGCACGGGCAGCCGCCGAACCCTCGGGGTCCGGCGCGGTGATGTGGAACGCGTCGGAGGTGATGCCGGAGCCGGCGACCTCGGCGTAGATGTGGGCGCCCCGGGCCTCGGCGTGCTCCTTCGTCTCGAGGATGAGCGCGGCCGCACCGTCGGCGAGCACGAAGCCGTCACGGGTGACGTCGTACGGACGCGAGGCCGTCTCGGGGGAGTCGTTCCGACGGGACAGCGCCTGCATCGCGGCGAACGAGGCGAGCGGCAGCGGGTGCAGCGCAGCCTCGGCACCACCGGCGATGACGATGTCCGCGTCACCGAAGGCGACGTGACGGTAGGCCTCGGCCAGGGACTCCGTGGAGGAGGCGCAGGCGGAGAGGTAGGTGCGGGCGCCACCACGGGCGCCGAACTCCATCTCGATGGCGGCGGCGGGGCCGTTCGCCATGAGCATCGGGACCGTCATCGGCATGACGCGACGCGGGCCCTTCTCGCGGAGGGTGTCCCACGCGTCGAGCAGCGTGTTGACGCCACCGATGCCGGTCGCCCAGTCGACGATGAGGCGCTCGGGCACGACGGACTCGGCGTCGATGCCCGCGTCCGCCCATGCTTCGCGCGCGGCGATGAGGGACAGCTGCGACGAGGGGTCGAGACGCTTCGACTCCGGGCGGGTGAGCTGGTCGGTGACGAAGCGGCGCGCCTGGCCGGCGAACTCGACGGGGAGCTCGAGCTCGGCGTAGCGCGGGTCCTCGATGCGGCTGATGCCGGACTCACCGGCGAGCAGTGCCGCCCAGGATTCCTTGGCGGTCGCAGCGAGGGGACTGATCGCACCGATCCCGGTGACGACGACGGTTCTCTTGGTCATGAACGACGGTTCTTTCTGCGAGGGACAAGACGAGCGCCGCGGGCCACGACTCGAGGGTCAGCGGCCCGCGGCGCTCAGGAAGCTCGACTCAGGCCTGGGCCTTGACGATGAAGTCGACGGCGTCGCCGACGGTCTTGAGGTTCTTGACCTCTTCGTCGGGGATCTTGACGTCGAACTTCTCTTCGGCGTTCACGACGATGGTCATCATCGAGATCGAGTCGATGTCGAGGTCGTCGGTGAACGACTTGTCAGCGGCGACGGTGTCGGTGGCGATACCGGTCTCGTCGTTGATCAGCTCGGCCAGGCCGGCGAGGACTTCTTCGTTGGACAGGGCCATGGGTGTTCTCCTTGAGGGGGGTGTCGTTTGACCGTGGGACAGCCTAGGGCACGGGCACTGCCCGCGCCCGGAGGCGCGAGGGGCTAGGGGAGGACGACCACCTGTGCGCCGAACACGAGTCCGGCGCCGAACCCGATCTGCAGGGCGAGGCCGCCGGACAGTTCCGGGTGCTCGGAGAGCAGGCGGTGCGTGGCGAGCGGGATGCTCGCGGCCGAGGTGTTGCCGGTGGTGGTGATGTCGCGGGCGATCGCCACCGTGTCCGGGATCCCGAGCTGCTTCGCGAACTCGTCGATGATCCGGATGTTCGCCTGGTGCGGGACGAAGGCCGAGAGCTGGTCTGCGCGGACGCCGGCGGCCTCGAGTGCCTGACGCGCGACCTTGACCATCTCCCAGACGGCCCAGCGGAACACGGTCTGTCCGGCCTGGCGCATGGTCGGGCGGGGCGCGCCGGCCTCCCACTCGTTGTAGGTCGCGGTCATGCCGATGGCGTCCCACTTCGAGCCGTCGGAGCCCCAGATGCTCGGGCCGATGCCGGCCGTGTCGCTCGGACCGACGACCGCGGCGCCCGCGCCGTCCCCGAGGAGGAACGAGATGGAGCGGTCGGTCGGGTCGACGACGTCGCTGAGCTTCTCCGCGCCGATGACGAGCACGTGGTCGGCGATGCCCGACTTGATGAACGAGTCGGCCTGCGCGATGCCGTAGGCGTAGCCGGCGCACGCGGCGCTGATGTCGTAGGCAGCGGCCGGTGCGGCGCCGATGCGCTCGGCGAGCAACGAGGCCATCGACGGGGTCGCGACGGTGTGGGTGACGGTCGCGACGAGGACGACGCCGATCTGGTCGGGGGTGAGCCCGGCCTTCTCGATCGCCTCACGTGCGGCGGCCTCGGCGAGGTCCACGGCCTCGACGTCACGGCCGGCCCGCATGCGGGTCACGATGCCGGTCCGCTGGCGGATCCACTCGTCGGACGAGTCGATCGGGCCGACCAGGTCGTCGTTCGGGACCACGTTCTCGCCGCGGGCGGCGCCGAAGGCGAGGATGCGCGTGAACTCGTGGCCGCGTCGCTGGGCCAGGACGGGGCGGGCGCCCGCCTGGAGGCCCTGGGTCGCGTCCGCCGCACCGGCCTCGGCGGCCGGCGTGGTGGCGCCTGGGCCGGTCGTGCTCGTGTCGGTCATCGGGTGGCCTCGGTGGTGTCGACGGTGGCGCTCAGCAGCTCGACGGCCGCGGGCAGGTCTTCCGGCGTCTTGATCGCGACGGTCGGCGTGCCGCGGAGTCCGCGCTTCGCCAGGCCGACGAGGGCACCGGCCGGGGCGAGCTCGATGATCCCGGTGACGCCGGCCTGCTGGAACGACGTCATGACGGCGTCCCAGTGCACGGGGCTGGCGATCTGCCGGACCATGAGGTCGACGAAGCGGCGTCCGTCGTCCACCCGGGAGCCGTCGGCGTTCGTCCAGAGCGGGAGCGTCGGGTCCTGCACGGTCGTGGCCGCGGCGACGGGGGCGACACGATCGACGGCCGGGGCCATGAAGCGGGTGTGGAAGGCGCCGGCGACCGCCAGGGGCACCACGCGGGCCTTGGCGGGCGGCTGCTCCGCCAGGCGCACGATCGCGTCGGCGGGTCCGGCCACGACCGTCTGGCCACCACCGTTGTGGTTCGCGGCGGTGAGGCCCAGGGACTCGAGGGCGGCTGCGAGTTCGTCGGCGTCGCCGCCGAGCACTGCTGCCATCGAGGTCGGCTCCAGCGCCGCGGCGTCGGCCATCGCCCGCCCGCGCTCGGCGACCAGCGACACGGCGTCGGTCGGCGTGAGGACCCCGGCGACGGCGGCGGCCGTGAACTCACCCACCGAATGCCCCGCAACCCCGCCGACGAGGGCGCGACGGCCGTCGGCGAGCAGGGCGTCGGCGGTGACGAGTCCGGCAGCCACGATGAGCGGCTGCGCCAGGGCGGTGTCCTTGATGGTGTCCGCGTCGGAGTTCGTGCCGTGCTCGGCGAGGTCGACGCCGATCGCCTCGGACCACTGGCCGACTCGTTCACGGACGGCGGCGTCCTCGAGCCAGGGGGCGAGGAATCCGGGGGTCTGGGAGCCCTGTCCGGGCGCGACGACGACGATCACCGGTCAATCCTGCACGGCCACCACCCCGGGATCCGTGTGGAATCCCCACACGGATTCCGGGGACGGGTTGTAGGAACCCCTACGGGTGGGGCGGGTGAGGCGGCAGGACCGGGGTCTACCGGCGGGTCGGACGACGGCGGGTGGACGCCGACTCGGACATCGCTCCGAGGATGAGCGCCGACTGCACGATCAATGCGTCGCGGGCGTGGGTGGCGTCCCACCCGATGATGTCCGCGACCCGTCGGAGCCGGTAGCGCACGGTGTTCGGGTGCACGAACAGTTCCCGCGCGGTGGCCTCGAGTGACCGTCCGGTGTCGAGGTAGCACCACAGGGTCTGCAGGAGCTCGGTCGACTGGTCCTTGAGGGGTGTGTAGATCCGCTGCACGAGTGCCGACCGGGCGAGCGGGTCGCCGGCCAGTGCCCGCTCGGGGAGCAGGTCGTCGGCCAGTGCCGGGCGGGGTGCCCCGCGCCAGGCGCGTGCGACCGCGAACCCGGCGAGGGCGGCCTTCGCGCTGGTCGACGCGTCGACGACCCCGGGCACCTCGTTGCCGAGCACCAGGTGTCCCTCCCCGAAGAGCGGTTCGAGTTCCTGCGCGATCGACATGAACGACACCGGCTCTTCCCCCTCGGGCACGTCGTCCCGCGGGGTGGCCCGGCCGATGACGACGACGAGCCGCGACCCCTGGACGCCGATGAGCACGTCCGCGTCCTGGTGCCGGGCCGTCCGGCGGACCTGGTCGACCTCGAGCTGCTTCGGCGCCGTGCCGACGAGCACCGCGACCTCGCCGTGTCCGTGCCAGCCGAGCGCGGCGATGCGCGACGGCAGCTCGTCGTCGTACTCGCCCGACAGGATCGAGTCGACCACGAGGGCCTCGAGACGGGCGTCCCAGAGCCCGCGGGCCTCCGCGGCGCGGGCGTAGACGTCCGCCGCCGCGAAGGCGATGTCACGCGAGTACTTGAGGATCGCCTCCTGCAGCATCTCGTCGTCGGCAGCGCGCTCCTCGACCACGGTGACCACGACGCGGATGAGCTGCAGGGTCTGCTGCAGGCTCACCGAGCGCAGGAGCTCACGTGGCGCCGAGCCGAAGACGTCGGCGGCGGCGATCCACGGGGTGGAGGCGCTGCCCTCGAGCCATGAGATGAACGAGGTGATGCCGGCCTGGGCCACCATGCCGACGGCCGAGCGACGGCCGGGAGGCATCTCGCTGTACCAGGGCAGGGTGTCCTCGAGCCGCTTGATCGTCGCGGTCGAGAGTTCGCCCGACACCTGCCGGAGCCAGGAGAGCGCCCGTTGCCGGTCGTCCTCCCGGCCCGCGGCGGTGGCGGTGCGGGGTGTGGTCACGCCCAGATCAGCTCTCGCCGCCCGCGCTGCCGGTGGTGCCGGCCGTCACGTCGTGCAGGCGGTACTTGTCGATCGCCTGCTGCAGGACGGAGGCGTCGAGCTTGCCCTGGCGGACCAGCTGCTGCAGCGTCCGCACGACGACCGAGGGACCGTCGATGTGGAAGAAGCGGCGTGCTGCCGGACGGGTGTCCGAGAAGCCGAAGCCGTCCGCGCCGAGCGTGGCGTAGTCGGCCGGGACGAACGGGCGGATCTGCTCCTGCACGGCGTGCATGAAGTCGCTCACCGCCACGACCGGACCCTCGGTACCGAGCAGGCGCTCGGTGACGTACGGGGTGCGCGGCTGTTCGTTCGGGTTGAGGAACGCGTGCTGCTCGGCGTCCACACCGTCGCGGTAGAGCTCACCCCAGCTGGTGACGCTCCAGACGTCAGCCGACACGCCCCAGTCCGAGGCCAGGAGCTCCTGCGCCTCGAGGATCCACGGCACGGCGACACCGGACGCGAGCAGCTGGGCCTTGGGGCCGTCGTGTTCGCTCGCCTTGAGCAGGTACATGCCCTTGACGATGCCGTCGACGTCGACACCCTCCGGCTCGGCCGGCTGCACGAGCGGCTCGTTGTAGACCGTGAGGTAGTACATGACGTTCGGGTCGTCGTGCGACGGCGTGCCGTCCTCGTTCGTGCCGTACATGCGCTCGAGGCCGGAGCGGACGATGTGCCCGATCTCGTACCCGTACGCGGGGTCGTACGAGACGACGGCCGGGTTCGACGCCGCGAGGAGCGGCGAGTGGCCGTCCGCGTGCTGCAGACCCTCGCCGGTCAGGGTGGTGCGACCGGCGGTGGCGCCGATCATGAACCCGCGGGCCATCTGGTCGCCGGCGGCCCAGATCGCGTCGCCGGTGCGCTGGAAGCCGAACATCGAGTAGAAGACGTAGACCGGGATGAGCGGTTCGCCCTGCGTCGAGTACGAGGTGCCGACCGCGGTGAAGGCCGCGAGGGCGCCCGCCTCGTTGATGCCGACGTGGATGATCTGGCCCTGCGGGCTCTCCTTGTAGGCCAGGAGGAGTTCGCGGTCGACCGACGTGTAGTGCTGGCCGTTCGGGTTGTAGATCTTCGCGGTCGGGAAGTACGCGTCCATGCCGAACGTGCGCGCCTCGTCCGGGATGATCGGGACCACGCGGTTGCCGAAGTCCGGCGACCGGAGCAGGTCCTTCAGCAGGCGGGCGAACGCCATCGTCGTGGCGACCTCCTGCTTGCCGGAGCCCTTCTTGACGACCTGGTACTTCGACTCGTCGGGCAGGTTGACCTGCGTGTACTTCGTGCGACGCTCCGGCACGTAGCCACCGAGTTCACGGCGGCGCTCGTGCATGTACTGGATCGCCTCGTCGTCGTTGCCCGGGTGGTAGTACGGCGGGGTGTACGGGTTCTCCTCGAGCTGCGCGTCGGTCACCGGGATGCGCATCTCGTCGCGGAACTGCTTGAGGTTGTCGAGCGTGAGCTTCTTCATCTGGTGGGTCGCGTTGCGCCCCTCGAAGCTCGGGCCGAGGCCGTAGCCCTTGACCGTCTTGGCCAGGATGACGGTCGGCTGGCCCTTGTGCTCGGTCGCGGCCTTGAACGCGGCGTAGACCTTGCGGTAGTCGTGGCCACCGCGCTTGAGGTTCCAGATCTGGTCGTCGGTGTAGTCCTCGACCAGCTCGAGCGCCTTCGGGTCACGCCCGAAGAAGTTCTCGCGCACGTAGGCACCGTTCTCGGCCTTGTACGTCTGGTAGTCGCCGTCCGGCGTCTGGTTCATGAGGTTGAGGAGCGCGCCCTCGGTGTCGCGGGCGAGCAGGTCGTCCCACTCGCGGCCCCAGACGACCTTGATGACGTTCCAGCCCGCACCGCGGAAGAACGCCTCGAGCTCCTGGATGATCTTGCCGTTGCCACGGACGGGGCCGTCGAGGCGCTGCAGGTTGCAGTTGATGACGAAGTTGAGGTTGTCGAGACCGTCGTTCGCCGCGACCTGGAGCTGACCGCGGGACTCGACCTCGTCCATCTCGCCGTCGCCGAGGAACGCCCAGACCTGCTGCTCCGAGGCGTCCTTGATGCCACGGTTCGACAGGTACTTGGCCTGCTGTGCCTGGTAGATCGCGTTGATCGGACCGATGCCCATCGACACGGTCGGGAACTGCCAGAAGTGCGGCATGAGACGCGGGTGCGGGTACGAGGAGAGCCCGCCGCCGGCGTGCGACTTCTCCTGTCGGAAGCCGTCGAGCTGGTCCTCGCTGAGACGGCCCTCCATGTAGGCGCGGGCGTACATGCCGGGGGAGGCGTGGCCCTGGAAGAAGACCTGGTCGCCGCCGGACGGGTGGTCCTGCGCACGGAAGAAGTGGTTGTAGCCGACCTCGTACATGGCAGCACTCGACGCGTACGTCGAGATGTGGCCGCCGACCGAGATGCCGGGGCGCTGCGCGCGGTGCACGGTGACGGCCGCGTTCCAGCGGATCCACCGGCGATAGCGGCGTTCGAGCTCTTCGTCGCCCGGGAACTCGGGCTCGTCCTCGGGGGCGATCGTGTTGACGTAGTCCGTCGTCGGGACCATCGGCACGCCGAGGTGCAGCTCGTTCGAGCGCTTCAGCAGGCTCTGCATGATCTCGCGCGCCCGCTGGTGCCCGTGCGTCGCGACGAGACCGTCGAGGGACTCACGCCACTCGGCGGTCTCCTCCGGGTCCTGGTCCTGCCCTGCGGTGCTGCGCGGGTCCTGGTCGTTCACCGTCACCGTTGACCTCGTTCGTTCTCGTGGTGGTGGACATGTCGAGCCGTCGGTGGTCGGATCACGACCGGGGACGGGCCGCGTCCACTCTAGGCCCCTGCACCGACGGCGATGCTGATGACGACGCGGTGCGGACGGCACTTGCGTTCGCCTGCCGTCGGCGTAGCATGGCCGATCGTGCGTCCGCGACCGGCGGACGCGTGGAACCGACGGGCACACCCAACGCCCGGGGAGAGAAGCACCACCACGATGGCACTGGAGATCGGCTCACTCGCGCCGGACTTCGAGCTCCCGAACCAGTTCGGTGAGCACGTCCGACTCAGCGACCACCGCGGACGCCGCCCGGTCGCCCTCGTCTTCTTCCCGCTCGCGTTCTCGTCCACCTGCACTGATGAGCTCTGCACGCTGCAGGACAACATCGCGATGTTCCAGGACCAGCGCATCGAGTTGATCGGCATCTCGGTCGACTCCAAGGCGACGCTGCGTTCCTTCGCGCAGGCCAACGGCTACGACTTCGAGCTGCTCGCGGACTTCTGGCCGCACGGTGCCGTGTCCAAGGAGTACGGCGTCTTCCTCGAGCAGAAGGGCTTCGCCACCCGCGCGACCTTCGTCATCGACGTGGACGGTCGCATCAAGGCCTCGATCATCACCGAGCCGGGTGTCGCCCGGGACGTCACGGAGTACCGGGCGGCCCTCGACCGCCTCGCGGCCTGTGCCGCGCCGGTCTCCGTCGGCTGAGCGTCGCCCCTTCCCTGACGGCGTCGGTTCCGAACTCCGGGTGACGTCACGAGACGTCGGACTGGAGGCACGGTGGCCGTCACCGACACCGGCGCGGTCCCTCAGGTGGGATCCGTGCACCCCGACGCGTACGCGCCGTACCCCGTCGTCGGCGACCCTGCTCGGTGGGGCCTCACCACGACGACGGTGTCGACGAGTGCCGGCCCGACCGTGGTCCGGCACCGACCGGGTGCGCGTCCGCTGTTGTTCCTGCACGGTGTCGCCGGGTCGTGGACCACGTGGACGCCGCTCCTGTCCGCAGCGGGTGCCGTCGTCGGCCGTGGACTCGTCCTGGTCGACCTGCCGGGGTGGGGCTCCTCACCCGCGCCGGCGGTCCCGCTCGACGTCGACGAGTCGTCACAGGTGATCGTCGAGGTGCTCGACGCCCTCGGCCTCGACCAGGCCGACGTCGTCGGGCACTCCATGGGGGCCTTCGTCGGCCTCCACCTCGCGGTGACCCGGCAGGACCGGGTGCGCTCCCTCGGCCTCGTCTCCGGCACCACCTTCGCCACGGCGACCGCCGCGCGCCACCCGGTCCGGGCCCTCCGGACACTGCCGGCCTTCACGCTCCTGCGCGCCGGGCTCGCCGTGACCCGGCGGGCTGCCCATGGCCTCCTGCGCGGACTCGCCCGGATCGGACTGCTCCCGCTGCTCGCCGGGCCGGTGTTCGCCACCGTCCGGCGACTCGACCCGAGTGTGCTGCGGGCGTTCGTCGAGGAGTTCCGTCCGGTGGGCTTCCTCGGCGCGGCCCGGTCGGCCGCCCGCTACGACACCCGGCGATGGGCCGGGGTGCGATGCCCGGTCGTGGCGGTCGCGGGGCGGCAGGACGTGTTCGCTCGGGTCGACGACCTCGCGCGTCTGGGTGGTGTCCTGCCGGACGTCCGCACGGTCCTCCTGGAGGACTGCGGGCACTTCGCGCACGTCGAACGTCCCGGCGCGGTGGTCCGCGAACTGTTCAGCTGAACTCGATCGGCGTGCCGATCGGCAGCGTCGCGAGCGCGTCCGTCATCGCGGCCGTGACGCGGACGCAGCCGTGCGACGAGCCGGTCGGGTCCGGGTAGAAGTGCAGCGCGGTGAGGGCCGCGTTGCCGCCGTACCCGGCGAGCTTCGACGAGTGCGCCCCGGTCAGTGCGATCGGGTGTCCCTGCGTGTACGGGACCTGCGGATCGACGTAGTTCGCCTCCATGTAGGTCTTCGTGTCAGCGGGTGTCGGGTCTTCCGGGGTGCCGAGCCGTGCGGTCTCGCTCGTCTCCGTGGTGCCGTCGCGATGCACGATCGCGATCGTGGACGTCGCGTTGTCGATCCGGACCTCGCGGTCGATGCTCGCGAGCGTGAAGTCGGCGGCGCGGGCCCAGGCGAAGGTCGAACTCGGGGCTTCGGCGACCCCGCCGTCACCCGGGGTCCGGTTCCGGGAGGGCGTCGAGACGAGGACCATGCCACCGTCTTCGCCAGCCGTACGCCCCCACACCGCGGTCGCGGTCGGCGTGTTCAGGGTCGACACCGACGAGGACAGTGTCGCGACCGGGGCAGCGTCGGCGTCGGGTGCGGCGTAGAGCGGGACGAGGGGGGCCTTCGGCGTCGCGGTCGTCCACTGGTTGCGGGCGTCGACCTGGGAACCGTCGAGGAGCTGGCTGATCACGGCGTCGTGGAACGCCAGGGGCAGTGCGGCGAGTGCCTGGTCCGACGGGCGGTCCGGGACGGCGGGCAGGGGCGTCTGCGAGGGGGTGGGCGTCGGCGTGGCGGTGGCGACGGCCGCTGCGGGGGTGGGGCGGGCCTCCCGGCCGGGGTCGGCGAGTGACCACGCAACCGTGCCGGCGGCGACCACGACGGCGAACGCCCCGGCCCCGACGATCCACCAGCGTCGTGGGTTGCCGTGCGGCGGTGCTGACGGTTCCGTCATCGAAGTCCCCGTTCCCCTGTCCCGGTGGTCCGGTCCCACGACCGCGGCCTGGTCCCGTTGTCGTTCCTCCACAGCATCCCAGATGGTGCTGCGTCGTCCACAGGCTGCCGCCCGTGGCGTCCTGCCCGTACCGGAGGGAGCCGGTCCGGAAGCGCACGAACGAGTGCGTGGCAACTCGGACCAGGCTCGGCGGACGAGAGGGACCTGGACCTCGTGGGTGGCACCGAAGGAGGACTGAGCGGGTGGTCCGGTCCGGTCCGGTCCGGCTCTGCGGGTCGGTCAGCGGTACTGCGGCGGCCAGTCGAACGGCGCCGGAGGATGCGGGACCTCACCGATCGTCGTCACGCCGAGACCGATCTCGCGCCGGTTCGTCAGCTCGATGGACCGCGGGTTGCCGAAGTACCGCTTGCCGTCCACCCAGACCGTCAGCTCACCGCGCAGCCCGCCGACGTGTGCCGGCCCCAGCGAGACGCCCCACTCGTCGAAGAACTGCCCGAGCGTGAACGTCCGACGGGTCGGGGACTCGACGTGCAGGATGCCCGACGTGTCGTGCGTGTGCAGCTGTGCGGCGAAGCGCTGGGACTTCGAGTGGCCCACGTTCCCCGGCACCACGACCGGGCTGTCACCGTCGGTGATGCTCAGGTGCGTGTGGACGTGCTCGACCAGACGTTCGCCCCAGACGTCCTCGAGTCCGGCCTCGTCGGCGCGGTGCGCCAGGTCCGTCGGACGCGGCCACGGCGGTGCGACCGAACTCGTGTCGGCCGCGGGCGCCGAGCAACCGGTGAGCAGGGCGACGAGCACGGCGGCGACGACGACGGCGGGGGAGCGGCGCATGCGGCCGAGCGTAGTCAGGCGAGCGGCGTCGCTCTCGGCGCACCCGTAGGATGTGGGGTGCACCGGCAGTGGTGCGAGGGCCTTTAGCTCAGCTGGTAGAGCGCCACGTTTACACCGTGGATGTCGTCGGTTCGATCCCGGCAGGGCCCACCACGAGGAGCCGAGGTCCGAGGGCACCGGTCGAGATCAGCGGGCGGTCAGTTCGGACGGCAAGACGATCCTCCTGCTCCTGCGGGCGGCGCTGCACGGCGCGAGGGGTGGGCGCTCGACGGCCTCGCCGCCGTCGAGTCGGGTGATCCCCTCGGCCACGGTGCCGAGGTCCTCGGCGCGCCGGAAGGGGTTCTCCGCACCGATCGGGGTGACCGCCGTGCCGAGCTCGTCCGCCCGGCTGGTGTCGGTGATCAGTGCACCTCAGTGGATGCGGAGCTGCGAGACCATCGGGCAGGTGAACGGGTCACGGGCGGCGAGGCCGACGCGGTTCAGGTAGCGGACGACGATGCCGTACGAACGGAGGAGGGTCGTCTCGGTGTACGGGACGTCGAGCGTCTCGCAGTGCTCGCGGACGAGCAAGCGGGCCTGCTTGAGCGCCGGGCGCGGCATGGACGGGAACAGGTGGTGCTCGACCTGGTAGTTCAGGCCGCCCATGAGGAAGGACACCCACCATCCGCCGCGGATGTTGCGCGATGTGCGGACCTGGCGCGAGAAGAAGTCGACCTTCGCGTCGTGGGCGATGGTCGGCATGCCCTTGTGGTTCGGGGCGAAGGAAGCGCCCATCATCACGCCGAAGACGGCGAGCTGCACCCCGAGGAACGCGCACGCCATCCCGAAGGGCAGGAACCAGAACACGATGGTGAGGTAGATGCCGAAGCGCAGGACGAGGAGCGTGGCCTCGAGCATGCGGTTGCGGAGGTCGGCCTTGGTGTCACCGCCCGTCAGCACGGTCCGGACGGCGGACCAGTGCAGGTTGACGCCCTCGAGCGTCAGGAGTGGGAAGAACAGCCACCCCTGGAACCGGGTGAACAGCCCTCGCGGCCCCTTGGTGACCGCCGCGTCCTCCGGGGTGAAGCGGATGACACCGGGAGCGATGTCGGGGTCCTTGCCGATCGTGTTCGGGTTGCCGTGGTGGCGGGTGTGCTTGTTCATCCACCACGAGTAGCTCAGACCGACCAGGAACGTGCCGACGTACCGGCCCGCACGGTCGTTCCAGCGCTGCGACGCGAACACCTGACGGTGCGTGGCCTCGTGCGACAGGAAGGCGAACTGCGTGAAGAGCACGCCGAGCGCGCCGGCGACGATGAGCTGGAACCACGAGTCACCGAGGAGGGCGAACGCCACCCAGGCGAGGGCGAGTGTGCCGACGAGCGAGCCGAACAGGGACCAGTAGAAACCGGTGCGGCGGCGGAGCAGGTCGTGTTCCTTGACCTGCGCGAGGACCGCCGAGTACGTGGAGGTGCTGGACCCGCGATTGCCGACGGCGGGGCGGGTGCGGGTGTAGCCGGCCTGGATCGGGGTGGTGGTCAACGCAGACCGACCTTCCGTCGCCGCCGGTCCTGCGACCGACGTGGGGTGTTCGCGCGATCGCGCTGGTGGTCACGATAGGCGATCACGATGCGAAGTGGCATGACTGTCCGCATCCGACCGGGGTGTGGCCGCTCGGTCGGCGGGACCGGGGGTGGGCCGCCGCGTCCGGGAGCGGTGGCTCGTGAGCACCAGGACGCCCGACGCGACCACGATCCACAGGGCGAGCGTGACGAGCGCGCGTGTGGCCCCGGCGCCGTCGAAGTAGCTGAAGGACGTCACCGCGCCGAACGCGGCCCCGGGCGGCAACGCGCTGCCCACGGCGGCCAGTGCCGGCGGCAGGAGGTGGGTGCTCACCGTGGCGCCGCTGGTCGCGTTGCCGAGGGTGGTGAACACGAGGGTGGACACGACCACCCCCATCGGGCCGAGGAGTGCGGTGATGGCGAGGGTGGACATCGAGACGGCCACGGCGAGGAGCGACAGCACGGCGATGACGACTCCGGTCCCGGCGGGTACGGCTCCGTCGACCGGACCGGCGATGACGGCCACGACGACGGCGGCGGCGATGCTCCCGACGACGGTGACGAGGACCCGGACACGCAAGCGGGCGAGGGCGCCCAGGGAGTTCATGACCTGGGCGAGGATGAAGGCCGCGAGCGTCGTGCCGAAGACGAGGTAGAACCCCGCGATGCCCTGCGCGTCACTCGTCGTGAGGGGCACGAGGTCCTGCGTCCGCGACACCGGGACGCCGCCGGCCTGCGCCACCCGGATGAGCATCGCCGAGGCGGCGGCGCTCGCGCTCCGCCCGTTCGCTCCAGCGGTGGCGAGCGTCGAGCCGTCCGCGCTGGGGAGGAGGGCCGCGACGACCTCGCGGGAGCGGACGAGTTCGCGAGCCGCCGTGGCCGAGGAGACGGGGCGGACGTCGGCCGAGTCGCCCAGCGCCGCGGATGCTGCGTCGGCGAGTCGAGCGTCCGCGACGGCGACCGGGAGGTGGTGCGGGACGGGGGCCTTCTGCAGCCCGACGTACAGCCCGACGAAGGCTCCGGCGACGGTCATGGCGACGAGGACCTGTACCACGAGGACGGGGAGGACCCGGCCCAGCGGCGGCAGGACCCCGGCGTGGGAAGCGACATTAGTAATCGATTCATTACTCATGGCATCGGATGATACCCTCGAGCCATGGCGACAGCAAGCGGCCCGATCCCGAAGGCAACGGAGCGCATGGCCGGCAGTCGACGGCGAGAGTCCACCCTCGCCGCTGCGGCCACCGTGTTCGCGCGCGAGGGGTACCACGGCGCCACCACCGAGCGGATCGCGAAGGCCGCCGGGATCAGCCAGCCCTACGTCGTCCGCATGTTCGGCTCCAAGGAGAACCTGTTCCTCGCGGTCATCGAAGGGTGCCTCGAGGCGGTGCTCGACGCGTTCCGCGCAGCACTCGACGAGGACCGGCCCGGCACCGTCGAGTCGCGGCTCGGCGAGGCGTACCAGGCCCTGGCGACCGAGGACGGCGTCCACCTCATCGTCATGCAGTCGTACATGCTCGGCGCGGACCCGGTCATCGGCCCCGTGGCGCGGGACGGGTTCACGCGGATCCTCCGCTTCCTGGTCGACGAGGCCGGACTCGCACCGTCGGCAGCCGAGACCTTCCTCGCGAAGGGCATGCTCATCAACACGCTGCTCGGCATGCGCCTGTACGACCACGACGACGACCTCGTGCGTCGCTTCACCGCGACGGTGTTCGGCCCGGGTCCGGCAGGGCCCGGGCCGAGCGGAGCGTGACGGGGACCGGGATCAGCCCTGCTCGGCGGTCGCCACCCGTCGCACGCGGGCGACGAGCTCGCTGATCGCGTCGGTGGCACTCGGCCGCTGCTCGGCCTCCGCACGCAACCGTCGGGCGGCGTCGGCGTGCGCGGATCCGGCGAGCATCCGGTGTACCGCGGGACCGACGGCCTCCGCGCGGTCCACGACGACGGCCATGCCGGCCTCCGCCGCGCGGGCGGCGTTGATGAACTGGTCCGCACCCTGGGGCAGAAGTACCATCGGGACGCCGGCACTCGCCGCCGCGAGCACGGTACCGGCACCGGCAGCGCTGACCACGACGTCGACGCCGTCCAACAGCTCGCGCATCGGTCGGAACGGGACGAAGTGGACGTGCTCGCTGTCGGCGAGGTGGTCCCCGATGACGCCGACGGTCGCGAGGACGTCTGCCTCGTCGGGGTGGAACCCGTCGATGATCGTCTGCAACAGCGCAGCGTCGCCGAAGACGGTCCCCAGCGTCACGAGGACGCGGGGCCGGTCCGTCGCCGGGAACGGCGCCAGGGGTGTGCGCTCGCCGGGCCGGCTGTGCGGCTCGGACCGGAAGGGGACGGTCACGGGGTGCTGCGTCCACCCGGGCGCCTGGAGCGACGCCGGGGTCGGGTCGAGCAGCGCCAGCGGCGGCGACGGGACGAGGCCGCGCTGGGTGTAGCGGGGGAGGACGAGGTCCGTCATGGGCCGGCGGAACGCGTCGGGGACCTCCGGGCCGAACGCGACGACGGCGTACGGGATGCCGAGTGCCGCCGCGACGAGCGGCCCGACCAGGTCGACGGCGTCGGCCACGACGACGTCGGGCGACCAGGCGGTCGCCTCCCGCAGGGCGTCGTCGACGGTCAGGTCGACGCGGGTGCCGGCGAAGAACTCGGCGACGTCGGCGGGTTCCGGTCGGTTCGCGGGGTCGCTGCCCGGGATGCGTCGGGCCACCTCGGCGAACAGCGCCGACGGCATCGGCCCGGCCGCCAGGAGCGGCACCGTCGGCAGCTCGGCAGCGAGTGCATCACGCATGCCCCCGCTGGTGAGGAGGGCGACGTCGTGCCCCGCCGCCTGGGCGGCGCGGGCGAGCGGGACGAGGGGGAGCAGGTGTCCGAGTGCGGGGACACCGGAGAAGAGGATGTGCATGGGTTCTTCCTGGTGGGGTCGGCGAAGCGGTTGGAGGGGAGGACGGAGGGAGCACCCGGGCAGTCCGGGCAGCCGGGTGTGGGCTGGAGGCCCGGAACGGCAGGGAGCGCCGGCGTCAGTCCGCCGCGAGGACGAGCGGGACGCTGCGGCGCCCTCCGACGACGAGCGGGAGCGTGCCCGCCACCACCATGAGGACCAGGCTCACCAGCGCGGCGGGGGCGGCGGCCTGTAGGCCGAGGTGCGGGAGGGTCCCGGGGGAGGTGACGCCGAGTGCGACGGCCTGCGCGCAGCTGGTCACCACCAGGACGGCGCTCGACACGAGGACCGCTGTCCCGACCAGGATGACCGACTCCCAGGCGGCGCGCGCGAGGACGACACCGCGGGACCCACCCGCGGCCTCGACGAGCGCCCCCTCCTGCTCTCGGGTCCGTCCCGCCATGAGCACGGTCGCGGCGGCCCCGGACAGCGAGACCAGGAGCGGCCCGCCGAGCATGAGGAGGAAGCTCTGTGGCGCCAGGCCGCTGATCTCGGAACCGGTGGTGCGTCGGACGGCGTCGCCGAGCGTCGCGAAGCCCGACGTGATGCTGGCCGGCAGGGCGATCGTGATGACGAGTGCGCTGACGGTCGCGCTGCTGCGGCTCACCGCGGCGGCGGCCGCGTTCCGGGCCAGGAACCACGAGGCGGAGGCGTGCGCGGGCACGACCGCGGTCCAGGCGCGGAGGAGGGCGGGGAAGACCGACGGTCCGACGGCGATGACAGCCCCGGTGACGAGGGGCCCGATGAGCAGGACCTGGGACCCGGCACGGACCCCCGCCCCGGCGAGTGCGAGGGTCATCAGGCTCGCGAGGAGGAGCGCGACGGCCGCGCCCGTCCATCGTGTCCACCCCGTCCGCCCCTCGACGGCCTCCGGTTCGCGGAGGACCTCGACGGGACGGACCCGGCCCGCCCGGCGGGAGGGCCGGAGACTGCTGAGCACCACCACCGCGGTCACCCCGACGACGACCGCGGCCCCGCTGACCGCGCCGAACCGTTCGTCGAGGGCCCGCAGCCCGTCGGACTCGGAGAGCCCGAAGTGGAGGAAGGCCGGCACGAACGGGCCGGCGACGAGGCACCCGAGGGCGCTGCCGACGAGGGCGACGACGGCGAGCTGGAGTCGCACGATGACCGTCACGGTCGCTGACGGGACCCCCACGAGCTGCCAGAGGGCGTACCCGCGGCGCTGCAGGTCGATCGTCAACCGCGTGATGTTGCCGAGCACCGCGGTCACGGCGACGACCGTCAGGACGAGGACGAGCGAGGCGAGTGTGGCGAGTCCACCGGCTCGGAGGAGGTCCGACCGGGTGCCGGACGTCACGAGTTCGAGTCCGGTCTCGAGCATCCCGGCCGCGATCGCCGCGGCTGCTGCGGTCGCGGCGCTGACGACGAGTGCGCCGATCCAGATCCCGGCGTTCGACCGGAGGTCACTGAGGACGAGTCGGAACACGGTCACGCCTCCTGGGCGGCGGCGGTGAGCGCGTCGAGCACCTCGGTGGCGCTCGGTCGGACGAGTTCGCGGTGGATGCCTCCGTCCCGGAGGACGAGCACACGGTCGGCACGCGCGGCCGCCTCGAGGTCGTGCGTCACCATCACGACGGCACGGTCGCCCGAGGCCACCTTGCGGAGGAGTCCGAGCACGGCGTCCCCGGCGGTCGTGTCCAGCGCGCCGGTCGGTTCGTCGGCGAAGACGACGTCGGGGTGGGACGCCAGGACCCGGGCGATCGCGACCCGCTGCTGCTGGCCTCCGGACAGGCTGCCCGGCCGGTGGTCGCCACGGTCGGCGAGCCCGACCGACGCCAGGGCGGCGTCGACCTCGGTCGCGGACACGGGCCGGTGCGCCAGGCTGGCCGGGAGCGCGATGTTCTGCCGAGCGGTCAGGGACGGGATGAGGTTGAACGACTGGAAGACGAAGCCGATGGTCGACCGGCGGAGGGCCTGCAGTCGCTTCGGTCGGAGCGTCTCGAGACGCTGCCCGGCGATCGACACCGACCCGCTGTCGTAGGGCTCGAGGGCGGACAGGCAGTAGAGCAGGGTGGACTTGCCGGAGCCGCTCGGCCCGACGATCGCCACGAACTCGCCCGGGAGCACGGACAGGGAGACCCCCCGGAGCACCGGGACCCTGGCCTGGTCCGGGCCGGGGAAGGACTTGGTGAGGTCCTCCGCGTGGAGGAGTGGTTCGGTCATGGCGTCAGTCCATCTCGATCGGGTCGTCGGGTCACTGGTGCAGGCAGGACACCGGTGGTGGAGTGCACTCCACCCCTCCGGGCACGAGCGTGCCAGTGGCGTCGGCGACGCAGCATCCGTCGCGTGACGTACGTCGGGCCTCCCGACCGCTCCTGTTCCCCGAGCCGCGGGACCGGCGACTAGTCGGCGTACCCGGTGGCGGCGAGCGCTTCGGCGAGCCCGGCGCGGCTGGTGACGCCGAGCTTCGGGAACACCTTGTAGAGGTGCGTGCTCACGGTGCGGTGCGACAGGTAGATCCGGTCCGCGATCTCACGGTTCGACATGCCGGCGGCGGCGAGCCGGGCGATCTGCAGTTCCTGCGGGGTGAGCGGCGCGCTCGTCGCGGGCGGCGCGGTCGCGTCGCGGAGCGGGGCCTCGCCCGCGGCGCGGAGTTCGGCGGCAGCTCGGGTGGCGAAGCCGGTGGTCCCGGCCGCGACGAACTCGCGGAGGGCGTCTCGGAGGTGCTCCCGCGCCTCGACGACCCGGCGGCTGCGGCGGAGCCACTCGCCGAACAGCAGTCGGGTCCGGGCGAGTTCCAGCGGTGACTCGCTCAGTCGTCCCGCCTCGATCGCCCGCACGAAGCAGGACTCCGCGCGGTCGTCCACGGCGAGGAGCGCGCGGCTGCGCAGCACGAGCGACATGAGGTGCGCGGAGTGTGAGGCGGTGGCCACCGCTTCGGCCTCGTCGAGGTTGTCGATGACCGACTCCGGGCGGCCGCCGTGCACCGCGGCCTCGGTCCGGTCCGCGATGGCCGAGAGCGCTCGCGTCGGGTGCACGGTCATGTGCGTGAACTCGATCTGCGCGTCGCGGTAGCGGTGCTGGCCGAGGGCGACGAGCCCGGCGGCCCAACGGGCGTCGGCGCTCGCGAGCGCGAGCCGGCCGCCCATCGACTCGGCGGCACCGTCGCGGAGGGCACGCTGGGCGGCCTCCGCGTCACCGAGGAGGGCGTGTGCGCGCGCGAGCGTGCCGGAGGCCATGCCGGCGATGAGCGGGATGTGGCTCTCGCGGGCCATCCGGATGGCGTACTCCGCGTCGGCGACGGCGTCCCGCACCCGACCGCGGAGCAGGAGGACGGTGGACCGGCCACGGAGCGCCTGGGTCTCGTCGGCCACGGCGCCGAGCTCGTGCGCGCGCTCGTAGCTGAGCTCCCAGCAGGTCAGCGCCGTCTCGAGGTCCTGCAGGGACTCCGCCGCGATGGCCAGGGACGCCATGCCGAGCGGCGAGTCGGTCAGTTGCGGCACGAGGTGCGGCAGACTCGCCCGGAGCGCCGGTGCGGCACCGAGCGGTGCCAGCGCGGCGAGCGCGACGGGCTTGAGCGGACTCGTCGAGGGGAGGGCGCGAAGGGCGGTCTCGATCTCCAGCCACTCGGCGCGGGGCAGGTTCCGGCCGCGGGCGTTGAGCGCGGACGCCCAGAGCACCCGGACGAGCCGTTCGGTGTGTTCCGGGGCCGCGAGGACGGCGCGGATCCGTTCCACCTCGATCCGCGGCACGCCCGGGTAGCCGGTGGTGAGGCCGAGGACGGTGCTCGTGACGGCGGTCTGGGTGACGGTGTCGGCGTCGCCGTCCAGGGCGTTCACCTGCTCGAGGAGGGCGATCGCCTCGTTCGTCATGCCGGCGGCCCGTGCCGTCTCGGCGGCGCGTCCGAGCCGTCGGGCCCGTCCGACGACGCCCTGGGACAGGGTGGCCGCGCGTTCGTACGCACGGACCGCTTCGGGTCGTGCACCGCGTTGCGCGGCCCGGTCGGCGACGGCCTCGAGGTCGGCGGCGATGGTCTCGTCGCGTTCGAAGGTCGCTGACGCCCGGTGCCAGGCGGCCCGGCTCTCGTCGCCGACCACGGACGCGAGTGCTCGGTGGACGGCTGCGAGTTCGGCGGCGGACGCGGTGCCGACCACCGCGGACCGGAGGAGCGGGTGTCGGAAACGCAGGGACTCGAGGTCGGTGCGGAGGAGTCCGCGCACCTCGAGCGGTTCGAGGTCGCCGAGCCCGAGGTCCATGGTGCGTGCGGCCGCCATGACGTCCTGCAGGGGCGCGCCGTCGGCGGCGGCGGTGAGGATGAGGAGGGACCGACTGCCGGCGGGCACGTCGCCGAGCTGGTCGAGGAACGCCTGCTCGAGTCGGCGCGTCGTCGGCAGGCGGGTGGCGAGCGACGTCCCCGAGGAGCCCGTCGCCGCGAGCGCCGCGGGCAGTTCGTGGAGCGCGAGCGGGTTGCCGCCCGCCTCGGCGAGGACCCGGCGGCGGGCGGTGCTGCTGAGGGTGGCGACGTGTCCGTCGAGGAGGGCTGCCGAGGCGTCCGCGTCGAGGGGGCCGAGTGTGGAACGGGTGAAGGAGCAGGGGAGCGTGACGGTGGCAGCGTGGCCGGTCCTGGCGGTGGCGACGATGACGATCGGGGCGTTCGAGAGCCGCAGTCCGATGAAGTTGAGCACCTCGGCGCTGGACCGGTCGAGCCAGTGCAGGTCCTCGGCACGGACGAACACCGGCCGGTGCGTCGCGGCCTCTTCGAGCAGACCGAGCGCCGCCGTGCTCACGAGGAGCCGGTCGGGGACGGGGCCGTCCTCGAGTTCGAGCGCGGTGAGGAGCGCCGCGCGCTGGCGGGCAGGCAGGGCCTGCGCGTAGGGCAGCAGCGGGTGGAGCAGTTCGTGGAGGCCGTCGAACCCGCCGGCGTTCGACCCCTGCAGGCCGGTGCAGGTGAGGATCCGGAAGCCGGCGGCGCGGGCGTGGTGTTCCACCGCCGCGACGAGGGCGGTCTTCCCGATGCCGGCCTCGCCCTCCACCAGGACGGCGGTGCCGCCCTGGCCGGCGTCGTCGACGGCCAGGGTGAGCGCGGCGAGGTCGTCGTCGCGCCCGACCAGGGTGTGCCGGGCGCCGCTGCGGACGGTGACGCCGTCCGGTGCGGACGGGAGGCCCGACCCGGCTCCGACTGTGCGCATGGCCCGTCCTCCCCGTCGTTTGCGTGATCTTTCACCCAAACTACGGGGATCGTCGCCACCGAGCAAGCGGAGCGGCGTCGTCAGGGGTGGTCGGCGGGGCGGGGCAGGGTGCCGTGTTCGATCACGGACTCGTAGACGCGTTCCAGCACGGCGGCGAAGCCGGGCAGCTCGTCCGCCGTCAGGTCGCCGAAGAACATCTGCTTGACGAGCTCGGTGTGCCGTGGCGTCGCCTCGCGGAGGGTGCGCCAGCCGTCGTCGGTCAGCGCCACCGCCGTGCTCCGTCGGTCGTGCTCCCAGCGGCGGAGGTCGAGCAAGCCACGGTCCGCCAGGCGCTTCGCGTGGTGGGAGGCACGGCTGCGCTCCCACCCGATGCGGGTGGCGAGGGCGGACATCGTCATCGCGCCGTCGGGCTCGCTGGTCAGCGCGACCAGGACGTCGTAGTCCGCCAGCGAGATGTCGCTGTCGGCGCGCAGCTGCCGGTTCATCTCGTAGCGCAGCCGCAGCTGCAGCTTCATCCACGCGTACCAGGTCCGGGTCTGCTCGGCCGTGAGGAAGGCGTACGGCGACTCGGGTGGCACCTCGGGGTGTGCTGCCATCGTCCGTCACCTCCCGTCGCCCGCCGGCCGCCCGGCCGCGGGCGTGGCGTCCATCATCGCAGGACGCGGTGCCCGACGGCACGGCACACCCGTCAGGTGGTCGGCGCCTCCGGCGCGGGCGGCTCGCCCGGTGCCGGCGGGGTGCTGGTCAGGAGCGTGTAGACCTTCGCGATCACATCGCCCTCGACGAAGCAGACGTCCATGCCCGACACGACGGGCTCCTGTCCCTCCGGACCGAAGTGCCAGGCGAGGTAGCCCATCCCGTGGTTCTCGTACACGGGGCCGGCGGGGGAGAAGACGAACCCGGGGGCCTCGTCGAGCAGACGCTGCGCCTTCGCGTGCAGGGCATCGTGCCCGGTGACCACCTCGTCGGGGTCGAGGAAGACGACGTCCGGGGCGTACGTGCGCTCGACCGCGGCGCGGCGGCGGTCGGGGTCCCGTTCGCCGAACACCTCGAACAGGTTGGCGTGCATGAGGGACTCGAGGGGTTGCGACATCGTGGTCTCCGTTCGGTGGTGCTGGTGCCGGTCGAGTTCCTCGACCGGGGTCGTGCTCAGGGCGCGGACGGGGCGCGGTCGGTCCAGTCGAAGACGAGGCGTCGGAGCGCGATCGCCCAGGCACCGTCCACCCGGACGAACCGGTCGAGGTACCGGATCGACATCGTCAGGAGCGTGCGCTCGTCGCCCTCGTGCAGGACATGGAAGGCGATGCAGTAGGTCTCACCCTCGGCGTCGTCCGGGCTCGTGAAGCGGATCGTCGACTGTCCGTTGAGGTACGTCGTCACGTCGTACTGCTCGATGAGCCCGGCGAAGGTCTCGGCGAGTCGGTCGCGTCCGCGGATGGTGTCGACCGGGTCGGAGGTCGTGGGGTCGCCCTGGTACAGGACCACGACGCCGTCCTCGGTGAACACCGAGGCCTCGAGCACCGCGTCGCGGCGGTCGGCTCCGCGGGCGTAGGTCGACAGGAGGGTGCGGATCTGCTCCCGGTCGACCAGGGTCGTCAGTGTCTCGTCCATGTCGTCCTCGTCGGGGTCGGTCACGCTCGGTGTCGGAGTTGCTGCTGGGGTGCTCGGTGGTGGCGGCGGGACGGGGCGTCCGGGTCGGCCCCGTCCCGTCGCCCGTCCGTCAGGCCAGGGCGGCGCGGAGGGACGCGGTCGCGAGCATCAGCGCGTGCCTCGCCGCCTCGGTGTCGTGCAGCGCGTTGACCATCACGAAGTCGTGCACGATCCCGCCGAAGCGCGCGTTCGTGGCCTTCACCCCGGCTTCGCGGAGGCGTGCGGCGAACGCCTCGCCCTCGTCGCGGAGCACGTCGGCCTCGCCCGTGATGACGAGGGTCGGCGGCAGCGTCGCGAGGACCTCGAGCGGAGCGCGGAGCGGCGACACCGTCGGGAGTGCCCGCACGGCCTCGTCGGTCGTGTACTGGTCCCAGTACCACTGCATGCCGGCACGCGTGAGGAAGTACCCCTCCGCGAACTCCTCGTAGGACCCGGTGTCGAACGCCGCGTTCGTCACCGGGTAGAAGGCGACGAGCTCGACGAACTCGACGTCCCCGCGCTCCGCCGCCATGAGCGCCAGGGCGATCGCCATGTTGCCCCCGACGGAGTCACCCGACACCGCGAAGCGCGACGCGTCGAGTCCCTTGTCGCGGCCTTCCCGCACGACCCACTGCGCGGCCGCGTAGGACTGCTCCAGCGCGACCGGGTGCCCGGCCTCGGGGGAGCGGTCGTACTCGGGGAACACGACGGCCGCGTTCGAGCCGATCGCCAGGTCGCGCACCAGACGGTCGTGGGTGTGGGCGTCGCCGAAGACCCAGCCGGCTCCGTGCACGTAGAGGACCACGGGCAGGTTCGCGGTGGTGCCGGCCGGCTTCACGAGGCGGATCCGGACGGTGCCGGTCGGGCCGCCGGGGACCTCGAGCCACTCCTCGTCGACGTCCGGCTTGAAGACGGGGGAGTCCTGGACGGAGTCGACCGCCTTGCGCCCCTCGGCCGGCGGCAGGTCGTTCAGGAACGGCGGGTTCGACGTGGCGTCGACGAACTCCTGGGCGGCGGGCTCCAGGGCGATGTGCTTCGGGTTTCCGGGCATGGTCTGCTCCTCGTGTGGGTGTCAGCGGGGTGGGGTGTGACGTCGTCAACGCTCGCAGGAGCCCGACTCGACGGGCATCCGTCAGCTGACGTATCCGGCGCTCAGCTCCCAGAGCCGCTCGGCGTTCCCGGGGTCGAGGGCGTACCGCGCCACGCCGCGGTCGTGACCGGTCCCGTCGTCGAGGACCGCGGCCTCCTGGTTGTCCTCGAAGTAGCGACCGGTCACCCCGTCGACGGACGGCGACGCGACGAGGAGGGTCGACGTCGCCGCGCCCTGCGCCGGGGTCTTGAAGGACGGCTGCTCGATCCGGTTGCCGTCGTCGTCCATCGCGCCCATGGCGCGGAGGGTGTCGTCGTCGAGGTGGCGCTGCAACCCCGTCGTGATCCACCCGGGCATGAGCGAGTTCGCGGTGACACCGACGTCCGCCCAGCGGCCGGCGACGCCGACGGCGAGCAGGACGTCGGCCGTCTTCGACTGCGCGTACGCAGCCCAGCGGTCGTAGGGACGCACGGCGAACTGCGGGTCCTCGAAGTGGAACGGCGACCGGAGGTGCGCGGTCGAGCTGACGGTGACGACCCGGGCGCCGTCCGCCGCGGCGAGGTGCTCGTGGAGGCCGACGAGGAGCGCGAAGTGGCCGAGGTGGTTCGTGGCGAGTTGCATCTCCCAGCCGACGGCCGAGAGGCGGCGCTCCGGCAACGCCATGACGCCGGCGTTCGCGACGACCCCGTCGAGTGAGCCCTCCCAGCCGTCGGTGAAGCGGTGGACGGAGCCGAGGTCGCTCAGGTCGAGGGGGCGCGCGTCGATCCGCCCCGCGCCGTCCCTCAGGAGCGGGTCCAGGGCCGAGCGGACGCGCTCGGGGTCGCGGACGCCGACCGTGACGTCGGCCCCGGCACCGGCGAGCGCCAGGGCGGTCTCCGCGCCGATGCCGGAGCCACCGCCGGTGACCAGGTAGCGGCGGCCGTGGAGGTCCAGGCCGGCGAGCACGTCGGCGGCGGTCGCCTCGGCGGAGAACGGTGTCCGGACGGCACCGGAGAGCTCGTGGAGGTCGGTGGCGTCACCGGGGCGGGTGATCACAGTGCGCGCTCCGTCCGACGCTCGGCGGCGGCGAGCGCCGCCGTCATGTCCGCCCGGTCCCGCGGGACGCCGTACGCGGGCTGGTCGCGCTCGTACCGCCAGCCCTCGTCGAGGGCTCCGGCGTCGACGACGTCGAACCCGAAGCGGTCGATCAGGTCCGCGACGACCGCCTTGGCGTCGGCGTCGTCCCCGGCGACGACGAGGCTGCGTCGGCCGGGGCTGCCGGCGGGAGAACCGTCGGTCGTGACGTCGGCGGCGCTCAGGTTGTTGAACGCCTTCACGACCGAGGCGTCCGGCAGGTGCCGCTGGAGGAGCTCCGACGTGGTCGGGGCCCCGGGCTGTTCGAGTTCGTCGACGGGGCCGGAGTACTCGGGGTAGTAGTTGCCGGTGTCGATCACGGTCTTGCCCGCGAAGGCCTCTGCCGGGAGGTCGCGGTAGCCGCTGATCGGGATCGCGACCACGACGACGTCGCCGGCACGTGCCGCGTCGGTGACCGTCGCTGCGCCCGCCGACGGCGCGAGCTCGGCGATGAGTTCCTCGAGCGACTCCGGGCCGCGGGAGTTCGCCAGGACGACGTCGAGGCCGACCTCGACGGCTCGTCGTGCGATCTGTGCGCCGACGTTGCCGGCGCCGATGATGCCGAGGGTCCGGACGGGGGTGGGGGTCATGTCGTCGTGCTCCTGGAGGTCGTGGGGACCGCCGCGCGCGGTCCGTCCCGTCAACGCTCCACGGTCCTCCCGGCCGGAGGCATCCGTCGGACGACGTAACCCGCGGCGGCCGCGACGTGTCGTCGCGGCCGCCGCGCCGGCCTACCGGATCTCGAGGTCGTAGACGGAGTAGCCGTACGGCGTGGCCCGTTCGACACCGTGGAGCCGGACGTACCGCCAGGACCCGTCGAGGGTGTGCCGGTCGGTCCCGCCGTCCCCGTCCGCCTCGTCGGCGAGCGTGGTCCACCGGTCGTCGCCGGGGTTCCGCGCCTCGATGCGGTAGGCCCGGCCGAACGCGTCCTCCCAGCGGACCACAGCGTCGTGCAGCTCCCGGGAGGCACCGAGGTCGAGTGCCAGCCACTGGTCGTCGGTGTGCCCGCTCGCCCAACGGGAGCCCGGGTCGCCGTCGACGGCGTTCCGGGCGGGGACGCCGTCGCCCTCGTCGGCGGACGACGACACGGCGGCTCCGCGCGCGAGGTCGGGTGTGGGGGCACCGCGGGTGGAGTACACGCGGAGGTCCCAGACCGACACGCCGTACTGCGTGTTCCGGGTGTCGGCGAGCAACCGGACGAAGCGCGCCGGGACGCCGTCGAGCGGGTGCGCGGTCCGTCCGCCGTCACCGTCGACCTCCTCGGCGACCGTGCGCCAGTCGTCCTGGGCGTCGTCACGGACCTGGATCCGGTAGTGGTCGGCTGACGCGGCCTCCCAGTCGATCTGGACCTGGTCGATCGGCAGCACGGCGCCGAGGTCGACGGCCAACCACTCGCCGTCCCGGGCAGCGCTCGACCACCGGGTCGCCCCGTCCCCGTCGACCGCGTTCCCGCCCGCGAGGTCCCCGCGCTCGTCGGAGGACGTCGTCACGGGCTTGCCGGTGGCGACGTCCCGTGACGGGCCGGCGGCGGATCCGTCCTCGGCCGTCCCGGCCAGCGTCGTCACGGTGGCCCGCCCGGAGGCGCCACCGACCGTGGCCGTGACCGTCGCCGTGGCGCCGCCCTCGGTCGGTGCGGTGACCACGCCGCCGCCGTCGACGCTGCCGCCACCCGCGACGGACCACTCCGGGCGAGCGGCACCCAGTCGGCCGCCGTACCCGTCGCGGTCGAAGCCGTACGCAGCGAGGCGGACGTCGTCGCCGGGCCGGACGGTCGTCGCACGCGGGGCGACGAGCACGTCCTCGACGTCGACGGCCGACGCGGCCGGGGTACCGGAGACGTGCACCTCCCAGATCGAGTAGCCGTACCCGGTCAGTCGGTCGGTCATGTGCAGGCGGACGAACCGGGTGGTGGTCCCGACGTCGACGGTGTCCCTGGCGGCCGTCGTCTTGTCGACGGTGCGGACGTCCCGCCACTCGTCGTCGGCGGTGTCCCTGACCTGCAGCACGTACCGGGCCGCGGCGGCGGCCTCCCAGTCGACCTGCACGGTCGTGACGTCGATGGGGCGGCCGAGGTCGATCGTGTAGTCGACGTCGTCGGTGCCGTGGGCGCTCTCCCACCGTGTGGTGGAGTCGCCGTCGACGGCCTTCCCGGCCGTGTTGCCGCCGTCCGTCGAGCTCGCCTCGACGTCCGCGCCGGCCGCGGCGTCGGGGACCGTCGCCACCGAGGCGACGACCGCCGACCCCTCCACCTCGCCCGCGCTCGCGACGACGTGACCGGACCCGGGCGAGGTGGTCGTCACGGTGCCGTCGTCGGAGGCGGTCCCGGCTCCGGTGTACGACCACGAGACGTCCCGAGGCAGGGCGGCCCGGTCGCCGTACTGGTCGTGGCCCGCGGCGCGGAAGCGTCGGGGTTCCCCGACGACGAGCCGGTCGAACCCGGGCGAGACGTCGATGCCGGTGAGGACCGGGGCCGGACCGACGCGGAACCGGTACGACCCGTGGACGTCACCGACGGTGGCGGTGACGGTGGCCGCGTCCGTCGGCGTCGTCGCCCGGAAGACGCCCGAGCTGCTGACGGTGCCGCTGGTCGTCGACCACTCCACGTCGTCGAGGGGGATCGTCGCTCCGTACTGGTCGTACCCGGTGGCGGTGAAGGTCGTCGTGGTGCCCGGGACCAGGGTCTTCGGGTCGCCCTCGGCGCGCACGACGACCTCGGTCAGGCGGGCGTCCATCCGCGACGTGATCTGCGTCTGCGCGGGGACCGCGATCTGCCCGATGACCTCGGAGCCCTCGTACACGTCGTAGGTGTGCTGCACGGTGTCCGGGTTGTCGAGCACGTAGCTGATGGTGCCGTCCGCGGCACGGAACACCTGGCTGAGCGGGTCGGAGGTGTGCCGGTCGGTGACCTCGGTGCCCACGGTGCGGTTCGACATGGCCTGGTGGTAGACCAGTCCGGCCATCGACTGCCCGGTGACGGCAGGGTCGTCCGCCTCCCACAGCGCCGCGTGCACGTCGGCGTAGGTCGTGGGGTCGTACTGGGCGAGGAACCCGAGGACGACGTTGCCGAGCGCGTCACCCATGCCGCTGAACACCGTCGCGGCGTGCTCGGTGTCGACGCCGGGCGTGTGGTCCGTCAGGTCGACGCCGTAGAGCCGGTCGATGGTGGCGGTGTCGGCGCGGAAGTCGTCGACGAGGAACGGCATCAGCGGGGACGGCACCGGCCAGTCCTTCGGCAGCCGGTCCGCGGTGGGGCCGTCGAGCTGGGCGGGGACGAGTGCCGCCGGCAGCGTGTCCGGGGTCCAGTACCGGTCGGGGAACACCACCCGGCCGTCGCCGTCGACGCTCACGAACAGGGTGTCGGTGGCCGGGTCGTAGAGCGGGTTCGACGCGGTGCGTCGGGTGACGTACCCGGGGTGGTTCGTCTCGACGGCGCGGACCGCCTCCTGCAGTTCGCCGATCGCGGCCGGACGGTCGCGCGTGATCTTCGCGTCACCGTACGTCCCGACGCCTCACCACTTCTTGGTGAGCATCTGGATGCGACCGGCGTTGCCGTCCGTGACCCCGGCCTGCCCGAGTACCCGGGGCCGGGCGGCCATCATCTGCCGCATGACCGCCTTCGAGAAGTCCGGGTCCCACCCGAAGTAGTCGAACCACGGCGCGGTCGGCATCCACTGGATGCCGTAGATCCAGGCAGGGTCGCCCGAGAAGTACGTGGCGTGGGCCTGCCCGGAGTCGAACAGGATCCCCGCCTGGCCGTGCTGGTACGCGTCCGGGAACGCCCCGTTGCCGTCGTACGACGCCGACGCCGGGTTGCCGCGTACGTTCTGCCAGTAGTCACGGACGGCGGCGCGTTCGGTGACGTACTGCATCGCCCCGGTGGCCTGCATGTCCTCGTCGCCGAGGACGGTGCCGAGCAGGAACAGGCCCGCCTCGGACTGGATCGCCTCGGACGACGACTCCTGGTTGTTGCCGCCGGGGGAGGACACGCCGCCGGCGTTCGACCGGCCCTCCCACACCCCGTACGTGCGCAGGTACGGGAAGCGCGCGTCGTCACGGTCCCAGTTCGCGTACTGCTTCGCCACGAGCGTCGCCATGCCCTCGTACCGGTCCGCCCACGCGGGGTCGACCCGGCCGAGCAGGGCCGTCGCGACGGCGAAGTAGCCGTAGTGGAAGTGGTTGTCGTTGAACTGCGCCGACCCGTACGAGTCAGCGAACCCGACGAGGGCCTTCCACGTCGGGTACATGGCGAAGAAGTGCTCCTTCTCGCCGTCCGTGTACGTGTACCAGTCGGTCAGGGCGGTCTCGAGCGTCTCCTGCAGTGCCGCCGCGTCCTCGGTGTCGCCGATCTGCCGCGCGATGGTCATGTACTCCGCGAGCTGCAGGACGTCCTTGCCGCCCCAGTACGTGTCCCCGCCGTAGGTGGTCTTCGCCGCGTAGTCGTGCAGGTACTCCCGCATGACGTCCTCGGAGTACGCGTCATCGCCCACCGCCTCCGGGTCGGCACCGATCGGGGTGATGCCCGTGAACCGGTAGTCGAGCGTCCACCCGTCGTGTCCGACCGTCGTCTTCATCGTGCCGCGCGGCGTCGCGTAGGTGGCACCGGTGAACCGCAGGTTCGTGGTGGCGTCGGCGTACTGGTGCTGCAGCCACCCCTGCACCGTGTCGTGGTCGTCGCCCTGCAGGGGTTCGGTGTCGATCGACCACTGCTGGCGGACGTTCGCGGCGGCCGCGTCGTAGGAGTACTCCATGGTCGTGTCGCGGGGCACGGCGAAGGCGGTGCGGTGCAGGTCGTCGAGCGTGAGTCCGTCCTCGGGGACGGCGCTCAGCACCAGGTACGGGGTCCCGCCGGACGCCTCGACGGTGTTGCCGACACGGGTGAACGTGGTGCCGTCCGGGGCGTGCACGCCGAAGACGTGGCCGTCCTGCCGGATCTCGAACCGGTCGGTCTCGGCCGGCAGGTCGAGCGGTCCACCGTCCCCGTCGGTGATCGTCGCGCCGTCCTGCAGGGTGATCCGCGGTGTCATGCCGTGGAACTCGAACCACTCGTACGGCGACCCCTGCACGCTCGTGACGTCCATGTACTGGCCGCCGGGCCCGTCCTGTGGCATCCGCCAGCTGACGTTCCAGTCGCCCCACCGCAGCGCGTCGGCGCGGGCGGCGCTGAAGGCCGTCGAGAACCGCTCGGCCACACCCTCCGGCGCGTCGGTGAGCAGCACCTGGTCGAGCAGGACGTGGGCCCATCCGGCAGGCAGGTCGTCGACCACCCGCAGCTGCGCGCGCTGCCCGCGGTGCGCCGACACGTCCCACGTCTCCCACCGGAGCTCTTCGCTGTCGGCCCCGGTGCTGCTCGCGACGACGTCGCCGTCGACCAGAAGCTGCACCGCTTCGTGGTCGGGGTGGTTCCCGCCTCCGACGAGGAACGCCAGGGTCGACCGGTCGATCGTGAACGACGGCGAGGTCAGGGTGCCGGTCGCGCCGTCGCCGTCCGCGTCGGTGAAGGAGTTGAGGAGACCGTCGCCGAGCCACCCGGCGACCGCGCTCTGTCCGGCGTTGGTGCCGGTCGCGGTCCGGGTGAACGCGTCCCCGGTCGCGACCCACCCGCTCGGCAGGCCGTCCTCGAAGTCCGCCAGGACCCGGTCGGACGCGTCCGGAGTCGGCTCGACCGTCCCGCCGACCGTCACCGGGGCCTCCAGGCGCATCGCCGTCCCGTCGCTGTTCCAGCGGGTGGGGATGGTGACCTTCGTCCCGGCGGCACTGTTCGACGAGACGAACGGGTACGCCCACATGTCGCCGGAGTACTTGCTGACCAGCAGGTCGGTCCACCACTGGTTCGTCGGGACCGGCTCACCCGCCCGGGACGGGTCGATGTACAGGCGCTGGTCCAGCGTCTTCCGCACGTCGGCGATGTCGGTGATCGTCGACGGCGGGGTCGGCGCGTAGGAGCCGTCCCCGACACGGACGCCGTCGGCCGCCGGACCAGCGGGTGGCGCCGCTGCCGCATCGGTCCCCGCGCCGACACCGGAGTCACCGCGGTCGACCACCGAGGGTGCTGCCGGGTCGCCCGGCGCTCGCCGCGGAGCGGTGTCGGCCACGGCCGGTGCGACGCCCGTGACCGCGAGGGTCACGGCGGCGACCGCAGCGGTGGCCGCGAGGACGGTCCTGGTACGGAGGGTGGGACGCGGTGTGCTCACCGGTGACTCCTGTGGGAGAAGGGCCGAGCACGGCGGACGCGTCCGGTGCTCGACGGGGTGCGGGAGGTGCGGGACCTGCACCCGGACTGATCGGCAGGTCCGGTCGCTTCGTCAGCAGACCGTCGGGCCGATCCTGCCCCGGGCCGGCACGGGCGGCACGGGTGCTCGGTCGAGGCCTCGTGGTGGACCCGGCACCACCGGTGTCCGACAGTCACCTCCCTGGTGGTGGGACCGGCGCCGCTCTACCGTGGGCGGGTGACGAGGACCGACCGGACGGACCCCCTGGCGCTCGGCGTCGCACCGTGGACGTTCCTGCTCTCGCCGACACCGTGGCGGTCCGTGCTCGCGGTGGCCGTCACCGCGGCGCTCGGCCTGGTCGTCACGGCTCCCGCCGTCGCGACCTGGTTCGCCGCGCCCTTCTGGGCCGTGCTGATCGCCCGCTTCGGCCGGTGGCTGCCGCTCGTGCTCGGCCTGCCGCGGATCCAGGACCCACGGCGGACCGGCCGCGATCGGGGCGTGACCCTCCGCGACCGCGTCCGCGACCCGCTCGTCTGGTCGGAGCTCGGGTACCTGCTGGTGTTCGCCGTCGTGGCGACCCTCGGGTTCGTCCTGGTCGTGCTCGCGCTGCTGGCCGTGACGACCGCGGCCGGCGCCGCCACGGGGATCCGGCCGCCCGCCGACGACGTCCTCCGGACCTGGGTGGCCGGGCTGGGGCTCGCCGCCCCGGTCGTGCTGGCGGCGTCGCTCGTCGCCCTCGTGGCCGTCCTCTACGCCGTCACCGTGCTCGCCGTCGTCCACGCGAGGGCCGCCCGGGCGCTGCTGTCCGGACGCGCCGAAGCGCTCGCCGACCGCGTCGAGGAGTTGACGTACTCCCGCCGCGCACTGCTCGACGGGTTCGACGCCGAACGCCGACGCATCGAACGGGACCTGCACGACGGCGCACAGCAGCAGCTCGCCGTCCTGTCGATGAACATCGGGCTCCTCGCCGTCGACCTCGACGAGGCCGAGCGACACGGCGGTGGCCTCGGCCCCGTCCGCGAGGCACTCGACGAGATCACCGGCAACGTCGAGGACGCGGTCGAGGCACTCCGCACGAGCATCCGGGGCATCCACCCCCGCGTGCTCGTCGACCACGGCCTCGGCGCGGCGGTCACGGAACTCGCGTCGCGCTCGCCGCTGTCCGTGCACGTCCGCGTCGACCTGCCCGTCCGGCCACCCGCACGGGTCGAGACGGCGGCGTACTTCGTCGTCAGCGAGGCCCTGACGAACGCGTCCCGCCATGGCCGGGCTCGGACGGTGTCCGTGACGGCGACGACCGGTGCGGACCGGTTCCGCCTGGAGGTCGCCGACGACGGCGTCGGGGGAGCGGCGCTGCGCCCCGGCGGCGGGCTCGACGGCCTCCGGGAACGCGCGACCGTGCTCGGCGGGACGTTCGCGGTGGACAGCCCCGACGGCGGCCCGACGACGCTCCGGTTCACCGCGCCCCTGCACGAGGACGAGCGGGGAGCCGCAGAGTCGTGATGCAATGGCGGTCGTGAAGATCTTCGTGGCGGACGACGCGGTCCTCCTCCGGGAGGGACTCGTCAGCCTGCTGGAACGGTTCGGGCACACGGTCGTGGGGACCGCGGCCGATGCGCGAGGGCTGCTCGACGGCGTCTCGGCCCTGGCCGCGGCGGGGGAGGCGCCCGACCTCGTCCTCACCGACGTGCGGATGCCGCCGACCGGCACGGACGACGGACTGCGCGCCGCCGTCACCCTCCGACTTCGACACGACGGACTCGCCGTCGTGGTGCTGTCCCAGGTCGTCGCCGACGCGTACGTGCAGGAGCTGCTCGACGACGGCCGGGGCGGCGTGGGCTACCTGCTCAAGGACCGGGTCGGCAAGGTGCCGGCCTTCCTGCGGGCACTCGAGACGGTCGCCGACGGCGGCGTCGTCGTCGACCCGGACGTCGTGCGGCACCTGACCCGGAGCCGATCGGCGGACGGCCCGCTGGCACGGCTCACCGCGCGGGAGGCCACCGTCCTGGGCCTGATGGCCGAGGGGGCCTCGAACGCGGACATCGCGGGGACACTGCACCTGTCCGACGCCGCCGTCGCCAAGCACGTCGGCAACGTGTTCACGAAACTGGACCTGGCACCGGACGACGCGAACCGCCGGGTCCGAGCGGTCCTGACCTACCTGCGCGAGCGGAGCGGCGCGTGACCACGATCGGTCTGCGCCGGATGGTCCCGCGTGACCCGGCCCAGCGCCACCGCGCAGCCAGCCCGTTGGAACTGCTCTTCGACCTCGTGTTCGTCGTCGCGGTGGGGCTCGCCGCGACGAACCTGCACGAGATCGAGGCCGAGGGCGAGATCACCTCGGCGGTCCTGTCCTACGGGCTGGTGTTCTTCTCGATCTGGTGGGCGTGGATGAACTTCACCTGGTTCGCCACGTCCTTCGACACCGACGACTGGCTCTACCGGGTGATGACGGTCGTCCAGATGGCGGGTGTCCTCGTGCTCGCCGCCGGGGTGCACGCGGTGATGGTCGACGGCGACTTCACCGTGGGCATCACCGGGTACGTCATCATGCGGCTCGCCCTCGTCGGCCAGTGGATCCGCGCCGCCGTCTCGTCCACGCGCTTCCGCCCGAGTGCCGTCCGCTACGCGGTCGGCATCACCGCCGTGCAGGTCCTCTGGGTGGCCTCCCTCGCGCTCCCGCACGACCTGCGGCCGGTCGCGGCACCGCTGCTCATCCTGGCCGAGGTGCTGGTCCCCGTCTGGGTCGAGTCCCGGTCGGAGACCACACCGTGGCACACGCACCACCTGGCGGAGCGGTACTCGCTGTTCACCCTCATCGTCCTCGGCGAGGGGCTGCTCGCGTCCTCGAACGCCGTGATCGACGCGCTCGAGCACACCGAGCACCTGGCATCACTGCTCACCCTCGCCGCCTGCGGACTCGTCATCACCGTCGGCATGTGGTGGATCTACTTCTCCCGCGAGCAGCACGACCACATCCGCTCGTTGCCGACGGCGCTCGTCTTCGGGTACGGCCACTACGTCGTCTTCGCGGCGGCGGGCGCGCTGCCGGCCGGCCTCGAGGTGGCGATCCGCGCCGACGGCGGCCGGGTGGAGCTGTCGTCGTCCGCGGTGGCCGCGACGGTGGCGGTCCCGGTCGCCCTGTTCGTGCTGTCGATCTGGGCACTCGCCATCCGGCCGTCGCTGTCCCGGCCCGCGAACACCGTCGTCATCGCCCTCACCCTCGCCGTCCCGGCCTCGGTCGCGGTACCGGCCCTGTCGCTCCCGGTGACCGCGCTGCTCGTGGCGGCCGTCGTCGTGACGCTCGAGGTCGCGTCGCCGCGGGGGATGCGCGCGCCCGGCGCTCCCGTCACGGTGCCCTGACGCCCGCCGAGCGCACCGCTCGGCGGGCCGTGCCGGGCTGCCGTCGGGCTCAACCCTGCCGACGCCGTCCCAGCGTGAGCCGGGCCCACCGGTACCCCAGCCCGACGACCGTGACGACGACCCCGCCCACGATCGAGGACACGGGCAGCGCCGCCACGAGGACCACGCACCCGAGCGCACCGGCCACGGACAGGAGGCGCGGGTAGCGCCGGTCCCGCCGCTCCTGCGTCCACGCGGCCACGTTCGCGACGAAGTAGTACAGCAGCACGCCGAACGACGAGAACCCGATCGCCCCGCGCAGGTCCGTGACGGCGACGAGGACGCACACGACGACGCCGAGCGCCACCTCCGCCCGAGCCGGGACGCTCGTCCGCGGGTGCACGGCCGCGAACCACCCCGGCAGGTCCCGGTTCCGCGCCATCGCCAGGCTCGTCCGCCCGATCCCCGCCACCATCGCCAGGAGCGCACCGAGGGAGGCCGCCGCGGCACCCACCTGCACGACCACGTCCGGCCACGCCTGCCCGGCCGTGGCGACGACGGACCGGAGCGGCGCTGCCGACGCGGCCGCGCCTCCCGGACCGATCGCGTGCAACGTGGCGACCGCGACGAGCGCGTAGACCACCAGCGTGACGGCGAGTGCCGTCGTCACCGCGCGCGGGATCGTCCGGGCTGGGTCGAGCACCTCTTCGCCCAGGGTCGCGATGCGGGCGTAGCCGGCGAAGGCGAAGAACAGGAACCCCGCCGCCTGCAGGACACCGAGCGGGGACACCTCGGAGCCGGGGACGGCCGTGCTCGGACCCGTGTGCGTCAGACCGACGACCACGACGACGGTCAGCGCGACGAGGGACACCACGACGAGCACCCGCGTGAGCCACACCGTCCGGGTGACGCCGAGCGTGTTCACCACCGTCAGCGCCACGACGGCCGCGATCGCGACCGGCTTCTGCCACGGCTCCGGGGCGACGTAGGCGGCGAACGTGATGGCCATCGCCGCGGAACTGGCGGTCTTGCCGATGACGAACCCCCACCCGGCCGCGAACCCCGCCCACGGGCCGAGCCGCTCGCGGCCGGAGACGTAGGCGCCGCCCGACGTGGGGTACTGCGCCGCGAGCTGCGCCGACGAGGTGGCGTTGCAGAACGCGATGCAGCCGGCCACGACGAGGCCGAGCAGCAGGCCGGACCCGGCCGCCGACGCCGCCGGGGCGAACGCGGCGAACACGCCGGCACCGATCATCGACCCGAGGCCGATCACGACGGCGTCACGCAGCCGCAGTCGACGCGCGAGTGCACCGGTGGTGGGAGGAGACGTCACACTCGCAACCGTGCCAGGTCCAGGTGAACTGGACCCCCTGCCTCAGGCTGCGTGGCGACCGAGCGAGACGGCCTCGACCGGGGTGTCCCGCAGCTCGCGCCCACGGAACCACCGGAGCAGCCAGTCCGCCGGCGACCCCGACAGCCCGGCCGGCAGGCCCCCGCGGCGCTGCAGGAAGTCGCTGAACCCCGGCTCGTCGCGGAGCTCGGCGTCCGAGGGGTTGCCGAACGCCATCGACCAGCCGTCGAACCGGCGGGCGGCGATGTCCTCGCGGCTGAGCGAACGGACGTCGGTGTGGCGGGGGTCCCGCTGGATCGCACCGAAGCGGTCCTCGACGCTCCACGCCGGCCCCTCCAGGACCTGCATGAACCGACCTTCCTTCGCGACGAGCAGCCCGGAGACGCCGAGCGCGTCGTTCTTCAGACGGGCGTCACGGAGCAGGTCGACGAGCTGCGCGTCGGTGAGGTCGTCGACGGCGACGGACATGTAGACGAGGGAGAGCATCGCCTCACCATCCCCCGCGTCACCGAGAGCGGTCAACCGCGCCCGCGACGAGAGGCCGGATCCCGCACTCGAGCCCGCAGCACCGGCACCGCCGCGTCCCCTGCCGTTCACCCGCCGTGCCTACCGTCACCCCTGATGGCACCGCAGCACGGCCCCTTCCGCACCGACGTCCACGCGATCCGCGCCGTGGCCGTCGTGCTCGTGCTCGTGTACCACCTCGACGTCGGCTGGCTCCGCGGTGGTTTCGTGGGCGTGGACGCCTTCTTCGTCGTCTCCGGGTTCCTCATCACCGGCCAGCTCGTCCGGGAGCTCCACGGCACCGGACGCATCGACCTCCCCGGGTTCTGGGCACGCCGCGCCCGCCGCCTCGTGCCCGCCGGACTGCTCGTCCTCGCCGTCACCGCCGTCGCGTCCGTGCTGCTGTTCCCCCGCGAGGACTGGCCGACCCTCGGCACGCAGCTCGCCGCCAGCGCCGTCTCGGTCGAGAACTGGGCGCTCGCCGCGTCGAGCACCGACTACCTGGCGGCGGGGGACCCCTCGACGCCGTTCGAGCACTTCTGGTCCCTCGGCGTCGAGGAGCAGTTCTACCTGCTCTGGCCGATGCTCCTGCTCCTCGCCTGGGAGGCCGGCCGACGCGGTGTCGTCCGCATGCGGGCGGTCGCCGCCGTCGTGGTCGTCGTGGTCGTGGTCTCCCTCGTCTGCTCGGTCGTCCTCACCGCCACGGACCCCGCCCCCGCCTACTTCTGGCCGCACACCCGGGCGTGGGAGTTCGGCGTCGGCGCGCTCCTCGCACTCGTCCCGGCACCGACGGCGGCAGCCCGCCCGCGAATCGGCACCGGAGCCGCCGCCGTCGGCTGGGTCGGACTCGTCGCCTGCGGGCTCCTCCTCACCCCGTCGGTGCCCTACCCGGGCATCGCCGCCGCCCTCCCCGTGGTGGCGACGGCCCTCGTGATCGCGGGGCGCAACGAGGACCGCACGCTCACGCGCCTCACCACCCTGCCGCCGGTCCGTTGGCTCGGCCGGGTCTCGTACCCGCTCTACCTCTGGCACTGGCCGGTCGCGCTCCTGCTGCCGCGCGCCGTCGACCTGCCGACGCCGGCGCGGGTGGCCGCCACGGTCCTGCTGGCCGGCGTGCTCGCGCACCTGACCACCGTCCTGGTGGAACGACCGGTGACGACCGGGAGGCTCGCCCGCCTCCGTCCGCGCGTCACCTTCACCGTCGTGGCCGCCGGCACCGCCCTGGTGCTGCTCGCCCCGACGGCCGGGTGGGCAGCACTGACTGGGCAGCTCCGCGAGGACAGCGCCCTGGCCGCGGAGCTCAGCACCGACGGCGACCGGTGCTGGGGCGCCGCCGCGATCGCGCCGGGCAGCGGGTGCGCCGTCAGCGGCCTGCCGGGCCGGGGCACGACCCCGTCGACGATGACGGCGGCGTACGACGTCGACCCGACCTGGGACGACTGCGAGGCCGACGCCACCGTGGTGCGCAGCTGCGTCGTCGGCGTGCCGGGCGGTACCCGTGTCGCGCTCGTCGGGGACTCCCACGCCCACCAGTGGTCCTCCGCCCTCATCGCCCTGGCCGAGGAGCGTGGGTGGGAGCTGCACCTCGTCGTGAAGGGCGGGTGCGAGTTCTCGCACGTCGACTGGTCCGACGTGTCGGACGCCGACCGGAGTCGGTGCGGTACCTGGAACCGGGCCGTCGACCGGTCCCTCGCCGCAGAGGCACCGTTCGACCTCGTGTTCACGTCCTCCCGGGCCGACCTGCGGGGGGAGCCGGTGGGCTCGGACCCGGCGAGGAGCGCGCTCGAGGGGTACCGGGCCTCCTGGCAGCCCCTCATCGACCGGGGCGCCACCGTCGTCGCGATCCGGGACACCCCGGCCGCCGGCAGCGGGGTGCAGCGCTGCGTCGACGAGCACCCGGACGACGTCGGCTCCTGCAGCATCGACACCGAGCGGGCCTTCGCGGCGGAGGACCGGCTGGTGGACGCGGCGCGAGCCACACGGGGGGCCGTCGTCGCCGACCTGACCTCCTCGTTCTGCACCGCGGGGTCCTGCCCGGCGGTGATCGGGAACGTGCTCGTGTACCGGGATTCGCACCACCTGACGCGCACGTACGTCACGACGCTGACCGCAGCGCTGGGGAGTCGGACGGACGTGGCCTTGCGTGACGCAGGCTGAGCGGTCGCAGGCGCGCCGGACAGCCCTCGGCGCCGCTGCCAGGCTGGGTCGATGGACGACAGTGCACAGCGGTGGGTGCAGCGACTGCGCGATGGCGAGGTGCCGCCGACGTGGCGGATCGTCCTCGTGACGTCGCTCGTCTCGGTGGTCGGTGCCTTCCTGCTGTGGGAGCTGTTCGTCCACCCGGCGGTGACGCAGGGGATCGCTGACGCGTCGAGGCGGAGCGGGATGTTGCTGCTCATCCCTCCCGTCCTGGTGCTCACCGGTCCGGTCGTGGCGCTCATGGCGTGGTCGTCCGGTCGGCGGGATCGACGGACCCTCGCCCACATCCGTGCCTCGGGAACCGAGCCGGCGTTGCACCTCCCCGTCGAGAAGCGCGCCCTCGTGACCACCGAGGAGTTCGCTGACCCGAAGCCCGTCGTCTGGACCGTGGACGACGCCGGGTTGCACGGTTGGTCCCCGGGCCACGAGCGGCCCGTCCACGAACTGCCGTGGGAGCGCATCCGCTCCTTCGCCCTGGCGGAGACCCAGGAGAGAGGCCGACAGCGGTACTGGGGGATCTGGGTCAACACCTCACGCGGCCATGTCGTGCTCGTGCCCCGGACGACGCTCTGTCGTCCGTTCGGTGCCGGCCAGGCGAAGCTCGATGCGCTGGTGCAGGTGCTGCGTTCGCTCCGCCGCGAGATCGACCGAACGTCCACAGCTCGGGACACCCCTCCCTCCGCAGCAGCACGAGCCCCCGCGCTCACACAGCACGGCGACGAGCACGCGAGCAGCGGGCCACGGGACCGGGGGACACCGCGTTGGGCTGACGGCCAGTGGCCGCCGGGTAGCCATTGATCCATGGGTTCACGTTTCCGCGGCAAGGTCGTCGTCATCACCGGAGCATCGAGCGGCATCGGCCGGGCTGCTGCGCACGAGTTCGCGAAGCAGGGCGCCACGCTCGTCCTGGCCGCACGCGGGAAGGAGAGCCTCGAGGCCGCCGCCGCCGAGTGCCGGGAGCTCGGGGCCGAGGCCGTGGCGATCCCCACCGACGTCGCCGTCGAGCAGCAGGTGAACGACCTCGTGGGTGCCGTCACCTCCCGTTTCGGCCGGATCGACGTCTTCGTCGGCAACGCCGCACTCTTCGTCTACGGATTGTTCGACCAGACCCCGACCGAGGCCTTCAAGCGCGTCATCGACACCAACCTCCACGGCCACGTGCACGCGGTGAAGGCGCTCCTGCCGCACTGGAAGCAGCGCGGAGAGGGCACGTACGTCCTCGTCGGCTCGATCCAGTCACTGCTCTCCGCGCCGTACCAGTCGGCCTACGTGACGAGCAAGCACGCCGCGCTCGGCCTCATGGACGTCCTCGCCGACGAGCACCAGGGCACGGGCATCCGCTTCGGCGCAGTCCTGCCCTCCACGATCGACACCCCGATCTACCAGAACGGCGCGAACTACACCGAGAAGGCCTCGCACCCGTTGCCGCCCACCGTGTCGGTGCAGCGGGCCGCGAAGGCCGTCGTCGCCCAGGCCCGACACCCGAAGCGCAACCGGTACGTCGGCCGCATCCAGGCGTCGCTCGTCTCGGCGGAGTTCATCGTGCCGTGGCTCTTCCACCGCATCACCACGCCCGCGGTCGAGGTCTTCGCGCTCCGCGGGCACCAGGCCCCGACGGACGGCAACCTCTACGCGCCGAACGACGCCGGCAACGCCACCGACGGCGGCTGGGTCGCGAAGCGCCGTCGCGTCACCCGGCCGCTCGTCTGGCTCGGTGTCGCTGGTCTCGTCACGCTCGTGGTGCGGCGCGGCCGCCGCTGACGCCGCCACCGTACGGAGGGGAGGCCCCGGGTCCGGTCGGGCCCGGGCCTCCCGTCCGTCAGCTGTCGCGTCCGTCGAGCTCAGGCGTCCGGGGTAGCGGACCGGTGGGGGCTGCTCGTCGTCACGGTGTGACGCGCCGGTCCTGCTCGCTCACTCGAACATCTCCGCGAGCATCACCGCCGCGTCCCCGTCCACCACGTGCGCGGACCGCCGCTCCGGCCAGCGCAGGACGCCGTCGTCCGGCCAGCACGGCACGACGTGGAGGTGCAGGTGCGCCACGCTCTGTCCGGCGTCCGCTCCGGTCGCGCTCAGCACGACCACGCCGGTCGCACCGAGGGCCGCACGCATCGCCCGTCCCACCTGCTGCGCGAGCAGCGTCGTCGCCCGTAGCGCGTCCGGTGACACGTCCAGGAGGCCCGCGGCGTGCTCGCGAGGGACGACCAACGTGTGCCCCGGCGCGAGTTCCGACCCCGGCAGCGGCCGGAACGCGACCGCCGCGGGCTCCCGCTCGATCCAGACGGTGTCCGGGTCGTCCGTCGCGATGACCCGACAGAAGACGCAGTCGTCCGACTCCGTCCCCGTCACGAGCGCCCCGCCCGGTGTACCCGGAGTGCCTCCACCACGAGGGCGTGGTCGTCGTGCATCTCCAGGCCGCTGACGCCGACGGCACCGACGAGCGACCCGCGCACGACGAGCGGGAAGCCCCCACCAGCGGCCTGGTACTGCCGTGGGTCGAGCGCCGCGGCCTCGTCGAAGGTCGATCCACCGGCCTCGTACTGCGTCCGCACCGCGAGCGTCGAGTGGCCGAAGTGCCGGACCACCCGGAACTTCCGCTCCAACCAGGCGTCGTTCACCGCGCCGGAGCCGGGGGTCGCCGCGTGGAACACCCGCTGTTCGCCGAAGGACACCGCGAACCCCACGCCGAGCCCGCGCTCCAGGGCGGTCGCCCGCAGCCAGGAGCCCACCGCCCAGGCGTCGTCGAGGTCGAACGAGTCGTGGTCGAGCTCGCGTTCCTCCGCGAGCAGGACGGCGAGCTTCTGCTCGGTCCCGAGTTCGCGGTACTGGGCTCCGGTGGCGTCGGACATGGTGCTCCTCACGGGGACGGCGGTGTCGCTCGTCACCGTAGCGGCTTCCTCCTAGGCTGAGCGCGTGGAGTTCCCGGGGGAGGCGGACGGCGCGCGTGACGCGTCGACCTCTCCGGGGTCACCCCGGGGCACGCAGGACCAGCAGGACCACACGCCCCGAGAGGCTCGGCGCGCTCCGCGCGCTCGTCCTCACGGAGGCACCGACAGGTCCCCCGGGAACCCCACGCCCCTCGACGTGGTCGCCACCGCCCTGGCCGACGCGTTCCTCGCCTCCGGTGGGTGGGACGCCGACCACCTGACCGCCGCTGGGTACGACGTCGTCGGCCTGGAGCGTGCGTACGTGGGACTCGCGGTCCGGGCTGCTCTCGAGACGTACCCACGGCCTCCCGTCGGTGCTCCTCGCCAGCTGGCCGCCGTCTTGGCCGGGTCCCCACCGCTGGTGCGCCTGCACGACTCACGGCGCGACCGCCGACCGGTCCGGGTGCTCCTCCGTCGCGCCGTCTCGGTGCAGGCGGTCCCGACCGTGTCGAGTCGTCTCCTCGTCGACACCCTGCCCGAGCTCGCGCGCGAACTCGACGTGACCGTCGGTCGGCTGCTCTGGCTCGCCGACACCCGCGGGTGGAACCGTCGATCGGGTCCCTCGGGTCCGCTGCACCACCACCACCACCACGAGTGGGTGCGTCGACCCGGACGGACCCCGCGGCTGCTGGAGAAGCCGATGGACCTGCTCCGTCGGACTCAGCGCACCGTGCTCGACGAGCTGCTCGTGGTCCTGCCGGTGCACGACGCGGCACACGGCTTCGTCCCCGGACGCAGCGTCGTGACGGGTGCTGCCGCGCACGTCGGGCAGCAGATCGTGGTGTCGGCGGACCTCACCTCGTTCTTCGCGAGTGTGCGGGCACGGTCGGTGTACGGGGTGTTCCGGAGCGCCGGGTTCGCCGAACCGATCGCGCACGTCCTCACCGGACTCTGCACGCACCGGGTGCCGCCGCACGTCCTCACCGCGATGCCACCCGGGGGCGACCCGGACGAGCGGGCAGCGCTCCGTCGGGTGCTCGCCGAGTCGCACCTGCCGCAGGGGTCGTCGACCTCGCCGGCACTGGCGAACAGCGTGCTGCGACACCTCGATGCCCGACTCGCCGGCTGGGCGGCATCGGTCGGTGCTGCGTACACGCGGTACGCCGATGACCTGACGTTCAGCGGCGGTGCTCAGCTGGCGCGACGACCGGACGCGTTCCTCCGCGGTGTGCAGCGGATCGTCACGGACCAGGGGTACCGACTGAACGCGCGGAAGACCCGGGTCCGCCGCGCCGGCGTCCGTCAGTCCGTGACCGGCGTCGTCGTCAACGAGCGGACGGCACCCGGGCGCCGCGAGGTCGACCGGCTGCACGCGATCCTGCACAACTGCGTCGTGCACGGGCCGGCGTCGCAGGACCGCGGCGGGCACGCGGACTTCCGGGCGCACCTGCTCGGCCGGATCGGCTGGGTCGCCCAGGTGCACCCGGCTCGCGCGGTCCCGCTGCGCGAGGAGTTCGCTCGCATCATCTGGTGACCCCGAGCGCTGGTGTCCTCGGACCGGGCATCGCACGGCCCCACCGCTGCGCGGGAACCACCGCCCTGCTGGACCTTCCGTCGTTCGCGTCCGGTCGCTACCGTGGCGCCATGAGCGAGCACCGCGTCACCGCCCCGGAGCCCTCGGCCGACGGCAGCAAGCCGAAGGGGCCGGCGTCCTACTTCCCGAGCATCGCCACCACGTACGGGCGACCCGTGCAGGACTGGCTCGACCTGGCGGCAGACCGGCTGGACGACCACCGCCACATGGAGGTCGTCGAGTGGCTGAAGACCGAGCACGGCCTGGGGCACGGTCACGCGAACGCGGTCGTGGCCTACGTCCGACAGGCGCTCGCGCGCTGAGTCGTCGGTGCCGTCCCGTCGCCCCGTCGGTGGCGTCTCAGCCGAACAGCTCGCGCAGTCGGGGGATCGTGTCGGCGTCCTCGTGCGGACCGCCGCCCTCGTGGCCGTTGTACTCCCAGACGGTGATCTCCTTCGGCCCCGCCCACGCGTTGTACGCGGCGTACACGGTCGACGGCGGGCAGATCGGGTCCATCAGCGCGACCGAGAACCACGCCGGCGCACTCGCGCGGGCCGCGTGCAGCACCCCGTCGAAGTAGGCCAGGGTGCCGAAGACCCGGTCGGTCGCGGTGCGGTGCGTCGCCAGGTAGTCGACCAGCTCGTGGTACGGGTACGCGTCGGTGATCTGCGTCGCATGGCGGTGGTCGCAGAGGAACGGCACGCGCGGGAAGGCCCCGGCCAGCCCCTCGACCAGCCCGGCGACGGCGATCGCCAGGCCACCGCCCTGGCTGCCGCCGAGGACCGCGATCCGGTCGCTGTCGATCAGGTCGAGGTCCCGTGCGGCGTCGACCGCGCGGACGGCGTCGGTGGTGAGACGCCGGTAGTAGTAGGTGTCGGGGGACTCGATCCCGCGCGTCATGACCCCGGGGATCGCGGGTCCGGTGCCGTCCGGGTCGGGGGTGTCGCCGGTGGCCCAGCCCGAGCCCTGCCCGCGCGTGTCCATGAGCAGGTGCGCGACGCCGGCTGACCCCCAGAGCAGCCGCTCGGTCGGCAGGCCCCGACCGCCGCCGTACCCGATGTACTCCACGACGGCGGGGAGGGGGGCGTCGGCACCGCTGCCGGCGGGGACGGTGAGCCACGCGGCGATGCGCTGCCCGTCCCACCCGGCGAACGAGACGTCGTAGGTGTCGACGGTGGTCAGGCCGGTGTCGACCCGGTCGGCCCGCACCGAGATCGGGTGCGCACGGGCTGCGCTGAGCGTGCGTCGCCAGAAGTCGTCGAAGTCGTCCGGTTCGGCGACGCTGCCGCGGTACGAGGTGAGGTCCGGTCCGGTGATGTCGGTGTACACGGCTCCGACCCTGGCACGGCCCGGAGCGCGTGGGAAGGCCGATCGGGGCGATGCCACCGGCAGCGGACACGGCGAGGGCCACGCCGTACGGTGGACATGAGAACCGATCTCACGAAAGGACGGGACCATGACCGACACGACCGGACCCACCCCGGGGCAGGCGCCGGAGGACGAGCACCGCGTCGCCGAGCACGGCGTCAGCGAGCACGAGCACGAGGGCGACGGGGGCGAGCACGAGACCGTCGAGCACGGCGACCACGTCGACTTCGTGCACGACGGACACCGGCACGCTCGTCACGAGGACCACTACGACGAGCACTGAAGCCCGCTGACGCGGTGACGCCGGACGGGAGGCGCGGTGCCGGACGTGCACCGCGCCTCCCGTTCGTCGGTTGACGCGGTTGTCACCAGACGCGTACGCTCGGGTTGACACGGTTGACGGGAGGAGTCCGCATGGGATCGACACTGCACCGCTCGGGGACGCGGAGCGCGGGCGCACGGCGCACCGGGGGCGCGGCCGCCGTGGACCCCGTCGCGGCCCGGGGGCTCTCGACCACGGAAGCGGCCCTCGTCGACGCGATCGCCGACCGCGTCCGGCGCGGCCGAGCGGACGCGGCACTCACCGACACCGCGGACGTCGACGCGCTGGCCGAGCGGATGCTCGCCGCCCTGCCCACCGTCAAGCACGAGGCCGACGCCCTCGTCGGGCCCTTCTACGACACCGCCTCGCTGGCGACCTGGCGCGGTGTCACACGACAGGCGATCCACAAGGCGAGCCAGAAGCGCGACCTGCTCGGACTCAAGATCGGCGACGGCAGCCGCATCTTCCCCTCGTTCCAGTTCGGTGGTTCCGGTACGCCGCTGCCACACCTGCGCGAGGTCCTCGACCTGCTCGACCGCGACGGCATCGACCCCTGGGGCAGCGCGCTGTGGTTGAACACCGTCGCCGACGAGTTCGGCGGGACGACGGCTGCGCAGGCGCTCCGCGACGGCCGTGTCGAGCCCGTGCTGGCCGCCGCCCGCCGTGCCGCGAACGCCTGGCACGCCGACGCCTGAGTCCACCCCGATGACCCCGGCACACGAACCCCGACGCACCGACGTCGCCCAGGAGCCCCCGCACCGGGACGTCGACCTGTCGACGTTCCCCGCGGTGGAGTCCCGTGGGACCACCTTCTACCGGGCCAAGCGGCACGACCGCGGTGCCTGGTGGTTCGCGTCGACGCCTGCGGATGCCGACGGCGTCGACGGCGGTCGCTTCGACCTGGCCACGCCGCGCGGCACCTGTTACTGGGCGGACTCGGTCGAGGTCGCCGTCCGCGAGCGGCTGGCGCACCACACCCTCACCACCAACACCGTGTTCGCCGCACGTGCACGCGAGATGGTCGTCGTGTCGGCCCGCGCGTCACGCGGGCGCCGGTTCGCCGACGTCACCGACCCGGCGGCGGTCCGCTCAGGGGTCGGCGCCGAGCTGCAGACGATGGGGGACTACCGCGTGCCGCAGGCCTGGGCGCGGGCGTTCGACGGTGCCGGGTTCGCCGGGGTCCGCTACAGCACCCGGTTCACCAGCGCCGCCGACGCCAACGCGTGGGCGGTCTTCGGCAGTGCGGGGGTACCGACGCGGCCACGTCCCGAGCGTGTGCACCGTGACGGCATCACGGCGTGCCGGGAATCCGGCATCCGGGTGCTCGAGGACGGGTCGGACGCCGGCCCGGAGCGGTTCACGTTCGTCACCCCGCCGCGCTGAGGACCTCCGACCGGCGTGTGTCGGTGGCTCGTCCTACCGTGCCGCTCGTGGCCGAACCAGTCGATGCGTGGTGGCGCCGCCGACAGTGGTCGCGCGGTGTCCCGGTGCCGTACGCCGTCGGGGAGTTCCGCGCCGAGTGGGCTTCGTGGCCGGTCCTCGTCCGGCAGTACCACCCGGAGTGGAACGCGGGGGTCGTGCTCACGCAGGTCCCACCTGCTGCCGACGTCCTGCTGACGTGGGAGTGCGACGTCGGCCACGTCTTCGTCGCGACCCCGAGCGAGCAGCGGTCCCGTCCGGGCCGTGAGCGCCGACGGTCGGTGTGGTGCCCGGAGTGCGCGGTGCTCGCCCAGCCGCAGCGGTGGCCCGTCCTGCCGGAGGACTGGCCGGCCGGCGTCCCGGTCCCGCAGCGGGCGGTCCGCACGACCGGTCGGCAGACGCTGCCGGCGGCACCGGCTCGCGGTGGTGCTCGCGCCGCTGCCGCTGCCGCTCCCGCTCCCGCTGCGGGAGCGTCCGGCGCTGCCGGCCTGCCGAGCGGGGCGGTCGCGTCGACCCGCCGCGGGTCCGGCCGCTCTCCACGTGTGCGGGGCGCCCGGATCACGGCTGCCCGGACGATCTGCCCGAAGACCCCGCGCCTGCCGTCGGGGGAGTCGTTCGTCAGCCGGTGCGCGCCCGTGCCGGCCTCGGCGGTGGAGGCCGAACTCCGTGCCGCCCTGCGCGAGCGTCTCGACCTGACGTTCGACCACACCGCGATCCGCCTCGACCGGCCCTTCCACGAGCACGTCGAGGTCTGGCCGGACATCGTGCTGCCGGAACTCCGGGTCGCGATCGAGTACGACTCGACCGGTCGGCACGGGCTCGAGCACGTGGGCTCGCGCGAGGAGTCCGACCGGCGCAAGGACCGCGCGACCCGGGCCGTCGGGTGGGAGGTCCTGCGCATCCGCACCGGGCGTCTGCCGGCCCTCGGACCGTGGGACCTGCAGGTGTCGGGCGTGTCCGGGCGCACCGTCGACCGGCTCGTCGACGTCCTGCGCGAGATCCGCGGTCCTCTGTTCGTCGACGCCTACGCTCGCTGACCGTGGGGCGGCGAACCGACCGATCCGTCGCGCCCGTCCGACCCGCCGCGCCCGACCGATCCGTCGCGCCCGTCCGACCCGTCTGGCGCGCCCGACCCGTCTGGCCGCGCGGCTCGTCGCGCCCGTCCGACCGCGTCCCGTCACCTCGCTCGGGCACCCGGTGTGAGCGCTCCGATCATGTTCGGAGGGCCAGCGCCTCGCTCACCCACCGCGTGTGCAACGCCCACGGGTCCGGCACCCCGGCAGCGACGACCGCGACGTGCGCCAGGAGCTCCGGCGTCACCCGGAACCACTCGGTGCCGGGGTACCGCGAGGCCGCGAACTCCCCGTGACGCCGCCGCTCGAGCGTGCGGTCGCCCCGCTCGAAACCGAGCACGTCCTGGTGCGCGATCCGACCGAGCCGCTGCCGCGGGTTCGCGGTCGTCCCGATCTTGATCCGGTCCCCGGTGTCGTCGCGCATCCGGAGGTAGTAGACGACGTCGACCCGCGGTGCCCCGAGTCCGCCGTCGGGCACGTCCCCGAACCGCCACTCGCACACGGCGCAGAGCGTCCCGGACGGGAAGCGCACGCCGATCCGCCCGCCGCAGACGATGCACGGGCCCGGCAGGACGTCCTCCACCCCGACGTGCTCGGCGGCGAACTCGCTGACCTGGACGACGTGCCCGGTGCACAGCGGCACCGGCGTGTCGGCCGCCGCCAGGCGGTCGCACCCGGGCGCGCAGCACCCCGTGACCTCTGCCGACCGGACCATGTGCAGGACGCTACCGCTCGCCACCGACCCCGGCCCGGGCCTCCCGTCGGGTCCACCGTCACCGTGGCGCCCCGGTCGCCGCTTCAGTCCTCGAAGACCACGCCGACGGGTTCGTGCTTCTCCTCCTGGAACCGGTCCTCGGCACGCCCCAGCGCCCAGTACGCGGACAGTGACATGTCCGCCTTCTCGAGGCCCCAGTCGTCCTGCAGGACCCGACGGATCGCCTTGATCGCGGCTCGCTCGCCGTGCGCGAAGACGCGGGTCGGACGGGAGGCCCGCTGCAGCTCCCGGGTCGCGGCGAGCAGCAGCGTGCCCGGGTCGGCTCCGCCCGCGTCGCGGTGCAGCCAGCGGAGCACGACGCCTGCGGGGTGCACGAGCGGCTGTTCGTCGGCGGGGCCGGCCACCTCGATCACGGCGATCCCGGTGGCGGCGGGGTGCATCGTCTCCAGGGCGGCGCCGATGGCGGGCAGGGCACTGTCGTCGCCGAGCAGCACGTGCGTGACGGCCGGGTCGGTCGGTGGTGCGTAGCCGCCACCCGGACCCGACAGGGCGACGCGGTCGCCCGGCCGCGCGGCGAGGGCCCACGGTCCGGCGAGACCGTCGTCCCCGGACCCGGTCGAGGTGTGCACGACGAAGTCGATCGCGATCGTGCGCGCGACCGGGTCGACCTGCCGGACCGTGTACGTCCGTCGGGCCGGCAGGTCGGACTTCGGCGTCGTCGCGCGGAGGACGTCGAGGTCGTACGGGGGCTGCAGGCCGGTGCCCGGCTTCGGGAGCAGCAGCTTGACGTACTTGTCCGTCATGGCCAGGCGGTCGGGGTCGGCGGCGGCGACGAAGGCGTCGTACCCGGGGCCGCCCAGGTGCACGCGGACCATGTGCGGGGTGAGTCGTTCCGTGCGCTCGACGACCAGGACGTGCTGCGGGCGGTTCGGTTTCGGGCTCATCTGCGGACGAGTCTCCTTTCCTGGGTCTTCCCGTCGGAGGGTGACGACGGACACCAGGTGAGGTTAGCCTCACCTCATGAGCACGAACGTCGTCCCGTTCTCCGAGGCCCTGCGGGTCCGGACCCGGCGCTCGCACGGAGTCTCGGCGGGGAACGGCTTCATGCACGACCTCGTCGAGGGACGTTGTGACGTCGCCGACTACGCAGCCCTGCTCGGGCAGTACGCCTTCGTGTACGACGCCCTCGAACGTGCCGCTGACCGCATGGCGGGCCACCCCGTGGCGGCCCCGTTCGTGACGAGCCGACTCACCCGGATGCCGGGGATCCGGGCCGACCTGGAGTACCTGGTCGGACCGGACTGGGACGAGCTGCTCACCCCGCTGCCGGCGACGACGGCGTACGTCCGCCGGCTCAACGAGGTCGCGGCCACCTGGCCGGGCGGTTTCGTCGCACACCACTACACGCGGTACCTCGGCGACCTGACCGGCGGACACGCCATCGGCCGGTTGCTGGCCGACCAGTTCGGGTTCGAGACGAACGGCGTGCTGCTGTGGATCTTCGACCAGGTGGCCGACCCCGCGGCGTTCACGGACACCTACCGTGCCGAACTCGACGCGGCACCGTGGACCGAGGACGAGCGTGAGCGTGTCATCGCCGAGGTGGAACTGGCCTACCGGCTCGACGCCGGGTTGCTCGCGGCGGTCGACGGCACGCGCCTGCCGTCGGTCCTCGCCGACCCGGCCTGACCCGACGGAGCCAGCCGACCCGGCCGACGTGCCCCGTCCCTCCGGCCGTCCGGACGGTCGTCGTCACGAGGCTGCCGTGCCCGGTACGCTGCTGGCACGCCGGGACACCCCGGACCGACCCGGGCCACAACGCCCGGACCGACCCGGGAAGGACCCTGATGACGGCGATCGACGGTTCGACGCGCTTCGGACGCGCGCGTGACGACGTCAGCGGAGCGGTCGACAGCGACCTCCGCGCAGACGTGCGGTACCTCGGCAACCTGCTCGGGCGGGTGCTCAGCGAGACCGGCGGTGCCGACTTGCTGCGCGACGTCGAGTCCCTGCGCCAGGCGGTCATCGACGCGTACGAGGGCACCCACGCCGACGGGGCCGCGCGCGCCGAGGCGGTCGTCGCGGGTTTCTCCGCCGAACGTGCGGAAGAGGTCGCCCGCGCCTTCACGTCGTACTTCCACCTGGTGAACCTGGCCGAGGAACACCACCGCGTGCGTGTCCTCCGGTCCCGCGGGGACGACGGCGGTCAGCCGGGGGACTCGTTCCCCGCCACGTTCGTCGAACTCGTCGAGCAGGTCGGCGCCGACGAGGCCGCAGCCCGTCTCGAGGGGCTCCGGTTCCACCCGGTCCTCACCGCCCACCCGACCGAGGCCCGGCGCCGCGCGGTGACCACGGGCGTCCGCCGCATCACCGACCTCATCGACGAGCGCGACCGGACGAAGAACGCCACGGCCCGTGCCGAGAACGAACGGCGCCTGCTCGAGGAGATCGCGACCCTGCTGCGGACCTCACCGCTGCGCACCACCCGGCCGACCCCGCTCGACGAGGTCCGCACCGCCATGAGCGTCTTCGACCAGACCCTGTTCGAGATCGTGCCGCAGGTGTACCGCCTGCTCGACGACCGGCTGCAGGGCGACGACGCCGGCCGTGCCCCCGTGCAGGCGCCCGCGTTCGTGCGCTTCGGTACCTGGATCGGCGGGGACCGGGACGGCAACCCGCACGTGACCGCCGACGTCACCCGGCAGGCCGCCGAGATCGCCGCGGAGCACATCCTGCTCGGTCTGACCCGGGCCGCCACCCGCATCGGCAGCGCGCTGACGCTCGACGCCGACCAGACCCCGGCCGACGCCGGGCTCACCGCCCTCGTGGCCGCGCAGGAGTCGCTCGACCCGGACGTCGCCGAACGCATCGGGATCCGTGCGCCCAACGAGACGCACCGGCGGGCGCTGCTGTTCATCGCGGCCCGCATCGACGCCACCCGTCGCGACGACCGACCGCTCGCCTACCACGGTCCGGACGAGCTCCTCGCCGACCTCCGCGTCGTGCAGGGGTCGCTCACCGCCGCCGGTGCCGTCCGAGCCGCCAACGGCGAGCTGCAGAACCTCGTGTGGCAGGTGGAGACCTTCGGGTTCCACCTCGCCGAACTCGAGATCCGACAGCACTCCCAGGTGCACCGCACGGCCCTGGCCGAGATCCGGGCCGGGGGACCGCGCAGCGAGATGACGGAAGAGGTCCTCGCCGTCTTCCGCACCATCGCGGACCTGCAGCGCCGCTACGGCGTCCGCTCGGCGAGCCGCTACATCGTCTCCTTCACCCAGTCCGCCGCCGACCTGGCCAACGTGCACGAACTCGCGGTCGCAGCACTCGGATCGGTCGAGGCCGCGCCGGTGCTCGACGTCATCCCGCTGTTCGAGACCTTCGCCGACCTGCATGCCAGCGTCGACATCCTCGACGAGGCCGTCCGGACCGAGCCGTTCCAGCGACGCCTCGCCGCCACCGGGCGTCGACTCGAGGTCATGCTCGGCTACTCCGACTCGTCGAAGGACGTCGGCCCGGTGTCGGCCAACCTCGCGCTCTACGACGCCCAGGCCCGGATCGCGACGTGGGCGGCGTCGAACGACGTCGAGCTGACACTGTTCCACGGCCGTGGTGGCTCGCTCGGCCGCGGTGGCGGTCCAGCCAACGAGGCCGTCCTCGCGCAGCCGCCGGGGTCGATCGACGGCCGTCTCAAGCTCACCGAGCAGGGCGAGGTCATCTTCGCCCAGTACGGGGACCAGGACATCGCGGCCCGACACCTCGAGCAGATGGCCTCCGCGACGCTGTTCGCGTCCTCGCCGTCGAACGAGGCGCGGACCGCTGCCGCGGCCGAGCGCTTCGCCGGCCTCGCGCAGCAGCTCGACGACGTCTCGCGCGCCGCCTTCTACGACCTCGTCAAGGCGGACGGCTTCGCGCCGTGGTTCGCCCGTGTCACCCCGATGGAGGAACTCGGGCTCCTGCCGCTCGGTTCCCGCCCGGCCCGACGCGGCCTCAGCGTCGAGTCCCTCGAGGACCTGCGGGCGATCCCGTGGGTGTTCTCGTGGACGCAGGCGCGCATCAACCTCGCGGGCTGGTACGGCCTCGGCTCCGCACTCGAGGCCGTGGGTGACCTCGAGCTGCTCCGCACCGCCGCCGCCGAATGGCCCCTCTTCGCCGCCCTGCTGAAGAACGTCGAGATGTCACTGGCCAAGACCGACGTGCAGATCGCCCGGCGGTACCTCGAACTGGCGGACCGCGACGACCTCGGTCGGAAGGTCCTCGACGAGATGGACCGCACCCGCGGGTGGGTGCTCCGGATCAGCGGAGCCGAGGGCGTCCTCGAGGACCGTCCGGTCCTCGCCCGGGCCGTGCGTCTGCGCTCCCCGTACGTCGATGCCCTGTCGCACCTGCAGCTCCGGGCGCTCCGGTCGATCCGGACCTCCGGCAGCACCGACACCACCGATGCCGACCACCGTCTGCTGCTGCTGACGGTCAACGGCATCGCCGCCGGGCTCCAGAACACGGGGTGATCCCCCCGGACCGGGGGCGCAGGAGTCAGCGCGTCCTGTTCCCCCGGTCACCCACAATCGGTAGCCTCCCTGGAAGGCACGCGCACGTTCTCGAGGAGGCCCCGGAGACAATGGACATCGTCGTACACGAAGCCGGCACGGAAGCGGCGGTGCTCGAGTGCTCGGGCCGCCTCAACATGGTGTCTGCCCCTGCATTCCGCGAGACGGTCGCTTCCGTCATCGAAGGAGGACGCCCGCGCGTCGCCGTCGAGCTCTCGAAGGTCGAGTTCCTCGACTCGTCGGGACTCGGGGCGCTCGTCGGTGCGCTGAAGACGGCGCGACAGGCCGGGGGCGACCTCCGGATCGCCGCGCCCTCCGAGCAGGTGGCGATGGTCCTGAAACTGTCGAACATCGACAAGATCCTCCGTAGCTACGCCGACGGCGACGAGGCCGTCAGCGAATGGGTCTGACCGGGGCCGTCGTGGGCGAACACCGGTTGGACTTCGCGTCGCCGCCCGACGACGTCTCCTCGGTGCACGACTTCCTCGCCGACGTCTGGACGGCAGAGCCCGCGGTCAGCGTCGAGGACCGCATGGCCCTCGAGCTCGCGATCATCGAGCTCGCCTCGAACGTGATCGAGCACGCCACCTCCGGTGTGCCCTTGACGTGCTCGTTGACGCTCGCGGTGGCCTCGGACGCCCTGGAGGCCCGGATCACCGACGACGGCCGTCCCGCCGCCGTCGACGTGGCCGGTGCGACCCTGCCGGACGAGCTGGCGGAGAGCGGTCGTGGCCTCGCCCTCGTGCAGATGGTCGTCGACGAGTTGCGCTACGACCGTCACGGGGACGAGAACCGCTGGACGGTCCGGAAGGCCACCCGCGCGGACTGAGCCGCTTCCCGCACTGAATCCATCCGGATTCATGGACTCTGTCCACCTCGTGGCAGCCTTCCGGTGATGACCGAACTGCCCGACCCCCGGACCGTCTTCGAGACGACCGGGACCGACCTCGATGCCGCCCGCGCGATGTTCGAGGAGGCCTACGGCGCGTCGGGGTTCCTGCCGGAGCGGTCCGAGCGTGACTTCGGTTACCGGTTCCGGTCCGTCGGCGACGCGACGATGTCGTTCCGGTCGACGCGCTACGACGCGCGGATGGTCGGTGAGGTCGCGTCGCCCGACGAGTTCGTCGTCACATGGGTGGGCGAGGGTGGCGGTGTCGTGGACGTCGGCCGGGACGAGGTCGCGCTCGCGCCCGGCCGCCCGGTCGTGTTCCCGAATGAGCGCCCCTTCCGGTTCGACCTCGCCGACGTCCGGCAGAACCTCGTGCAGATCGATCGTGTCTTCCTCGAGCGCGTCGCCGCCGAGGTGCACGGCACCGAGCCCGGCACCCTCGTGCTCGACCATGCCGTCCCGCCGGGGGCCGAGGCGGTCCGCGCCTGGAACGCCCAGGTGCAGGACGCTGCCCGGATCCTGTTCGGCAGCGCCCCGGTGTCCGTGCTCGCCCTCGCCGAGACCGCCCGCCGGACCGCGCTCGCGCTGCTGAGCACGTTCCCGCACCACGTCGTCGCACGCCGGTTCCCGGTCCCGACCGGCGCGTCCGGCCGGGTCCGTGCGGCAGTCGAGTACATGCAGGCGGTGGCGCACACCCCGATCACGACCACGGACGTGGCCGAGCACGTCGGGCTGAGCGTCCGCGGGTTGCAGCAGGCGTTCCAGCGGCAGATCGGTGTCGCACCGAACGCCGTGCTGCGCGGCATCCGGCTCGATCGGGTCCGCGACGAGCTCCGCGCCGGATCGCCCGCCGAGACGACCGTCGCCAGCGTCGCGGTGCAGTGGGGGTTCGCGCACCTCGGGCGGTTCTCGGCCGCCTACGCACGCCGGTTCGGGGAGTACCCGCGCGACACCCTGCACACCTGACCGGGTCCCGAGCGGACGGGTCGGGCGCTTGGTCGGCGCCGTCGGCCCGTGCGCCCGCTCGACACGCCGCTCATCTCCCGCGCGACATGCCACCGGATCGCGCGACACTCCGCGGATGTCCGCCGTCCACGGGCCCGCGATATTCATACTCCTCACATGGAGACGCAGTCCGGTGCACGCACCCCCCTCGTCGACCCCTTCGGTCGTGAACTCGAGGAGTGGTTGCGCGACGCTCCGGCGACGCGTTCCCCGTACGTCGCCGACCTCGTCGTGCCTCCGGTCACCGGCCCGGTCCGTCGTCCGGTGCTGCCGCCCGTCGAGGCGCAGGACGAGCCCACCGCCCACACGGAGCCGGCGGCCGTGGCCGACGTGCTCGCCGTCGAGCAGGCGGACGACCGAGCCTTCCGCCGCGACCGTGCCCGGCACGTCGCCGTCTGCGCCCCGTCCTTCCCCGAGCCCCCCGAGCGGCTCGCCCTGCGCATCGACGACCTCGCCGTCGCACTCGACGCCGCCAGCGGCCGGACGACGATCGAGCGCATCGACCTGCTCGAGGACGAGGTCCGTGTCCGTGACGAGGACCTGGCCCGCCTCGCCGCCTGGGAGGCCGTCGTCGCCGGCTTGTCCGGCACCGAGGTGTCCGAGGCCGAGATCGCAGGGGCCCGCGCCTTCGCCCGAGAGGTCTTCGCCGACCTGCTCGCCGACGCCGCGCGCGAGGCCGACCGCCGCGAGCGCGCCGCGCTCCGCCGGGCTGCCACGGCTCCGGTCCTCGTCGGTGCCGTCCGAGCGCTCCTGCCCGCGCCGCACGCCGCGGTCACCGAACCGGTCGCGCTCGTCCTGCCCGTCGTCCTCGACTCCGCGGCCGACCGTGACGACGCCGACGACCTCGACGATGCGGTGACCGCTCCGGCAGCGACCGCCGTCGGACCACGCGCCGCCGTCCGACCCGTGTCGGGCCTCCAGTCCGTCACGCCGGTCTCGCCGCCGCTGCCGGCCTCGGGTCGCCCCACGCCGCTCGTGCAGCCGGCCACCGGGCCGACGGTCATCGACCGCGAGGCCTTCGCCGCGGTGCTCCGCGCCCACACCGGCGAGACGCCCGTCGTCTCCGTCGCCGTCCCGGCCGCGCCGCCGGTCGTCGCGGAGGACACCACGGCCACCGCGTCCACCGAGGGCACGACGGTCGTCGACACCGTCGACCGGGAGGCCCGTGGCGCCGCCGCCACCGAGACCGGCCCCGGTTGGTGGGCGCGTCTCGTCGCCCGCCTCCTGCACCTCGTCGGCCGACGCTGACCCCCGGTCCGACCCCCGCGTCTCGGTACACTGACGGGATGCCGACGCTCCGAGAACTGCAGTCCGTCGTCGAGTCCCTGTGGCCGGCGGCCGGGGCGGAGTCCTGGGACTCCGTCGGCCTCGTCTCCGGTGACCCGGACGCGCCGGTCGAGCACGTCCACCTCGCCGTCGACGCCGTCCCGGACACTGCTCGCGAGGCCGTCGCAGTCGGCGCGGACCTGCTGCTCACGCACCACCCGCTGCTGCTGCGGGGCGTGACGACGATCGACGAGTCCACCTACAAGGGCTCGGTGCTCGCGACGCTGGTCCGGGGCGGGTGCGCGCTGCTCGCCGCCCACACGAACGCCGACGTCGTGACCACGGGGACCTCCGCGGTGCTCGCCGACCGGATCGGTCTCGTCGACCAGCGCCCGATCGACCCCGCCGGCGACGGTGTGACCGGGATCGGCCGCGTCGGCGTGCTGTCAGAGCCGATGCCGCTCGGAGCCCTGGCCCGCCGGATCGTCGACGTCCTGCCCGCCACGGCGACCGGCGTCCGCGTCTCGGGGGAGTACGACCACCCCGTGCGCACGGTGGCGCTCTGTGCCGGTGCGGGTGACTCGTACCTCGGGCACCCGGCGGTGCGTGCGGCCGACGTCTACGTGACGAGCGATCTCCGGCACCACCCCGCCTCGGAGTTCCGCGAGCAAGCGCTGCTCACCGACGGACCGGCACTCATCGACACGTCACACTGGGCGACGGAGTGGCTCTGGCTCGACGTCGCCGCCGAGCAGCTCCGGGCCGCCGCCGGCGTCCAGGTGACGGTGAGCGACCTCCGTACCGACCCGTGGGACTTCGCCGTCCTGCCATCCGCACCCAACGAAGGAGCCTGACCATGAAGGCATCACCCGAGGACCAGGCCACCCTGCTCGACCTCCAGCGGCTCGACAACGACATCACGCGTCTGGCGCACCGGATCAGTTCGCTGCAGAAGGGGGAGCACCTGACGGAGCTCGGCGCCCGGGCGGCCGCCCTCCGCGCGCAGCTCGTCGTCGCCGTCGGCGAGGTCGAGGACGCCGAGCGCGACCTGGCCCGCCTCGAGTCCGACACCGCGACCGCCCAGGCCCGGGTCGAGCGCGACACCACGCTGCTGCAGAACGTCGGCAACGCGAAGGACGCCGCCGGGCTCCAGAACGAGCTCGACTCGCTGAACCGGCGCATCGGCGACCTCGAGACGCAGGAGCTCGAGGTCATGGAGACGCTGGACCGCCTCCGCGCCCGGGTCGGCGACATCGAGTCGCAGCTCGCCGAACTCGACGGCGAACGGGGTCGACTGATGGGCGTCCGCGACGACGGCATCGCCCGCTTCGAGAAGGACCGGGTCGCGGCCGTGCAGGCTCGCTCGGACGTGGCGGCTGCGGTGCCGGCCGACCTGCTCGCACTGTACGAGCGACAGCGCGCACGGTACGGGTTCGGTGCCTCGCTGCTGCAGGGTGGGGTGTCGACGGCGTCCGGTGTGACGTTGACGAACTCCGACCTGGCGGCCATCCGGGCAGCGGCGCCGGACGACGTCGTGCTCTGCCCGGACAGCGACGCGATCCTGGTCCGGACGGCGGAGTCCGGCCTGTAGTCGGACCGACTCGATCGCGGCGTCCGACGAACAGGACAGCCCGGCACCGCGCGGTGCCGGGCTGTCGTCTTCGGTACGGTCCTGGGCGAACGGGCCGGCCGTACGCCGGGTTCTGTCCCGCGACTTCCGCCGCGGTGACGGCCATCTCTCTCGGACCGACGTTGCCGTCGGCCTCCAGCGGTCTACCCGAGGACTCAGCGAGCAGCTTCGACATCCTCTGTCTGACCTTGCTCCGGGCGAGGTTTACCGAGCGGATCCGGTCACCCGGACCCCTGGTGGTCTCTTACACCACCGTTTCACCCTTACCGACGTCACCGCCGGCGGTCTGCTTTCTGTGGCACTGTCTCGCGGATTGCTCCGGGTGGGTGTTACCCACCGCCCTGCTCTGTGGAGCCCGGACGTTCCTCGGCACTCCCGGGGGAGTGACGCGACCGTCTCACCGACCCGTTCGCTCTGCAGAGTCTAGCGGGAGACGGCACACGCACGCCCGCCCGCGTCCGGGGAGGGCTAGTGCGCGCTCCGTGCAGCCAGGGTCGCCGCACCGATGATGCCGGCGTTGTTGCGGAGCGTCGCCGGGATGATCTCGGCCTGCAGGTCGAGCAGCGGCAGGAACTCCTCGTACTGCTTCGAGACCCCGCCGCCGACGACGAACAGCTCCGGGGAGAGCAGCGCCTCGAGCCGCGAGTAGTACTTCTGCAGCCGCTTCGCCCAGTGCTTCCACGACAGGTCGTCGCGCTCCTTGGCGGCGAACGACGCCTTCGTCTCGTAGTCGACTCCGTCGATCTCGAGGTGACCGAGCTCCGCGTTGACGATGAGCACGCCGTCGTTGATGAGCGCCGTGCCGATGCCGGTCCCCAGGGTCGTCATGATGACGAGACCGTCGCGGCCCTTCGCGGCACCGAACTGCTGCTCGGCGAACCCCGCGGCGTCAGCGTCGTTGACGAAGTGGATGGAGCGGCCGAGCTCCTTCTCGAAGAGCGCCTCGGCCTCGAAACCGATCCACTTCTTCGAGACGTTGGCAGCAGACATGGTCTTGCCGCCGCGCACGATCGCCGGGAAGCAGACGCCGACGGCGACGTCGGAGGCCGGGGACAGGTCGTCGAGGATCGACTTCGCGACGTCGACGATGTCCTGCGGCTTGCCGCCCTCGGGCGTGGCCTTCTTGATCCGGTCGGTGGTGAGCTGACCGGACTCGGTGTCGACGATCGCGCCCTTGATGCCTGTTCCGCCGATGTCGACGCCGACTGCGAGTGAGGTCATGAGGAACGGTGCCTTCCGGTAGTCGTGCTTCGGGGTGGTGCGGTCAGGAGACGGTGAGGAGCTCGGCGCCGCGTTCGGTCACGACGAGCGTGTGTTCGAACTGCGCGGTCCACGACCGGTCACGCGTGGTGACGGTCCAGTCGTCGTCCCAGATGTCGGCCTCGATGCCACCGAGGGTCAGCATCGGTTCGATCGTGAAGACCATGCCGGGTTCGATGACGGTGTCGTACCGGACGTCGTCGACGTGGGGGATGATCAGCCCGGAGTGGAACGCCCGACCGACGCCGTGGCCGGTGTAGTCGCGGACGACGCCGTAGCCGAAGCGCTTGGCGTAGGACTCGATCGCGCGCCCGATGACGTTCACCTGACGCCCCGGTGCGACGGCGCGGATGCCGCGGCGCATCGCCTCCTCGGTCCGGGTGACGAGGTCCTGGACCTCCTGGGACGCCGAGCCCACCACGAAGGTGCGGTTCGTGTCGCCGTGCATGCCGTCCTTGTACGCGGTGATGTCGATGTTGACGATGTCACCGTCCTGCAGCACGGTGTCGTCCGGGATCCCGTGGCAGATGACCTCGTTGAGGGACGAGCAGAGCGACTTCGGGAACCCGCGGTAGCCGAGCGTGGACGGGTAGGCCCCGTGTCCGACGACGAACTCGTGGCCGATGCGGTCGAGCTCGTCGGTCGTGACACCCGGGCGGATCGCGGCGCCGACGGCATCGATGGCCTGCGAGGCGATCCGCCCGGCCGTGCGGATGCGTTCGACCTCGTCCGGCGTGTACGTGTCGCCGAGACCGTGCTCGTGCGGTTCGACTTTGCCGACGTACTCCGGCCGCTCGACGTCCTTCGGCACGGGCCGCTGCGGGGAGATCCGGCCGGCGGTCAGGTGTCCGTGTTCGTCCCGGGGCATGCGCTCCACTCTAGCGGCGTGTCGGAGACCGCCGCCGCCCGGTGCGGTCGGCGGGTACGGTCGGGCCCATGACCGACGAGCGCATCGAATCCCAGTGGTGGTACAACGACAAGACCGGCGAGGTCGAGCAGGGCCTCAAGTCGACGAACCGACACCACATCGGTCCGTTCGCCACCCGCGACGAGGCCGCGCACGCCCTCGACCGCATCCGCGCGAACAACGAGCGCGCCGACGCGGCCGACGCCGAGGGCTGAGCCGCTAGTCCGCCGAGCGGTCGCTGTCCTCCGCCGGGAGTTCGGGCTCGGTGCGGAAGCCGATGATCTTGTGCGTGCCGTCGCAGTACGGCTTCAGCATCGACTTGCCGCACCGGCAGAGCGCCACGGTCCGGCGGCGCCGGGGCAGCTCCTGCCCGTCCGGCCCGAGCACCGCGACGTCGCCGCGGAGCAGGAACGGCCCGTCCGGGTAGGCGACGATCGACGGTTCGTCGGCCTGTTCACGCGACATCGGCGACCCCGCCCGGCGTGACGAGTGCGTCGTCGAGGGGGCGACGCAGCGAGCTGCGTCCGGCCTCCCAGCTCGACAGCAACTGCGCCCCGGCCATCCCCTCGACCGTCAGGCACGCCGCTGCCCCGAACATGACGTCGTCCAGGAGGGTCGGATCGGCCTCCACGAGCCCACCGGCGAGGTCGCGCCCGGCGATCTGCTCGTGCACGGCGTCGGCCTCGACGTGCTCGTCGAAGTACCAGGTCGCGTCCTCGTCGAACCCGTTCCGCCGGAACCCGTCCCCGTAGAGCTTGCTCGGGATCGACGACGTCATCTCGAACGCGGCGAGGTGCCCGACGATCGCACCGCGCAGGCGCCGGTGCAGCCCGAACATGCTCATCATGTTGAGCGCGCCGAGCGTGATCGCCGGCAGGTGGTCGACGTAGGCGCCGTACGAGTCGTCGAGCCCCGCTGCCCGGAGCGTCCGCGCGAAGATCGCCGAGTGCATGCGCTTCGGGCGTCCGCCGCCGTACTCGTCCGACTGGATCTCGACGAGCGCCGCCTTCGCGCGCCCGGACAGACGGGGGATCGCCCAGCTGTGCGGGTCCGCCTCCTTCAGGGTGTACACGGTCTTCTGCACGAGGAACTCGCGGATCTGCTCACGGTCGGCCTTGCGCGCCACCCACCGCGAGACACTCGGCCCGCTGTCGGCTGCGGTGAGGGCGAAGAGGGCCGCCGACACGCCCTCCGCGGTCGGCTCCGGTCGTTCCGGCACCGGCACGACGGCGCGGACGGCGGCCTCGAGGGCCGTCTCGAGCACGGCGCGTGTCGTGAGCAGCGTGGTGTCCCACTCCAGACGGTCGTCGACGCCGTCGACCCCGCCGTAGTGGAGTTCGTACAGGACGAACAGGGCGAGCTGGACGTCGTCGTCGTCCAGGACGTCGGACGAGGCGGCGACGGCGGCGGCCGCGGTGGTCGGCAGAGACGCATCGGGTGCGCCGGCGAGCAGCGCGTCGAGGACGGCCGCACTCAGCGCGCCGCGCGGCTCCGGTGCCGGCATGGGGGTCTGGGTGAGGACTTCGGCGGCGTCGAGGACGGCCATGACGTTGCTCCTTCGCGGATCGGTACCGGTCCGATACTGGTCGGTACCCCTGACAACGGGCCGCGCGGGACGTCGACCGCGCGCGTCCCGCCCACGACCAGCGGCTCGGGCACTAGCCTGTGTGCACGGTCGCGATGCGGCCTCCGGCGAGCCGCGATGCGGCCCGGCGAACACGGAAAGGTCGCGCATGGACAAGCAGACGGACTTCGTGCTCCGCACCATCGAGGAGCGCGGGATCAAGTTCATCCGACTCTGGTTCACCGACGTGATCGGCACCCTGAAGTCGGTCGCCATCGCGCCGGCCGAGGTCGAGGGCGCGTTCGCCGAGGGCATCGGCTTCGACGGTTCGGCGATCGAGGGGCTCACCCGCTCGTACGAGGCCGACGTGCTCGCACACCCGGACCCGTCGACCTTCCAGATCCTGCCGTGGCGCGGTGAGGTCGACCCGACCGCGCGGATGTTCTGCGACATCACGACGCCGGACGGGCAGCCCGCCGTCGCGGACCCCCGCAACGTGCTCAAGCGCACCCTCGCCAAGGCGAGCGACCGCGGCTTCACGTTCTACACGCACCCCGAGATCGAGTTCTACCTGCTGAAGAGCCGCGACTGGAAGGACGGCGGCCCCCAACCCGTCGACCGGGCGGGTTACTTCGACAACGTGCCCGGCGGGAGCGCCCACGACTTCCGGCGGCGCTCCGTGCGTATGCTCGAGGACCTCGGCATCTCGGTCGAGTTCAGCCACCACGAGGCCGGTCCGGGGCAGAACGAGATCGACCTCCGCTACGCCGACGCACTGACGATGGCGGACAACATCATGACCTTCCGCACGGTCGTGAAGGAGGTGGCGATCGAGCAGGGTGTCTACGCGACCTTCATGCCGAAGCCGCTGTCCGGCCAGCCCGGGTCCGGGATGCACACGCACGTGTCGCTCTTCGAGGGTGACCAGAACGCGTTCTACGAGCCCGGTGGCGAGTACCAGCTCTCGCCGACCGCCAAGCACTTCATCGCGGGAGTGCTCAAGCACGCCCCGGAGATCACCGCCGTGACGAACCAGTTCGTCAACTCGTACAAGCGCCTCTGGGGCGGCGACGAGGCACCCTCCTTCGTCACGTGGGGCCACAACAACCGCTCGGCGCTCGTCCGCGTCCCGCTGTACAAGCCGAACAAGGGCCAGTCCGCGCGCATCGAGTACCGCGGCATCGACTCCGCCGCGAACCCCTACCTGGCGTACTCGCTCCTGCTCGCCGCCGGGCTCAAGGGCATCGAGGAGGGCTACGAACTCCCCGCCGAGGCCGAGGACAACGTCTGGAGCCTGTCCGACTCGGAGCGCAAGGCCCTCGGGTACAGCCAGCTGCCGGCGAGCCTCGACCACGCCCTGTCGCTCATGGAGGACTCGGAGCTCGTCGCCGAGACCCTCGGGGAGCAGGTGTTCAACTTCGTCCTGCTCAACAAGCGGCAGGAGTGGAAGCGGTACCGCGACCAGGTGACGCCGTTCGAGCTCGACACGAACCTCGGCATGCTCTGACCATCCGGAAGCGCACCACGGGAGTACTCGCGAGATGACCAGCAGGACGGCGACGTCGCGGTCGCAACTGGCCCGGCTCGGCTTCGCCGACCTGTCCGGGACCCTCGAGCGGATCGCCGCCCTGGAGGCCCGTCCCACGTCGGACCCGCGGGTCCCGATCGCGGACGCCGAGTCCGTCTGGGCCGCCACCGCGGACCCGGACGGCGCGCTGCTCGCCGTCGAGCGGCTCATCCAGTCGGCGCCCGAGCGACTCCGCCCGGTCCTGGCCGACCCAGGGGCCACGGAGCGGTTGGTCCGGCTGCTCGGCTCCTCGATCGGCCTCGCCGAGTTCCTGCAGCGCCGACCGGACGAGCTCGGCCTGCTGCTCGAGCCGGTGACGCCGCCGTGGTCGCAGGAGCGGTACACGGCGTCGTTGACCGACGCGGTCGACGGCGCCTCCGGGGAGACGGCCCGGCGCCGTCTCCGTGTCCGCTACCGACGGCACCTCGCGCAGATCGCGCTGTTCGACGTGCTGCACGCGGTCCCGACCGAGGCGTTCCCGGCCGTCGCCGCCGGGCTCGCCGACCTCGCGGGGGCCGCCCTCGACGTCGCGGTGGCGGTCGCACGCCGCGAGGTCCCGTTCCCCGCGGCCGACGTGGCCGCCACACCGCTCGCCGTCATCGCGATGGGCAAGGCCGGCGCGCGGGAGCTCAACTACGTCAGCGACGTCGACGTCATCTTCGTCACCGAGCCGACCGAGCCGCAGGAGGGGGACGACGCGCCCCGCATCAGCACCGACCGCGCGGTGCTCATCGCCACGCGGCTCGCGATCGCGGCGACGCACGTCATCACCGACCTCGCCGCGGAGCCCGCGCTCTGGGAGGTCGACGCGAACCTCCGGCCGGAGGGCAAGGACGGCGCGCTCGTGCGCACGCTCGAGTCCCACGTGGCCTACTACGAGCGGTGGGCGAAGGGGTGGGAGTTCCAGGCGCTGTTGAAGGCCCGTGCGATCGCCGGTTCGACGGACCTGGGGGAGCGCTACGTCGCCGCGGTGGCCCCGTTCGTCTGGGAGTCGTCGAAGCGCCCGGGGTTCGTCGAGTCCGTGCAGCGGATGCGGGAGCGCGTCACCGCCCACATCCCGGACGCCCAGGTCGACCGGCAGCTCAAGCTCGGGCCGGGCGGCCTGCGCGACGTCGAGTTCACGGTGCAGTTGCTCCAGCTCGTGCACGGCCGCGACGACGAGTCCGTGCGCGTCCGGTCGACGCTCGAGGCGATGGACGCCCTGGCCACGGCCGGGTACGTCGGTCGCGTCGAGGCGGCCCGGTTCGGGCCGGACTACGCGCTGTTGCGCGTGCTCGAGCACCACATCCAGCTCCGCCGCCTGCAGCGGACCCACCTCATGCCGAGTGACGAGGACGAGCTCCGGGTCCTCGCCCGGTCGACGCGCCTGGCGTCCTCGGCGGCCGCGCTGCAGGACCGGTGGCGCTCGGTGAAGCTCGAGGTGCGCGGACTCCACGAGCGGCTCTTCTACCGGCCGATGCTCTCGGCGGTGGCCGCGACCGACGGCGAGATCGTGCTCACGAGCGGCCAGGTCCGTGATCGTCTCACGGCGATCGGCTTCCTCGACCCCGACGGCGCCGTCACCCACATCCGGGCCCTGACACAGGGGACGTCACGGCGAGCGACCATCCAGCGGAACTTGCTGCCGGTGCTCCTGCGCTGGATGGCCGAGGGACCCGCTCCGGACCGCGCCCTGCTGGCCTTCCGTCGGCTCAGCGACACGCTGGGGGAGTCGAGCTGGTTCCTCCGGATGCTCCGCGACTCCTCGGGTGCCGCCCACAGCCTCACCACGGTGCTGTCCGAGTCGGCGTTCCTGTCCGGCCTGCTCGAGCGCTTCCCGGAGGCCGTCGCCTGGCTGGACGAGCCCGAGACCCTGCTGCGGCCCCGTCCACTGCCGGCGCTGCTCGCCGAGACCGGTGCGACGACCGCTCGACACGGTGACGCCGTGGACACCGCCGCATCGCTCCTCCGCGGAGTCCGTCGCCGTGAGACCCTCCGGCTCGGCATGGCGGCGGTCCTCGGTCACCTCGGCGTCGACGGGCTCGGGCCGGCGCTCAGCGACGTGACCGAGGCCACCCTGAGCGGTGCGTTGGACCTCGCGCGACGGGACGCGCCCGGAGGGCTGGAGTTCGGGGTCATCGCGATGGGGCGGTACGGCGGCCGTGAGCTCGGGTTCGGCTCCGATGCCGACGTCCTCTTCGTCTACCGGTCGTCGACGGTGTCGAACGAGGTCGCGTCCCGTGCGGCACAGGTGATCGTGCGCGAACTGAACCGGCTGACCGAGGACGCGCTGCACCCGTTCGACCTGGACATCGACCTGCGGCCCGAGGGGAAGAACGGGCCGGTCGTCCGGTCGTTCGACTCGTACGCGGCCTACTACGCCCGCTGGTCGCTCACGTGGGAGGCCCAGGCGCTGCTCCGGGCGCGCGGCGCCGTGGGGGACGAGCAGTTGCTGCGCGACTTCGAACACCTCGCCGACCGGACGCGCTACCCGGACGCGATCGAGGAGCGCGAGGTGCGCGAGGTCCGGCGGATCAAGGCACGCGTCGAGTCGGAGCGCCTCCCGCGCGGTGCCGACCCCGCCAGGCACCTCAAGCTCGGGCGCGGCTCCCTCAGCGACGTGGAGTGGTTCGTGCAGCTGCTCCAGCTGCAGCACGGACGCGAGCATCCGGCACTCCGCACCACCTCGACGCTGGAAGCGCTCGAGGCCGCGACCGACGCGGGCTGGGTGGCCGCGGAGGACGCCGAGAAGCTCGCGGCGGCGTGGCGCTTCGCCTCGCGGACCCGGAGTGCGCTCGTGCTCTGGTCCGGCCGGACCACCGACGTCCTGCCGGTCGAGCGGACGCAGCTCGAGGGCATCGCGCGACTGCTCGAGTACCCGCCCGGGTCCGCGTCGCAGCTCGAGGAGGACTACCTCGCGGTCACCCGCCGGGCGCGACAGGTCTTCGAGCGCGAGTTCTACGGCGCCTGAGACGCCGTCCCGCCGCTCGCGACACGCCCGGGGTGCGTCGGACGGGGCGAAGATGACGAGTTGTCAACGGCAATTTCCGGTCGGTCATCACCGTACCCCGCATCGTGAGCATGCGTACCCCGGATGGTTCGACGCCGGAACCGTCCTCAGGGAGCGATCAGGGTTTCGGAACACGTGTCGGCGAACCGGCCGCCAGGGCTGATGATCGTCCGGTGGGGGCCTGCTGACCTGGGGTTCCCTGACGAGCCGCGTCGGACCTCCCGGTCGTCCGGCGGTGCGCGCGACCCTGCTATGTCCGTCGGACCGGTCCACGCAACTGCTGTCAGCACCAGTGCGGACACGGACTTGTCCGGCGTGCAGCGGACCCCCCTGTACCCCGTCGTCTGCAGTGGTCACCCCCACGCGAGGGCCACGTTGCGCGGCGAGTCTGCGTTCTGTCTGAATGAGGACACCCGAACCGACCCCGATTTCCCGATGGCGCGGAATCTCCCCTCGAACGTTGAAGCAGGGATCGATGTTCACCTTCATCCTCCAAGTCCGGCAGATGGTCGACGGGCACCCCGAGTTCTACCTGTTCACCGTGTACTCACTGGTGATCTGGCTGCTCTGGTTGCTCAAGGTCGTGCTGTCCGCGCGCTACCGCCCCTTCACCGGCACGTACACCGGGACGACGAGCGTCGTCGTCCCGGTCGTCGACGAGCCGCTCGACCTGTTCCGGGACGTCATCGGCCGCATGGTCGAACAACGTCCCGGCGAGATCATCGTCGTCATCAACGGCGCACGGAACGAGGCGCTCGAAGCGGTCTGCGACGAGTTCGCACCCCTCGTCCGCTGGACCCACACGCCGATCCCGGGCAAGCGCAACGCGGTCAAGGTCGGCACCGAGATGTCCACCGGTGACATCACGGTGCTCGTCGACTCGGACACCGTGTGGACGCCCGGCACGCTGGTCGAGCTCCTCCGGCCGTTCGCGGACGAGTCCGTCGGCGGCGTCACCACCCGGCAGCGGATCCTCGAGCCGACGCGCTCGTGGATCACCCGCTGGGCGGACTGGCTGGAGAACTCCCGCGCGCTCTACTCGATGCCCGCCCAGAGCGTCCTCGGCCAGATCGGCTGCCTGCCGGGCCGCACGATCGCCTTCCGCCGGAACATCCTCGTCCGGGTCATGCACAAGTTCATGCACGAGGAGTTCATGGGCGTCTTCCTCGAGGTGTCCGACGACCGGACACTGACGAACCTGACGCTCAAGGAGGGGTACCGGACCGTCTACCAGTACACCTCGCTGGTCTACACGGACGCCCCGCTGCAGGTGAAGAAGCTGTTCAAGCAGCAGCTCCGCTGGGCGCGCGGCTCGCAGTACAACACGCTGCGGATGCTCCCGTGGATGCTCGGTCACGCGCCGGTCCTGGCACTGTTCTTCCTGACCGACATCATCCTGCCGTTCATGCTCTTCGGCGTGATCGCCGGCTGGGTCTACCGGGCACTCACCGGGCAGGGCCAGAACCTCTACGAGGGGATCCTGCACCAGTACGGGTTCTCGACCGGGTTCGTCTACGTGGCGGCGCTCATGGTCGTCTCGAGCGTGCTGAGCATGGCGATCCGGCAGATGCGGCACCTCGCCGAGAAGCCGTCGGACTTCTTCCGGCTGCCGATGTTCATCATCGTCTCGACGTTCTTCCTCATGCCGATCCGCCTCATCGGGTTCTTCCGCCTGGCCCACGCGAGCGGCTGGGGGACGCGTGCCGGTGCCTACGCCGGCGGACCCGTCGAGGAAGCGCCGGCGCAGCCGCAGCCCAGCACGGGTGTGGTGCCGATGAGCCCCGTCGACCGCGACCCGTCCGCACCGGTCGGAGTGGTGGACGAGCAGGCCGCCGTCGACCGCGCGTTCGACGGGATCTTCGGACCGGACGCCACCACGGCCTCCACGACGACCGTCCTCGCCACCCGCCGCGACGTCGCCACCGTGACCGAGCGAGCGGCGCAGCGCACCCCGAAGCCCACCCGCACCCGTCGACTCAACCCCTACGCGTCGATCCCGTACGTCATCGGGATCGCGGTCTTCGCACTGGAGGCGTTCCTCATTGTCTGATCTCCCTCGCCCCACCGGTACCTGGTGGGCTCCCTCGACGCGACACGCCAAGCGCACCGCGGTGGGCATGGCGGCCATCGTCGCCGTCCTCTCGCTCATCACCTGGTCGGTGTGGATCTCGCCCTCCGGCCCCGTCTCCTCTGCGGTCAGTCGGGCGCTCGGCGTCCCCACGAAGCAGGAACCGTCCGCTGACGCCGACGCCCTGCAGGCGAAGCTCACCGCGGCCCAGCAGCGGATCTGGAAGCTCGAGGGCAAGCTGCAGAGCACCACGGCGCAATCCGGCTCCCGTGGGGACCAGGTCGCGCAGCTCAAGGCCCAGATCGCGGACCTGCGGTCGCAGCTCGGGCACGCACGGACCGCGTCCGGCTCGGACTCCTCCTCGGGAGGCTCGTCCTCCTCCGGCACGTCGGCCTCGGCGAGCGGCGGGACCGGTGGGGCGGGAGCGCACGGCGGCTCGTCCGGCCACGGCGGCGGCCCGACCGTGGTGCCGGGGAAGGGCGGCCCGTCCACCGACCCCGACCCCGCCACCCCCATCGACGTCCCGACCAAGGCGGAGGTACTCGCGCAACAGTCCCGCTGGTACGGCCTCTACACGGCGCAGTCGCCCTTCAACTGGGCCGAGTACGACCAGGTGTCCCAGCAGGTCGGCCGGTCCACGAACATGGTGGGCTACTTCCAGGGCTTCGACCAGGACTTCAACGCGAACGCCGTGCAGCGCTCCTGGACGAACGGGCGTGTCCCGATGCTCACGTGGGAGAGCCGGCCCCTGAAGACCGGCAACGACCAGAAGTACGTCCCCGGCTACACGAACAGCGACATCACCGGCGGAGCGTTCGACCGCTACCTGACGGAGTACGCCGAGGCCCTCGTCGCGAACGGGCAGCCCGTCGTCATCCGGCTCGACCACGAGATGAACGGCAGCTGGTACAACTGGGCCGACGGCACCGCCCAGCGGAACGCACCCGGGTCCTTCGTCGCGATGTGGCAGCACGTGCACGACGTGTTCGACCGTGCCGGGGCGAACGACTACGTCATCTGGAACTGGTCGCCGACCCGCATCGACGCCCTGGGCAACGCGAAGTACCAGACCCTCGACTACCTCGAGGCGTACTACCCGGGCGACGACTACGTCGACTGGGTCGGCATGAGCGGCTACTACCGCAAGGCCGCCGAGGCACCGACGTTCGACACCACCTTCGCCGCGACCCTCGAGCAGATCCGGCAGATCGCGCCGGACAAGCGGATCCTGCTCAGCGAGATCGGCGCGACCGAGACCGGTGCCGCGGTGACCGACGGCCAGAAGGCGCGGTGGATCACCTCGCTCTTCGACGCCCTCGCCGACCCGGCCAACGCGGACGTCATCGGCTTCGCGTACTTCAGCGAGACCGCCACCACCATCGTCGACGGTGCCCGCACCACCAACGACTGGCGTCTCAACTCCCGCGCCGACAGCCTGGCGGCCTTCGCCGCCGGCATCGCGCGCAACGACATCGACTACGACCTGCAGGAGGTCAAGAAGTGACCACATCGAAGCAGTCGACCACCTCGGCCGACACGCGCCCCGCACCCGTCATCAGCGTCATCGGCACCGGCTACCTCGGCGCCACGCACGCCGCAGCGATGGCGGAGATGGGCTTCGAGACCATCGGCGTGGACGTCGACCCGGCGAAGCTCGCGGCGCTCTCCGCTGGTCAGGTGCCGTTCTACGAGCCCGGACTGCCCGAACTCATCACGAAGCACGTCGCGACCGGGCGGCTCCGCTTCACCGCGTCGATCGCGGAAGCGGTCGCTGCGGCCGACGTCCACTTCGTCTGCGTGGGCACCCCGCAGAAGGCCGGGTCGCACGCGGCGAACCTCGCCTACGTCGAGAGCGCCACCCGCGGCGTCGCCGAGAACCTCACCCACCCTGGTCTCATCGTCGGCAAGTCCACCGTCCCGGTCGGCACCGCCGCTCGGCTCCGCCGGATCGTCGCCGAGTCCACACCCGCGGGCATCGACGCCGAACTCGTCTGGAACCCCGAGTTCCTCCGCGAGGGCAAGGCCGTCGAGGACACGCTCCACCCGGACCGCCTCGTCTGGGGCGGCGCATCCGAGGCCGCGGACGCGGTGATCCGCGAGGTCTACGCCGCCCCGATCAGTGAGGGCACCCCGGTCATCACGACCGACCTCGCGACGGCCGAGCTCGTCAAGGTCAGCGCGAACGCGTTCCTCGCCACGAAGATCTCGTTCATCAACGCGATTTCCGAGATGTGCGCGATCACCGGCGCGGACGTCTCGACCCTGTCGGACGCCCTCGGGCACGACGACCGCATCGGCCGCAAGTTCCTCAACGCCGGCCTCGGCTTCGGTGGGGGCTGCCTGCCGAAGGACATCCGCGCCCTCATGCACCGCGCGAACGAGCTCGGTGCGGGAAGGGTCGTCGGGCTCATGCAGCAGGTCGACGAGATCAACATGGGCCAGCGCCAGCGGGTCATCGACATGGCGATCGAGTCCGCCGGGGGTTCGGTGCTCAACCGCCGGGTCGCCGTCGTCGGTGCGGCGTTCAAGCCGATGACCGACGACGTCCGCGACTCGCCGGCGCTCAACGTCGCCGCGGCCCTGCACCTGCGCGGTGCCCAGGTGACGCTGTGGGACCCGGAGGCGATGGAGACCGCCCGCCGCTCGTTCCCGACGCTGACCTACGCCGGGTCGATGGTCGAGGCGATCGAGGGCGCGGACCTCGTGCTCGTCCTCACCGAGTGGGACGAGATCGTCGAGGCCGACCCGGTCGCCCTCGCGGCGGTCGTCGGTCAGCGCGTCGTGATCGACGCGCGCAACTGCCTCCCGGCCGACGCCTGGGTCAGGGCGGGTTGGACCGTCCGGTCCCTCGGCCGGCCGGCACCCGTCGCGGGTGCAGCGCCGAGCGTCGCCGCCGGCGCGACGGACACGCTGGCGACGGCACGCTGACCCAGCCCGGGTCGAGCGGGGCCCGTGCCGAGGACGGCACGGGTCCCGCGCTCGTGGTGCGCCGCCCCCGCCCCGGTGATGGCGCACCTCGCCGCGCCTCGGCCCGGCAGACGGCCTGCGCGGTCCGCGGGCCGCGGATCGTCCGCTCAGCCGAGGCTCGGCGTCGGCGATCGGTGGTGACGGCCTGGAGGCCCGGTGTCGGTCCGACGGGTCGGTGCCGGGCCTCCCGTCCGTCTCGGCGCCCCGCCCTCCGGACGCGGACACGAGGAAGGGCCCCGCACCTGACGGTGCGGGGCCCTTCCTCGTGCGCGGAACTCAGACGCCGAAGTACAGCTCGTACTCGAACGGGTGCGGACGCTGCGCGAGGGGGAGGATCTCCTTCTCGCGCTTGTAGTCGATCCAGGTCTGGATGAGGTCCTCGGTGAAGACGTTGCCCTTCGTGAGGAACTCGTGGTCCGCCTCGAGCGCGTCGAGCGCCTGGGACAGGCCGGCCGGCACCTGGGGGATGTTCTTGGCCTCCTCCGGCGGGAGCTCGTAGAGGTCCTTGTCGACCGGCTCGTGCGGCTCGATGCGGTTCTGGATGCCGTCGAGGCCCGCCATCAGCTGCGCGGCGAACGCGAGGTACGGGTTGCCCGACGCGTCCGGCGCGCGGAACTCGATGCGCTTGGCCTTCGGGTTCGTGCCCGTGATCGGGATACGGATCGCCGCCGAACGGTTGCCCGCCGAGTAGACGAGGTTGACGGGGGCCTCGAAGCCCGGGACCAGGCGGTGGTACGAGTTCACCGTCGGGTTCGTGAAGGCGAGCAGGGCCGGCGCGTGACGGAGGATGCCGCCGATGTACCAGCGGGCGACGTCGGACAGGCCGCCGTAGCCGTTCTCGTCGTAGAACAGCGGGGTGCCGTCGGACCACAGCGACTGGTGGGTGTGCATGCCCGAACCGTTGTCGCCGAACAGCGGCTTCGGCATGAACGTGGCGACCTTGCCCCACTGCTCGGCCGTGTTCTTGACGATGTACTTGAACTTGAGGATGTCGTCCGCAGCGTGGACCAGCGTGTCGAACTTGTAGTTGATCTCCTGCTGGCCACCGGTGCCCACCTCGTGGTGTGCGCGCTCGAGCTCGAGGCCGGCGTCGATCAGCTTCAGCGAGATGTCGTCGCGGAGGTCAGCGGTCTTGTCGACCGGCGAGACCGGGAAGTAGCCGCCCTTGTACGGGGTCTTGTTGGCGAGGTTGCCGCCCTCTTCCTCGCGACCGGTGTTCCAGGCGCCCTCTTCGGAGTCGACCGAGAAGAAGGACTCGTTCTGGGTGACCGAGTAGCGGACGTCGTCGAAGATGTAGAACTCGGCTTCGGGGGCGAAGAACGCGGTGTCGGCGATGCCGGTCGAGGCGAGGTACTTCTCGGCCTTCTTCGCCACCTGGCGCGGGTCACGGCCGTAGATCTCGCCGTTGCGCGGGTTGTAGATGTCGAACACCATGATCAGCGTGCGCTCCGCGCGGAACGGGTCCACGTACGCCGTCGTCACGTCGGGGATGAGCTGCATGTCCGACTCGTGGATCGACGCGAAACCGCGGATCGAGGAGCCGTCGAAGAGCTGACCGACGGCGAAGAAGTCCTCGTCGACCGTTGATGCGGGGATGTTGAAGTGCTGCTGGACCCCGGGGAGGTCCGTGAACCGGATGTCGAGGAACTTGACGTCCGTGTCCTTGATGAAGGCGAGCACCTCGGAGGAATCACTGAACATGCGAGTCGGTCTCCTGTGGGGTTGGGTGGTGTCGAGGGAACCAGGAGGCACCCTCCGACGAGGCTAGAGACACCGGGTTTCCCGGACGTGACTGCGTTGTTTCCAGCGTGTTACGCACCGGGCGAGCGCCTACGCTGGGGACATGGCCCGCTCCACTCCGTCCACCCCGCCCGCAGCCGGTTCCGGACGGACCGAGTGGCCCGGCAAGGCCCTGGGGCTGCCGGAGTCCGGGCCACGGAGCATGGGCAGCTTCGGACGCCGGTTCCTCGGACTGCTCGTCGACTGGGCCCTGGCGTCGCTGCTCTCCCTGGCCATCGGGACCTACGGCGCCGCCGGCAACTTCGTCACGCTGGGGATCTTCGCCGCGCTGCAGGTCCTGTTCATCGCGCTGCTGTCCGGGTCGTTCGGGCACCTCTGTGTCGGGCTGCGCGTCGTCCCGATCCGCGGCGGCTACGTCGGGGTGTGGCGGCCGGTGGTCCGCACGCTCCTGCTGTGCATCGTCGTCCCGGCGTTGATCCACGCGAAGGACGGCCGTCCGCTCCACGACGGTGCAGCCGGCACCGTGCTCGTCCGCCGCTGACGCTCGTCCGCCGGACTCTCGCGTCGCAGGACGGTCGCGTCGCAGGACGGTCCCGCCGCCGGCGCTGCCCGGCGTCGCAGCCCACGGACGGCGAGCAGGAACGACGATGCTGCCGGGGAACGACGACGCCCCCGGCCGCAGTGGCCGGGGGCGTCGTGACGTGGAGGAGGCGATCAGCGCGGGCGTCCCGCACGGACGCGCGTCGGGTCGATGCCCTTCGGGATCGCAGCCGCCGGACCGTGCGTCAACGAGTCGAGGCGGTTCGACACCGCGAGCACCTCGTTCCGGTTGAGGGCCTTCTTGTGCTTGTTCATCGCCTTGGGCAGCTTGTGCAGACTCACCTGGCCGTCCGCGTCGCCGACGTTCACGACGTGGATCGGCACGTTCGGCACGATGCGGGCCACCTTGCGGCGTTCCTCCTCGACCTGACGCGTGAGGTTGCTGACCTGGCCCTCGGTGATGAGGATGACGCCCGGCGTCCCGACCGCCCGGTACACCGCGGCCTGCGAGCGACCGTGCACCGCGACCGGCATCTCGCTCGAGCGCCACTGGCGACGGAGCGAGTTCGAGAGCACGGCTCCGACCGCGCCGGGCTGTCCCTCGATCTGCGAGTACGCAGCCCGCTCGGCGAGACGACCGAGGACGATCAGGAAGAGCAGCACGCCGAGCAGGACACCGGCGAGGATCCAGAGGGTGATCGCGAGCCAGTTCTGACCGGGGAGCAGCAGCGCCAACAGGACGCCCGCCACGACCGGACCGAGGAACGCGAGGGCGAACCACCAGACCGACGACGGGTCGGCCCGACGGGTCATGGTGAAGACCTGGTACATCTGCTTGAGACGACCGGGCTCCTTCGCCGGGGTGCTTGAGGAACTGCTGCGTGCCATGCCGTCAAGGATACGGCCTGGCACACAGATCGAAGACCGTCGGTCGCGCGGCTGTGGGCGAACACCGGTTCTCCACCGATGCCTGCTCCGACCGGGAGGCCCGCCCCACCGCCGCCACGCTGGTCGCCATGGAACCGTGGGAACAGATCGACCTCTGTTGGCGTGCGGCAACGCCGTCCGACGCATTCTGGGAATGGGTGGCGGACCGCAGTGCGATGACGCACGACCACCTGGTCGGCATCGCCGAAGTGGGTCGTGACGAGACCGGATCGCTCGTCGTGCACGCGTCCGCGGCCGTCGGCCTGCCGTTGCCCGCTGCGCTCGACCGGATCGGGTCGCCGACGCCCGGGGTCGCCGTGACCCTCACGCTCCCGCTGGTGCAACTCGCCCGGCTCGCGGACAGCGGCGCCGTGCTGCTCGGGACGGCTCGGGTGGAGGACGTCCTCGTCGACGACGCCGGCGCCGTGGTCCTCGTCGATCGTCCGCCCGGCGCCGACGGCACCGTGCCGGCCGGGTCGGTCAGCGGGGCCGAGGCCCTCGTGCTCGCCGTCCGCGCCGTGTGGGACCGGGTCGACCCGAGGGGGACCGGGGTGGCCGGCCCGGGGCTGGTCGGCATCGACGATCGGTGTTCGGCGGCTCGGACTCAGGGCGGTGCCGCTCTCGTCGACCTCGAGCGCGTCGTGCGGGCTGCTGCTCCGCCCCGCCCCGTCCGGTGGGACCCACCACCCCTGACCTTCGCGTTCGACCCTGACCGCGGCGCATCGACCACCAGCGGACGAGTCCGGGGCCGTTCGGCCGACGATCCGTTCGTGCGTGTGTTCGTCGGGTGTCGTGAGCTGGTGTCGTCGGGAGTGCCGTTCGGCCGCCGGCGGATCGGCATCCGCCCGCTCGCCACCGCGGTCGTGGTCACCGTGGGTCTCGTCGTGGCCGCCGTGGGCGCACTCGGGGACGACCGAGCCGCCGACGTCGCAGGCGCCCTCCTGCCGGGCGACGTCCCCGGACGAACGGCGACGGCCCCGCCTCCCATGGGAGAGACGGGGCCGCCGGGGTGACGCGCTGCGCGGTCAGTACCCGAGGTTGGGCGCGAAGTTGCCCTCTTCGAGACGGTTCTTCACGGCCACCAGGTACCGGGACGCGTCCGCGCCGTCGATGATGCGGTGGTCGTACGACAGCGCCAGGTACACGAACGAGCGGATCGCGATGGCTTCCTGGCCGTCGACCTTCACGACGGCCGGGCGCTTCGTCACGATGCCCGTGCCGAGGATCGCCGACTGCGGCAGGAAGACCACCGGGGTGTCGAACAGCGCGCCGCGCGAACCGGTGTTGGTCAGCGTGAACGTGCCGCCAGCGAGCTCGTCGGGCTTGAGCTGGTTGTTGCGCGTCCGCTCGGCGAGGTCGGCGATGGCCTTCGAGAACTGAGCGAGGTCGAGCGACGCTGCGTCCTTGATGACCGGGGTGAGCAGGCCGCGCTCGGTGTCGACCGCGATGGAGACGTTCTCGGTCTCCGGGTAGACGATCTCCTCACCGTCGACGGTCGAGTTGATCTTCGGGTGGGCCTTGAGCGCCTCGGACGCCGCGAGGGCGAAGAACGGCATGAAGGACAGCTTCGAGCCGGTCTTCTCGAGGAACTCCGCCTTGTGTGCGTCGCGGAACTGCGCGACCTTCGTGACGTCGACCTCGACGACGCTGGTGAGCTGTGCGGTCGAGGTCATCGACTGCACGGCGCGCTCGGCGACGACCTTGCGGAGGCGGGTCATCTTCTCCCGCGTCCCACGCAGCGGCGAGACCTCGGGGACGAAGGGACCGGCCTGTGCCGGAGCGGCCGTCGAGCCCGACGCTGCCGGAGCGGCTGCTGCTGCGGAGGCCGCGGCGAGCACGTCCTCCTTGCGGATGCGGCCGCCCACACCGGTACCGGTGACGGTCGACAGGTCGACACCCTGCTCGTTCGCGAGCTTGCGGACGAGGGGAGTGACGTACCCCGAGGCCGCACCGGTGGTGGTGGGGTTCGGGACCTCGGCGGACGGCGTGGAAGCCGGGGCCGCAGCAGCAGGGGCGGCGGCCGGAGCCGGTGCCGCCTTCGCCGGAGCGGGGACCGCGGCCGGCGGGGCCGCGGCGGGCGGCGGGACCGGTGCGGCTTGCGGCACGGGGGATGCCGCCGGCGGCGCGGACGGTGCCTGCGGGGCGGCGGGCTGCGTCTGGCCGGCCGGGGCGGGCTTCGGCTCCGTCGGCTCCGGGGCCTTCACCTCGGTGTCCTGTTCGGTGCTCGGGGCCGTCTCGGGCTCGGTGTCCTGCGCGACCGCCTCGGTCGAGCTGTCGGTGGACTCGGAACCGCCCTGGTCGGAGGAGCCGCCGCCGCCCGAGCCGTCACCGATCTTGACGAGGGGGGTGCCGACCTCGACGGTCTCGTCCTCCTGGACGAGGATCTCCTCGATCACGCCGGCCACCGGCGACGGGATCTCGGTGTCGACCTTGTCGGTGGAGACCTCGAGCAGCGGCTCGTCGACCTCGATCCGGTCACCGACGTTCTTCAGCCATCGGGTGACCGTACCCTCGGTGACGCTCTCTCCGAGCGCCGGGAGGTTGACGGATTCGCTCATCGGGTTGACTCCTCTTCGCAGGCGTGGTGCGTGGTTGTGGTGTTCGTGGTGTGCACGGGCGTGTGGTTCACAGCGCGTGCAGCGGCTTGCCCGCGAGGTGCAGGAACGCCTCGCCGAGGGCTTCGTTCTGCGTGGGGTGTGCGTGCACGAGCGGCGCGACGTCCTCCGGGTGTGCCTCCCAGTTGACGGCGAGCTGAGCCTCGCCGATGAGCTCGCCGACGCGGGCGCCGATCATGCTGACACCGACGACCGGGCCGTCGATGACGCGGACGACCTTCACCGCGCCGGCCGTGCCGATGATGTGGCTCCGGCCGTTGCCGGCGAGGTTGTACTCGTAGGTGTCGACCTTGTCGGCGCCGTACTGCTCCTCGGCCTTTGCCTGAGAGAGACCGACCGAGGCGACCTCGGGGTCGGAGTACGTGACCTTCGGGATGTTCGTGTCGGAGATGACGACCGGGTTGAGGCCGGCGATCTCCTCGGCGACGAAGATGCCCTGCTGGAAGCCGCGGTGGGCGAGCTGCAGACCGGGGACGATGTCGCCGACGGCGTAGACGTTCGGCAGGTTGGTGAGGAGGCGCTCGTTCGTGGTGACGAACCCGCGGTCCATCGCCACGCCGACCTCGTCGTAGCCGACGTTCTGGGTGACCGGACCACGGCCGACGGCGACCAGGAGGACGTCGCCCTCGTAGGTCTTGCCGTCCTCGAGCGTCACGACGACGCCGTTCTCGTGCTGGTCGACGTGGTCGAACCGGACGCCGAGCGAGAACTCGATGCCGCGCTTGCGGAACGCGCGCTCGAGCTGCTTGGACATCGACTCGTCCTCGGCGGGGATGAGGTGCGGCAGGCCCTCGACGATGGTGACCTCGGCGCCGAAGGACTTCCAGACGCTGGCGAACTCGACGCCGATCACGCCGCCGCCGAGGATGACGACCTTGTTCGGGACGTAGTCCATGCGGAGGGCGGTCTCGGAGGTGATCACGCGGCCGCCGATCTCGAGGCCGGGCAGCGACTTCGAGTAGGAGCCGGTGGCCAGGACGACGTTGCGCCCGGTCACGGTCTGGTCGCCGACCTGCACGGTGTTCTGCGAGGTCAGGCGACCCCAACCCTCGACCACGGTGATGCCGCGGGCCTTGATGAGTCCCTGCAGGCCCTTGTACTTCGAGTTGATGACGCCCTGCTGGTACTCGATGACCTTGGGGACGTCGACCCCGGCGAACTCGGCGAGGACGCCGTACTTCTCGGCGTCACGGGTGCCGTCGGCGATCTCGGCCGAGTGCAGCAACGCCTTCGTGGGGATGCAGCCGCGGTGCAGACACGTCCCTCCGAGCTTGTCTCCCTCGATGAGTGCGACGCTCATGCCGAGCTCGGCGGCCCGGAGCGCTGCGGCGTAGCCGCCGCTGCCGCCACCGAGGACCACGACGTCGTAAGTCTGTTCCGTCACCTGGTGCAACTCCCTCGTGCGTGTCAGGGGCGGCTTGGTGTCTCTTGGACGCCGTCCCGGTGGACACCGCGCGGCGGCGTCCGGCGGTCGGACCGTCGGTGCCGGTCCCGTCCCGTCAGTTCCGGCGGGGAGCACGCTGACGCGGCGGCCCCGCCGGAACCAAACCTACTACTTGGACTGCAGGTCTTCTGCGAGTGCGACCAGGGTCCGGACCATCACGCCGGTCGCGCCCTTGCCGAGCCATCCGTATCCCGCGCCGCGGTTCTCCGAGGGGCCGGCGATGTCGAGGTGTGCCCACGGGATGGTCACACCGTCGGCCGTCGTACCGACGAAGCGCTCGAGGAACTTCGCGGCGAGGAGCATGCCGCCCGCGGTCTGGCCGACCGTGGCGTTGACCATGTCGGCGACGTCGCTCGCCAGTCGTGCGTCGAGCTCCTCCGGCATCGGCATCGGCCAGACCGGCTCGGCGACGGCGTCGGCGACGGCGCGGACCCGGGCGACGAACTCGTCGCTGCCCATGAGTCCCGTCGTCCGGTCGCCCAGGGCGACCATCTGGGCGCCGGTGAGCGTCGCGACGTCGACGATCGCGTCGGGCTGCTCGAGCGAGGCCGCGGCCATGCCGTCACCGAGGACGAGGCGCCCTTCTGCGTCGGTGTTGGTGACCTCCACCGTCTTGCCGTTCTTCAGGGTGAGGACGTCCCCGGGGCGCGTCGCCGATCCGGACGGCATGTTCTCGGCGAGGCAGAGCCACGCGGTGACCTTGGTGTCGAGGCCGAGGCGTGCCGCGGCGACCGTCGCGGCGAGCACCGTCGCGGCACCGGTCATGTCGGTCTTCATCCCGAGCATCGACGCCGCGGGCTTCAGCGAGAGGCCGCCGGAGTCGAACGTGATGCCCTTCCCGACGAGCGCGAGGTGCCTGGTGGCTCCGGCGGGCTCGTAGCGGACGACGACGAGCCGCGGCGGACGGACGGACCCGCGACCGACACCGGCGATGCCGCCGAAGCCCTGCTCCTCGAGCTCCGTCTCGTCGAGGACCTCCACGGTGAGGGGCAGCCCGTCGGCGACGGCGGTGGCGACCTCGGCGACGTCGGACGGACCGAGGTCCCCGGCGGCGGTGTTCACGAGGTCGCGCACGAGCGACGCGGCGTCGGCGACGATCGCCGGTCGGACCGTGGCGTCGGCGTCGACCGATGCGGGCGCGACGACGGTGATGCGCTGGTCGCCGCGGGCTGGCCCGGTGGTGCCGGCGCCCTTGTGGCGGGTGAACGCGTAGGAACCGAGGGCTGCGCCCTCGAGCGCGGCGGCGACGGTCTCGTCGTCCTCGGTCGGCAGGGCGAGGGCGATCGTGGCGACGTGCGGGAGCTGGCGGACGGCACTGCCGGCGGCGGAGCGGACGGCGGCGGGGCCGGTCGCACTGCCGAGCCCGACGAGCGCGATGCCGGCGGCGGCGACGCCGGCGGGTGCGCCGCCGGGGATGCGGACGAGTTGGTCCTTCGCGCCGGTCGCGCCGACGGCGCCGAGGTCGAGCTGCTCGAGGCCGGCGACGGTGCCGGCAGCGCTCGGTGCGAGTGTCGCGGGGCCGCCGTCGGTGCCGGGACGGACACCCACGACGAGCACGTCGGCGTCGACGGAGGCGGGGGAGGAGGAAGTGGTGGAGAGCGTCGGTCGGACCATGCGTCCAGCCTACTGACGGCCCTCTGTCGGCCTGTTCGCTGTCGGCGTGGGCCGCTGCCCGGGTGGCGTCGGTGGCCCCGCCTAGCATTGGCCTGGTGAACCACCCCGAGGACCTCTACACGCTCGACGAGTCCGCCCCGACGGTCCCTGCCGGGTTGCACCTCGTCGCCGCCCTCACGGGCTTCGCGGATGCGGGTTCGGCGGTGGCGCAGATCACCGCGTCGATCACCGGCACGCTCGAGACGCAGCTCGTGGCCGAGTTCGACCCGGACGTCCTGCTCGACTGGCGTGCCCGTCGTCCGGTGATCACCTTCGAGCACGACCACATCACCGCGGTGGAACCGCCGCGGCTGACCCTGCACCTCGTGCGTGACGAACTGGGGCAGCAGTTCCTGTTCCTCTCCGGGTACGAGCCGGACTTCCAGTGGAACCGCTTCGTCCGCGCCGTCGTCGACCTGGCCGAGGACCTGCAGGTCGCGGACACGACGTGGGTGCAGGCGATCCCCATGCCGGTCCCGCACACCCGGTCGATCGGCATGACGATCTCGGGCACCCGCGCCGACCTGGTCGAGTCCCTGAGCGTCTGGAAGCCCGAGACCCAGGCGCCGGCGAACGTCCTGCACCTGGTCGAGCACCGTCTCGCCGAGCTCGGGCAGCAGGTCACCGGACTCGTGCTGCTCGTGCCGCACTACCTGTCCGACACGGAGTTCCCGGACGCAGCGGTCGCCGCCCTGTCCGGCATCTCGGCCGCGACCGGGCTCATCTTCCCGACCGACGCTCTCCGCGAGGAGGGCCGGGAGTTCCTGTCCCGGGTCGATGAGCAGGTCGCCGGCAACGCCGAGCTGCAGCGGCTGGTCGGGGCGCTCGAGCAGCGCCACGACACGTACATGGAGGGCAACCCGGTGGCGTCGCCGCTGACGGGCGCCGACGGTCAGGTGCCGACGGCGGACGCGATCGCCGCCGAGCTCGAACGCTTCCTCGCGGACCGTCGCACGGCCGACGACGACTGACGTCGGTCCGGAGGCCCGGGTCGCCCCCGCTGGTCCGCCTCCCGCCGTCACGCCTCCCGTCCCGACGGACGCCGCGCGGTGCGCGCGGCCCGTACCCGGTGCTCCACAGCCCGCGCTCCGGGCTGATCCGTCCACCGGCACCGGCGGACGCGCAGGTGCCGCTCGAGCGGTGGCTAGCCTGGTCGGGTGAACTCCCGCCGCGCCTTCGTCGTCTGGGGCGTCGCCGTCCTGGCGTACGTCCTGGCGGTCGTGCAGCGGTCGTCCCTCGGTGTCTCCGGGGTCGACGCGCAGGACCGTTTCGCCGTGTCCGCCGCCGTGCTGTCGACACTCGCCGTCGTGCAGATCGCCGTGTACGCGGGCCTGCAGATCCCCGTGGGGATCGCGCTCGACCGCGTCGGCCCGCGGCGACTGGTCCTCCTCGGAGCGCTGCTGCTGACCATCGGTCAGGCCGTGGTGGCCCTGTCGCCGACCATCGGCCCGGCGATCGTCGGGCGGGTGCTGGTCGGTGCCGGCGACGCGATGACCTTCATCTCGGTGATGCGTCTGCTCCCGATGTGGTTCACCGGGTCCCTGCTGCCGCAGATCTCGCAGTGGACGGGCAACCTCGGGCAGGTCGGCCAGATCGTCTCCGCGTTCCCGTTCGCCCTGCTCCTGCACTCCCTCGGGTGGGACGCGGCGTTCGGCGTCGCGGCGATCGCCAGCGCGGTCGGACTGGTCCTGGCGGTGGTGTTCGTCCGGGCCGGTCCGGTGGCCGTGCGCACCGACACGATCCCGATCCCGCACTCGTGGGCGGCCGCGTTCAGCACGTTCGGCCACGCACTCCGACGCCCGGGCACGCAACTCGGGTTCTGGTCGCACTACGTCACCCAGTCGTCGGGCACGGTGTTCAGCCTGCTCTGGGGTGTGCCGATGCTCCGCGGGCTCGGGTACTCACCGACCGAGGCGGCGAGCTTCCTCACCGTCATCGTGGTCGTCGGGTTCGTCGCGGGACCCGTCCTCGGGCTCCTGTGCGCACGCTTCCCGATGCGGCGCTCCAACCTGGTCCTCGGGATCGTCACGGCGCTCGGTGTCGTGTGGACCGCCGTCCTGCTCTGGCCGGGTCAGCCACCCACGTGGCTCCTCGTCCTGCTGGTGGTGGCGATGGGTGTCGGCGGCCCCGGATCGCTCATCGGGTTCGACTTCGCCCGGTCGTTCAACCCGGTGGGGTCGCTCGGCTCGGCGAACGGCGTGGTCAACGTCGGCGGCTTCCTGGCGGCCTTCGTGATGATGTTCGCGATCGGTACGTCGCTCGACGTGCTGGCGTCCGCTTCGGGGACGGAGACGTTCGCCTGGCAGAACTTCCGCGTGGCGATGACCGTGCAGTACGTCGTCGTCGGGTTCGGCGTCGTCATGCTGCTGCTCGCACGCCGACGCACCCGCGCGCGTCTGCACGCAGAGGACGGAATACGGGTGGGGCCGCTGTGGGTTGCACTCGTTGCACGCTTGCGGAAACGGCGCGTGCAATAATGACCACGGACCCTTTCGGGTTCCCCGCGTCCGACGTCGGGGGACTTGACATGGGTCCTAGTGCTGCCCGGAACGGTAGGACCAGACGACGTGGGGGACTGCGGCGGTGGCCCTGGGCGGCGAGGGAAGGCCACGACCCCAGGAACGTGGCACGACGAGGAAGGTGATCGCATGGCTGCCCGGAGCACGACGGTCGATCCCACGAAGGACACCACGCCCGACGGCGTCGTGGCGGAAGACGCCACGGAGACGGAAGGCACGGTCGCGCCGAAGAAGCGCGCCACCAGGACCACCACCGCCGCCAAGAAGGCCGCCCCGAAGAAGGCGGCTCCGAAGAAGGCGGCCGGCAAGAAGGCCGCGGCCGCCGCTGACGACGAGGACGGCGACGGCGAGGACGACGCGCCGGTCGAGGTGGCGGAGGACGTCACCGAGACGACCGACGACGTCGCCGAGGACACCGAGGACGACTCGGCTGCGAAGCCCACGACCGAGGCTGCCGCGGTCGCCGCGGGTGCGCTCGTCATCTCCCAGACCGACGACGACGAGGCACCGGTCTACTCGACGACCATCACGGGCGCCACGGCCGACCCGGTGAAGGACTACCTCAAGCAGATCGGCAAGGTCGCGCTGCTCAACGCCGAGCAGGAGGTCGAGCTCGCGATGCGCATCGAGGCCGGCCTGTTCGCCGAGGACAAGCTGCAGCACTCCACCGGCCTGTCGAAGCCGGAGGAGCGCGAGCTCCGCTGGGTCGCTCGTGACGGTCAGCGTGCGAAGTCGCACCTGCTCGGGGCGAACCTCCGCCTCGTCGTGTCGCTCGCCAAGCGCTACACCGGCCGCGGGATGCAGTTCCTCGACCTCATCCAGGAAGGCAACCTGGGTCTGATCCGTGCGGTCGAGAAGTTCGACTACACCAAGGGCTTCAAGTTCTCGACCTACGCGACGTGGTGGATCCGCCAGGCGATCACCCGTGCCATGGCCGACCAGGCGCGCACCATCCGAATCCCCGTGCACATGGTCGAGGTCATCAACAAGCTCGCCCGCGTCCAGCGGCAGATGCTGCAGGACCTCGGCCGCGAACCCACGCCGGAAGAACTGGCGCGCGAGCTCGACATGACGCCCGAGAAGGTCGTCGAGGTGCAGAAGTACGGCCGCGAGCCGATCTCGCTGCACACGCCGCTCGGCGAGGACGGCGACTCCGAGTTCGGTGACCTCATCGAGGACACCGAAGCCGTGGTCCCGGCCGACGCCGTGGGCTTCACGATGCTGCAGAAGCAGCTCGAGAGCCTGCTCGACTCCCTGTCCGAGCGCGAGGCCGGCGTGATCCGGATGCGCTTCGGCCTCGGCGACGGCCAGCCGAAGACCCTCGACCAGATCGGTGACACGTTCGGCGTCACGCGCGAGCGCATCCGTCAGATCGAGTCGAAGACGATGGCGAAGCTCCGCCACCCGTCCCGGTCGCAGTCGCTCCGCGACTACCTCGAGTAGGCCGGACGTGCGCTTCGCGATCCCGATCCTGGTCGGGCGGATCCTCCGTGCCCTCGCTCGTGCGCGGGGCGGTGGGTCCGCCTACCCGGGCTACATCGTCCTCAAGCTCGTGCCGGACTTCCTGCAGCACGTCACGCGACAGTTCCCGAACGGCGTCGTCTTCGTGCTCGGCTCGAACGGCAAGTCCACGACGACCCACATGATCTCCGAGATCGTGCGCGCGCACGGGCTTCGGGTCTTCACGAACCCGTCCGGTGCGAACCTGCCGCAGGGCATCGCGTCGGCGCTCCTCTCCGAGGTCTCGCTCACCGGCAAGCTCAAGGCCGACATCGGGATCCTCGAGGTCGACGAGGCCTTCGCGGTCGAGCTGGCCGGCATCCTGTCGCCGTCCACGGTGACGATGCTCAACGTCCAGGTCGACCAGCTCTACCGGTTCTTCGAGACCGAGCGCGTCGCGACGATGATGCTCGACACGGCGGCCCTGTCGACCGCGAACGTCATCACGAACCACGACGACCAGTTCCTCGACGCCTACACGGCCGTCGAGGGGCAGCGTGTGCTCCGGTTCGGCGCCAGCACCGAGGTCGTCGCCGCCGCGCCGAACGGCCTGCAGAACGCCGACGACTTCGTCGCGGGAGCCGATCGTGCGCAGACGACCGCGGACGCCGAGGTCGTGACCTTCACGGGTGACGGTGCGACGATCGCCTTCGCCGGCGACCAGGTCCCGGTGCGTCTCCCGGCGCGCGGCCTGCACTACGCCGTCGACGCGGCGGCGGCCACCGCCACCGCGAGTGCTGCCCTCGGCGAGCAGTTCCGCCCGGACGCCGTGACGAAGGCGTTCGAGCGGATGAAGCCGGCCTACGGCCGTGGTGAGCGGCTGCCGATCGCGGGGGAGTCCGCCGAGTTCACGATGTTCAAGAACGCGGCGAGCCTGCAGCTCAACCTCGATGCCCTGCCGGCGCACCCGGAACAGGTGCTCATGGCGATCGACGAGGGCACGCCGGACATCTCCTGGATCTACGACATCGACTTCTCGAAGCTCGACCACGTGGACGTCGTCTCGGGTGACAAGGCCTGGCAGATCGCGATCGCCCTGGAGCACGCCGGCGTCCGCATCGGCCGGGTCGAACCCGACGTCGAGTCGGCCATCCGCCACATGCAGGGCCTCGGCGCGACGACGACCGGCACGAAGAACTTCATCGTCAACTACGAGATCATGATGATCGCCCGGAAGGCCCTCGGCCACCCGGACCTGGAGAAGACCGCATGACGGCCGATCGCCTGACCATCCTGCACGTGTACCCACGCCAGATGGGTGTCTCCGGCGACCGCGGCAACGTCGCGGCGCTGGTCCGGCGTGCCGACGCGGCCGACATCGCGACCGAGGTCGTGGAGTACGCCCCGGGTGACGAGCTGCCCACGACGGCCGATGTCGTCCTGGTCGGGAACGGACCGCTCAGTGCGATGCGGTCCCTCGGTGCCGACGTCTCCCGCATCGGAGCACCCCTGCGTGCGTTCGCCGCGGCCGGAGTGCCGGTCATCGCCGTCGGTGGGGGATTCGACCTCGCCACGCAGCAGGTCGTCCCCACCGAGGGAGCACCGGTCGACGGCTTCGGGGTGTTCGACGCCCGTGCTGTCCGCGGTGCCGAGCGCCGGGTGAACTACTTCGTGCTCGAGACCCGTTACCCGCTGCTCCCGGGGGCACCGACGCGTCTGGCGGGGTTCGAGGACCACGCCGCGCGCATCGAGCTCGCCGACGGTGTCGAGCCGTTCGCCGACGTCGTGTCCGGCGGCGGCAACCAGGCCGGCGCCCCGGTCGAGGGAGCGATCGCCGGGACGTCGTTCGGGACCCACACGCAGGGACCGATCCTGCCGCTCAACCCGCAGCTCACCGATGCGGTCCTCGCGGCGGCGACCGCGCGGCTCGGCCGGTCGTACGCGCCGGACGCGGAACGCACCGCCACGATCGACCGCTACGCCCGCGAGGCGCGCGCGACGATCGACCGCTACGTCGACAAGGCGTTCAAGCGCATCGCCTAACGACGCGCTGCCCGCCGTCCGGTGGGCGACAGACCGGAGGCCCGGTGCTGGTTCACGGAACCGGCACCGGGCCTCCAGTCTGTCGCGGCGGCGTCGCCTGCTCGGACGGGTCCTACTTGGACTCGTGGAGTCGCGACGACTCGTCGTGCCACTCGAGTGCGGTGGCAGCCAGCTTGTCCTTGAACTCGGCGCCGTGGTGGGCGCAGAACAGGAGTTCACCACTGGCCATGGTGGCGCGGATGTAGGCCTGCGCACCGCAGCTGTCGCAGCGGTCGGCCGCGGTGAGCTGGTGGTTGTTGCTGAGTTCGTCGACGGAGAGGTCCTGCACGGTCTGGGTCATTGCTGTGCTCCTCACGGATCGCAGTACGGTGCGGTGAATGCACCCATTCCAACACGTCCTGCCTGGATGCCCCGCATCCTGACGGGCCTCGTTCGCTGAGCGCGGAGCGGTTGTCCCCAGGCCGAGGGTCACGGCTCGTCCCGCCCGCTGGTGTCGGTGCGGATCGGTACCCTTCTCAGGTGAGCTCCGACTACTCCGCACGGCACCTCTCGGTTCTCGAAGGACTCGAGGCGGTCCGGAAGCGTCCCGGCATGTACATCGGATCGACGGACTCCCGCGGCCTCATGCACTGCCTGTGGGAGGTCATCGACAACTCCGTCGACGAAGCCCTGGCCGGGCACGGTGACGAGATCGGCGTGACGCTGCACGCGGACGGGTCGGTCGAGGTGTCCGACCTCGCGCGTGGCATCCCCGTCGACGTCGAGCCGAAGACCGGCCTGACCGGGGTCGAGGTCGTCTTCACGAAGCTCCACGCCGGTGGCAAGTTCGGGTCGGGGTCGTACGCGGCCTCCGGCGGTCTGCACGGCGTCGGCGCCTCGGTCGTCAACGCACTGTCCGAACGCCTCGACGTGCAGGTCGACCGCGGTGGCAAGACCTACGCCATGTCGTTCCACCGGGGCGAGCCGGGCGTGTTCGACGACTCGCAGGGCATCGGTCCGGACGCGCCCTTCGCGCCGTTCACGTCGGGCAGCGAACTGCGCGTGGTCGGCAAGGTGAAGAAGGGCGTGACGGGGACGCGGGTGCGCTACTGGGCGGACCGGCAGATCTTCACCAAGGACGCGGCGTTCAGCACCGGGGACCTCGTCAACCGTGCGCGACAGACCGCGTTCCTGGTGCCGGGGCTCGGGCTCACGATCACCGACGCTCGACCGGCGTCGATCGCCGCCGCTGCCCAGCGGGCCGCGCTGGCGGTGTCCGCTCCGGACGCCGGCGCGTCGGACGGCGCGGCTCCGGCCGGTGCCGAGCAGGTCGCGACGCCGGTCCTCGAGCAGGGGCCCGTCGTCGAACGCTTCCGGTACGAGGGCGGCATCGGCGAGTTCGTCGAGCACCTCGCCGTCGACGGCGCGAAGACCGACGTGTGGCGCATCCAGGGGACCGGCACCTTCAAGGAGACCGTGCCGATGCTCGACGACAAGGGCCACATGGTCTCGACCGAGGTCGAGCGTACGTGCGAGGTGGACGTCGCCCTCCGCTGGGGCGACGGGTACGAGACGGTGTTCCGCAGCTTCGTCAACATCATCGCGACGCCGAAGGGCGGCACGCACCAGGCCGGGTTCGAGTCGGGCCTGGTCAAGGCCGTGCGTGCCCAGGTCGAGGCCAACGCCCGCAAGCTCAAGGTCGGCCAGGACAAGCTCGAGAAGGACGACGTGCTCGCCGGCCTCACCGCCGTGCTGACCGTGCGCCTGCCCGAGCCGCAGTTCGAGGGGCAGACGAAGGAGATCCTCGGGACGCCGGCCGTCCGACGGATCGTCGACTCCGTCGTCTCGAAGCGGATGACCGAGATCCTCACCTCGACGCAGCCGACCGAGAAGGCCCAGGCCGCGGTCGTGCTCGAGAAGGTCGTCGCCGAGATGAAGACCCGCATCTCCGCGCGGGCACACAAGGAGACGCAGCGCCGCAAGAACGCGCTCGAGAACTCCTCGCTGCCGACGAAGCTCGCCGACTGCCGGTCGAACGACGTCGACGGCACCGAGCTCTTCATCGTCGAGGGCGACTCGGCACTGGGGACCGCGAAGCTCGCCCGCAACAGCGAGTACCAGGCGCTCCTGCCCATCCGCGGCAAGATCCTCAACGTCCAGAAGGCGTCCGTGTCGGACATGCTCTCGAACGCCGAGTGCGCCTCGATCATCCAGGTGATCGGCGCGGGGTCCGGGCGCACGTTCGAGCTCGACCAGGCGCGCTACGGCAAGGTCATCATCATGTCCGACGCCGACGTCGACGGCGCCCACATCCGGACGCTGCTGCTGACGCTGTTCTTCCGGTACATGCGTCCGATGATCGAGCAGGGCCGGGTGTTCGCCGCGGTACCGCCGTTGCACCGGGTGGTGGTGGTCAACCGCGGCAAGCCGAACGACACCCTGTACACCTACTCCGAGCAGGAACTCACGACCCTGCTGAAGAAGCTCGAGCGTTCGAACAAGAAGTACCTCGAGCCGATCCAGCGCTACAAGGGCCTGGGGGAGATGGACGCCGACCAGCTCGCCGAGACGACGATGGACCGGGCACACCGCACCCTGCGTCGCGTGAACGTGTCTGACGCCGAGTCGGCGGCGAAGGTCTTCGAGCTGCTGATGGGCAACGACGTCGCACCGCGCAAGGAGTTCATCCTGGCCGGCGAGGGCCTCGACCGCGAGCGCATCGACGCCTGACCGATCGGGGCGTCGGACCCGCCGGCCGCGTCAGGCCTCGCCGCGCGTCCCGTCGACCGCCGCCGCACTGCCGCCGATGGTGACGACCTCGGCATCGAGCGGACTGCCCGACCCGTCGCGCTTCGACAGCCAGTCCGGCAGGGTCCGGGCGGCACCGTCCGCGCCCACGGCGTGCGGCGGAGCGACGCCCGCCCAGGCCACCGTCAGGCCGTCCTCGCCCTTGAGGAACGCGTGCGCGCGGACCCCCTGCGTGCCGCGGCCCTTCGCCGGGAACTCGGTCAGCGCGGACACCTTGGCACGCCCGGCGTCGGTCCCCGGGAGTGCTGTCGACGTCGTCGAGACGGTGGCGACCACGGAATCCTCGGTGAGCGCGACGGAGCCGAACCAGATCACCGACGCGCCCGTCGCGAGCGACACCCCGGCGACTCCTCCGGCCGGCAGCCCCTGCGGGCGGACGGCGGCGGCCGGGAACCGCAGCAGTTGCGCGTTCGACGTGATGAACACCAGGTCGTCCGACTCGGGTGCCTGGGTGGCACCGACGACCCGGTCCCCGGGCTTCAGCCCGATCGCCACGACCTCGGGCTTGTCCGGCCATGCCCCGGGGACGACGCGCTTCACGACGCCCTGCGCGGTGCCGATCGCGAGGGATCCGGGCGCCGTGGCGTCGAGGGACACGAGTGCGACCACGGTCTCGGACTTCGCGATGCCCAGGTAGTCGGCCACCCGGACGCCGGCGTCGAGCCGGACGGACGCGGGCGGGACGGCGGGCACGTCGACGGGGGAGAACCGCAGCACACGGCCGGTGGAGGTGAGCGCGCCGACCTGCCCGCGGACGGTCGAGACGACGGCCGAGCGGACGGCGTCGTGCTTCGAGCGCTTCGGCACGTGCACGATGCCCGACTCGGCTGCGGGGATGTCGACCCGGACGAGCCGCCCGGTGGTCGAGAGCAGCACGCGGCACGGGGCATCCGCGACCTGCAGCGACTCGGGGTCGACCGCTGCCTTGCGCCCGCCGCGGACCGGGGCGTCTGCCTCGGTGAGGAGGGTGCGGCGCGGCGTGGCGAACCGGTCGGACACCTCGGAGAGTTCCGTCGCCACCTGGGCCCGCAGACGGTCGTCGGACGCCAGGAGCTCCTCGAGCGCGGCGATGTCGGCGAGCAGCTGGTCGCGTTCGCCCTCGAGCTCCATGCGCGAGAACTTCGTCAGGCGTCGGAGGCGCAGTTCGAGGATGTACTCGGCCTGCACCTCGGACAGGTCGAACACGTCGCGCAGCCGGTTGCGGGCGGCCTCGGAGTCGTCGGACGTGCGGATGACCTGGATGACCTCGTCGATGTCGAGGATCGCGATGAGCAACCCCTCCACCAGGTGGAGCCGCTCCCGGCGCCGGGCGAGTCGGTACTCGGACCGCCGCGTGACGACGGACAGGCGGTGCCGGACGTACACGTCGAGCAGGTCGCGTAGTCCGAGCGTGCGCGGGGACCCGTCGACGAGCGCGACGTTGTTGATGCCGAAGTTCTCCTCGAGCGGGGTGTGCTTGTACAGCTGCTCGAGGACCGCTGTGGGGTTGAAGCCGGACTTGATGCCGATGACGAGCCGCAGACCGTGGTTGCGGTCGGTGAGGTCGTTCACGTCCGAGATGCCGACGAGCTTCTTCGCCTGCACCCCGTCCTTGATCTTCTCGATGATCCGCTCCGGACCGACCAGGTACGGCAGCTCGGTCACGACCAGCCCGGTCTTGCGCGGCGTGAGGTTCTCGACGGAGACCTTCGCGCGGGTCCGGAAGGTGCCGCGCCCGGTGGCGTAGGCGTCCCGCACGCCGGAGAGCCCGACGATGGTGCCGCCAGAGGGCAGGTCGGGACCCGGCACGAACTCCATCAGCTCGTCGAGGGTGGCCTGTGGGTGCAGGAGCAGGTGCTTCGCGGCCTCGACCACCTCGCCGAGGTTGTGCGGCGCCATGTTCGTCGCCATGCCGACCGCGATGCCCGAGGCACCGTTGACGAGCAGGTTCGGGAACGCCGCCGGCAGCACGCTCGGCTGCATGATCTGGTTGTCGTAGTTCGGGACGAAGTCGACGACGTCCTCGCCGAGCCCCTCGGTCATCGCCATCGACGGCTCGGCGAGCCGCGCCTCGGTGTACCGGGCGGCTGCGGGTCCGTCGTCGAGCGAGCCGAAGTTGCCGTGTCCGTCGACGAGCGGGACCCGCATCGTGAACGGCTGGGCGAGCCGGACGAGCGCGTCGTAGATGGCTCCGTCGCCGTGCGGGTGCAGCTTGCCCATCACCTCGCCCGTGACGCGCGCGCTCTTGACGTGCCCGCGGTCCGGGCGCAGGCCCATCTCGGCCATCTGGTACAGGATGCGTCGCTGCACGGGCTTCAGGCCGTCGCGGGCGTCGGGCAGGGCGCGCGAGTAGATGACGGAGTACGCGTACTCCAGGAAGGAGCCCTGCATCTCCTCCGAGACGTCGACGTCCTCGATGCGCTCACCGTCGGGCAGACCGACGACGTCCGTGCGTGCCATGGCACCTTCCTGCTGACCCAGTTCGATCTGGGAGACTCTGGGGGTGGGAACAAGCGTACCGACGGCCCCCGACGGCGCCGCGAACCTCGCCGACGTGCTGCCGAGTTGTCTGGTCGCGCTGGGCGCCGCCGACGACGCGTGGCTGCGGGACCACGGCCTGGAGGCCCGGATCGCCCTCCGCCCCGCCCGTTCCGCCGTCGTCGTGCTCGTCGACGGACTCGGGGCGAACGCCCTCGCCGCCAGGTCCGGGCACGCCCGGTTCCTGACGGCGACGAAGAAGCGCCTGCGGAGCGGGTTCCCGACGACCACGGCCGCCGCGCTGACCACCCTGGCCACGGGCCGCTCGCCCGGCACGCACGGCGTCGTCGGCTACAGCGGCTGGAACCCCGACGAGTCCCGGGTGATGAACCTGCTCAGCGGCTGGGACGACGAGGTGCCCGCCGGGTGGTTGCGCTCCGGGACCGTGTTCACCGCGGCCTCGGCCCTCGGCGTCGACCCGGTCGTCGTCGCCCCCGGACGGTACCGCTCCTCGGGCATGACGGCGAACGTCCTCGGTGGCGCGCGCTTCGTGTCGGCGGACACCGTCCCCGCCCGGATCGACGCCGCACTCGACGCGACGGCGACCGGGCAGCAGCTCGTCTACCTCTACATCCCGGAACTCGACTCGATCGGGCACAAGCACGGGTGGCAGTCCGACCGGTGGACGGCGGCGCTCGAACTCGTCGACGGTGAACTCGCGCGCCTGGCGGCCCGGATCGGACCGGACGTCGGCGTGCTCGTCACCGCGGACCACGGTGTCCTCGACGTCCCGCCGGAGTCGAACCTGGCCATGGACCCCGCGCTCCTGACCGACGTCGTCGGTGTGGCTGGCGACCCCCGGTGCCGACAGTTGACCGTGACACCCGGTACCGACGTGCCCGCCCTCGTCGAGTCGTTCCGCACCGCACTCGGCAAGCGCGCAGTCGTGGCGAGTCGCGACGAGGCAGTGGCCGCCGGGTGGTTCGGCGCTGTCGCTCCCGAGGTGCTGCCCCGGATCGGCGACGTGCTGCTCGTCGCCCGCGGCTCGTGGGCCTTCAACGACGACCGTGCCGTCCCGGCCGGCACCGACCCCGGCCGGATGATCGGGCAGCACGGCGCGATGACCGACGACGAACTCCTCGTGCCGTTGCGCCTCGCGGGCGCGTTCGCGTAGCGCCCCGCCCGTCCGCTGGCTCGAGCCAGCCCGTGTCGCGACAGGAGGCCCGCCCCACGGACGTGGGACGGGCCTCCTGTCGGTTGCTCGGTGGCGGACGGCTCAGACGGTGTCGTCGTCGGGGCGTGTGCCGAAGACGATCTCGTCCCAGCTCGGCATCGCGCGGCGGTTCCGCTTCCGGCGGTCCTTCTGGGAGTCGGCCTCCGCGTTCGACGTGGACCGGGCCTCCGGCTGCGGGGCGGTGTCCGAGTCGTCGGCGCCGTGCAGGGGGATGTCGACCACACTGACGGACGGACCGCGCGGCGCGTCCTGCTGCTCGGAGAACGAAGCGGCCTCACGCTCCCCGCGACGGCGGCGCAGCGCCTCGAGCAGGTCGGCGGTCTCGTTGCCGGGCGCGCGTTCCTCGACGTAGGCGGTGCCGATCCGGGGGAGCGGCGGACGGAGCGGTGCGCGCTCCGTGGCCTCGGGAGCCGCCGTCTCGTCCTCGGTCGGGGTCTCCTCGACGCGGAAGGCGCCGGAGTCGAAGCGGGTGCCGTCGTCGTCCTGGTGCTCGTACTCGACGGCGCGGAGGCGGGGCGCGATGCCCTCGTCCTCGGTGTGGGACAGCCGGTGTGCGTCGCCGTTGTCGGGGACGAGCGTGGCGGTCTTCGGGTCGAAGCGCCACTGGGCGTCGTGCTCGACCTCGGCGACCGTGTAGCGGACCTGGACCTGCCAGCCGTTCTCGACGTGCTTCCAGCTGGACCACGAGATGTCGGACGCGTCGCCGGACTCCAGACGGGCGGTGATCGCCTGGCCGAAGGTGTCGGGCGCGGCGTCGTCGACCGGGGTGACGCTGACCCGGCGTGCGGCGTCGAGGATGAACGCGCGCTCGGCGAGGACCGGTCCCTCGAAGCGGCGGACGTACTCGACCTCGACGCCCAGAGCAGCGGCGACGTCGGCGGCGTCGGCACCACTGCGGATGCGCGCCTGCACGTCCTTCGGGGACACGCGCTTCTGCGGACCGGAGTCCGGGTTCGCCTGCCGGACCTGAGCCGGGAGCGACGCCGTGACCGGCAACCGGAACTCGGTCCCGCCGTCGGTCGCGAGGAGGAGTGACCCGGATTCGACTCCGATGACTCTCACGTCTTGCATGGTTCCGCCTTCCGCTGCCTGCGTACGGTCGTGCGTCGTACCCGAGGAGTATGCAGGCCGTCCGGGCAGTTTCCGGGGAGGCGCACGGCGTGCCGCGTGCAGGTCGTCGACCCCGGGAATGGCCGGGGTGCGCGCCGGGTTGCACGGCCAGAACGCACCGCCCGACCGCCCGGTTTGCACTCGGACGGGTCGTGGTGCAAACTGTCGCCGCCGATTCCGGCGACGACCCTCTCGATACGAGAAATGGATGGGCATGGCCACCGATTACGACGCCCCTCGGAAGACCGACGACAACTCTGACTCGGAGTCGATCGAGGCCCTCAAGGAGCGCGTTCCCGACAAGATGTCGGGGGTCGTCGACGACGATTCCGACAACCCCGGCAGTTTCGAACTCGCCGGGCAGGACCTCAGTGACGTCGACCTCGACGTCGTCGTCCTGCCCCCGCAGGTCGACGAGTTCACGTGTGTGGAGTGCTTCCTCGTGAAGCACCGCTCGCAGCTCGACCACGAGACGAAGCTCGGCCCCGTGTGCATGGAGTGCGCTGCTCTCTAGAGCCGTGTCCGACAGCCCACGCTGCTGAGCGCAGAACGGCCCGCATCCTGCTGGATGCGGGCCGTTCTGCGTGTCGGGGCAGCGGTCGGAGCCGGGGATGCCGCCGGGGTCAGCGGCGGTCGTCGCGCGTCGTCCGTCGGTCGTCACCGGGCACGGCAGGGGTGCCGACGAGTGCCCGGGTGACGGCGTCCGGGTGCCGCACGCTCACCAGCCAGTAGGGCGTCGGGTCGGCGTCGTCGCGGACCTCGACCTTCACCACGCCCGAGACGTACCCGCGGAAGAGGGTCCAGGCGCGGGCATCGAGCTCCGGCCCGCGCTGCTTCGTCGCCGCCGCGCCGGTGAAGCCCGCCACCTCGCCCACAGCGGTCCGGGGCAGGTGCGCCCGGCCCGCACGGAACTCGGTCTCGGTCACCTCGACCACGGGTGCGAGGACCCACAGCAGCACGAGCACGGCCAGCTCCATGGCGATCGCCACGACGACGCCGGCCGTCACGCTGATCGGCAGGAACACGAGCAGGCTCGCGGGGATGACGAGCGCCGTCGCCAGGTACAGGGCGGGCGGGGCCCACAGTCGTTCGCGGTACACGGTCACCCCTCCATTCGACCACGAGCCGCTGCGTGCTCCGAGCCAGGTCACGGATCGGTCACGGTCTGCACTACCCTCGTCTCGTGACCGAAGCAGTCGACGTGCTCTGGACCGGCGGTGCCGCTCCCGTCTTCGCCAACCCCGGTGACGCCGGGGCCGACCTCGTGTCCGCGGAGGCCTTCGTCCTCGAGCCCGGGCAGCGGCGCCTGGTCGGGACCGGTCTCGCCGTCGCGCTGCCGGACGGGCACCTCGGGTTCGTCGTGCCGCGCAGCGGACTCGCCGCCAAGCACGGCATCACCGTCGTGAACGCGCCGGGCACGATCGACGCCGGTTACCGCGGCGAGGTCAAGGTCGCGTTGCTGAACACCGACGCGTCCGAGCCGTACGCCGTGCAGGTGGGCGACCGCATCGCGCAGCTCATCGTCCTGCCGGTCCCGCGGGTGACCTTCACCGAGGTCGCCGAGCTGCCCGACAGCGTGCGCGGCCAGGGTGGGTTCGGATCGTCGGGCTACGGTGACGAGCGGGTCGGGCATCCGGCCACGTACGGGGTCGGCGATGCCCGCCCGATCACCGGGACGAGCGGACACGACGGCGCGGCGACGCCCGTCGACATGCACGAACAGGGTCGAGAAGGGACACCGTCATGAGGATCGGACGACGCAAGCGCGACGAGGTCGAGGTCGCCGAGGCCGTGGCGGACGAGGTCGAGGTCGCGGGGCCCTCGCCCGAGATCGAACTCGCTGACGACGCCGACGCCGGACTGGACGAGGTGCTCGCCACCGAGTCCACCGACAAGTCCGCTCCGGCCGACCGGAGCGAGAACGGTCCGCTCGACGAGACCGAGGCGAACCTCGTGCGCCCGTACGTCGACCTCGGTGGCGTGAAGATCCTGCCGCGCGAGGGTCTGCACCTCCGGCTCGAGGTGGAGGAGGACTCCAAGCGGGTCGTCGCCGTCGGGCTCGACTTCGACGAGTCCACGCTGCAGGTGCAGCCGTTCGCCGCCCCGCGGTCGACCGGCCTCTGGCACGAGATCCGTGCGCAGATCGCCGAGCAGATCGAACAGCAGGGCGGCGTCGTCACGGAGGTCGACGGGCCCTTCGGTCCGGAGCTCCGCGCCCAGGTGCCGGTCGTCGGTGGCGCCGGTGTCACCGACGGGGTCCGCGCGGCCCGCTTCGTCGGCGTCGACGGTCCGCGCTGGTTCCTCCGCGGCGTGATCGCCGGCAAGGCGGCCGACCAGCCCGGCGACTCCGCCGACATCGAGGAACTCTTCCGGAGCGTCGTCGTCGTTCGCGGCACCACCCCGATGCCGCCGCGGGACCTCATCCCGCTGCACATGCCGAAGTCGACGCAGTCGGCCATCTGACCCGGCCGCTCGCCGACCGACGACCCATCCTGGAGGCCCGGTGACGGACCACGACGACCGCCCACGTCCCGACGGGGTCGCCCCCGGCAGTGCCGTCCCGGACGGTGCAGTCCGCGGTGACGCCGTCCCCGATGGTGCAGTGCGCAGCGGTGCCGTCCCCGCTGGGGACCCGTACGCCGAGGAACGCGCCGAGCCCCTGTCGCTGAACGCGCAGCTCCGCGACGCGGTCCGGAACGCCGGCATCGGACAGGTCGCTCCGGGAGAGGCCCCGTCGGGCAAGGCGCTCCTCACCGCGGTCGGCGGGGTCCGCGGGCTCGCCGAGTCGGTCCTGCCCGGCTTCGCGTTCCTCATCGTCTACGCGATCACGAAGGAGGTCGTGCCGAGCGTCGTCGTCCCGGTCGCGATCGGGCTCGTCTTCGTGGTGCTCCGCCTGCTCCAGCGGCAGTCGATCATGATGTCCTTCGCGGGGATCTTCGGCGTCGCCGTCTCGGCCGGGCTCGCGCTGCTCACGGGGCGAGCGGAGAGCAACTTCATCCCCGGCATCGTCATCAACGCGGTGTTCCTGGCGGTCATCCTCGTCACGCTGGCGATCCGGCGGCCCCTCATCGGCCTGGTCGTCGGACTCCTCGTGCCGGGCGACGACGACGGGCACGACTGGCGGGACGACCCCGCGAAGCGTCGGGTGCTCACCGTCGCGACCTGGATGTGGGCAGGACTGTTCGCGTTCCGTCTCGCCTTCGAGATCCCGCTCTGGCTGACCGCGCAGGTCGAGCTGCTCGCCGGCATCAAGCTCATCACGGGGGTGCCGCTGTACGCCGCGCTGCTCTGGGTGACGTGGCTCCTCGTCCGCTCCGTGTTCGTGCGGGACGAACCGGCCCCGGTGTAGAGTTGTCTCGACGTCAAGACACTTTCCCCCGGGCACGACGCCGGTCCCGGGTTTAGGTTCACCTTGCTGGTGGGACGTTCCGCGGCCCGCGAGGATGAGGGCACACCGATCAACTCAGGAGGCGGCACAGTGGCTGCAGTCAACAGCTTCGGATCGAAGGACACGCTCTCGGTTGGGGGTGTCGACTACACGATCCACCGGATCGACCGGGTGCCGGGGCACGAGAAGCTGCCCTACAGCCTCAAGGTGCTGCTCGAGAACCTGCTCCGCACCGAGGACGGCGCGAACGTCACCGAAGGGCAGATCCGCGCCCTCGGCTCGTGGCGCCCGGAGGCGGAGCCGGACACCGAGATCCAGTTCTCCCCGGCTCGCGTGGTCATGCAGGACTTCACCGGCGTCCCGTGCATCGTCGACCTCGCCACCATGCGCGAAGCGATGGCCGAGATCGGTGGCGACCCGAACAAGATCAACCCGCTGTCCCCGGCCGAGATGGTCATCGACCACTCGGTCATCGCGGACCTCTTCGGCAGCACCGACGCCCTCCAGCGCAACACGGACCTGGAGTACGAGCGGAACGGGGAGCGCTACCAGTTCCTCCGCTGGGGCCAGACGGCGTTCGAGGACTTCAAGGTCGTCCCGCCGGGCACCGGCATCGTCCACCAGGTGAACATCGAGTACCTGGCGAAGGTGACCTACACGCGCGACTTCGACGGCGAGACCTACGCCTACCCGGACACCCTCGTCGGCACCGACTCGCACACCACGATGGTCAACGGCCTCGGCGTGCTCGGCTGGGGTGTCGGCGGCATCGAGGCCGAGGCAGCGATGCTCGGCCAGCCCGTGTCGATGCTCATCCCGAAGGTCGTCGGCTTCAAGCTCTCGGGGGAGATCCCCGCCGGCGTGACCGCGACCGACGTGGTGCTCACCATCACCGAGCAGCTCCGCAGGCACGGGGTGGTCGGCAAGTTCGTCGAGTTCTACGGTGCGGGCGTCGGCGCCGTGCCGCTCGCCAACCGCGCCACCATCGGCAACATGAGCCCCGAGTTCGGCTCGACGGCGGCGATCTTCCCGGTCGACGACGTCACACTCGACTACCTGCGTCTGACCGGCCGTGACGAGGCGCAGATCGCCCTGGTCGAGGCCTACTCGAAGACGCAGGGCCTGTGGCACGACCCCTCGGTCGAGCCGAACTACTCCGAGTACCTCGAGCTCGACCTGTCCACGGTCGTGCCGTCGATCTCCGGCCCGAAGCGTCCGCAGGACCGCATCGTCCTGTCCGAGGCGAAGGACCAGTTCGAGGTCGACCTCGCCAACTACGCGAGCATCGACCACACCGAAGAGGACAAGGCCGTCGCGGACACGTTCCCGGCCTCGGACCCGGTGGCCGCGGCCCCGGGCGACGAGCACGCCGTCGACGACCTGCAGGACGCGCCCGCGTCCGAAGTCCCGGCCCACGCCTCCAGTGCCCCCGGCACCGTGTCCAAGCCGACCTCGGTCGCCATCGCCGACGGTGACCCGTTCACCATCGACCACGGCGCCGTCGCGATCGCCGCCATCACGTCGTGCACGAACACGTCGAACCCGTCCGTGATGATGGCGGCCGGCATCCTCGCCCGCAACGCGGCGAAGAAGGGCCTCAAGGCCAAGCCGTGGGTGAAGACCACCCTGGCCCCGGGGTCGAAGGTCGTCACGGACTACTACGAGAAGGCCGGTCTCACGACCTACCTCGAGGACCTCGGCTTCTACACGGTCGGCTACGGCTGCACCACCTGCATCGGCAACTCGGGCCCGCTGCCCGAGGAGATCTCGCAGGCCGTGCAGGACAACGACCTCGCCGTCACCGCGGTGCTCTCCGGCAACCGCAACTTCGAGGGCCGCATCAACCCCGACGTGAAGATGAACTACCTGGCGTCCCCGCCGCTGGTCATCGCGTACGCCCTCGCCGGCTCGATGCACTTCGACTTCGACACCGACGCGCTCGGCACCGACACCGACGGCAACGCGGTGTACCTCAAGGACATCTGGCCCGACACGGCCGAGGTCCAGCAGGTCATCGACTCGTCGATCGACACCGAGATGTTCACGCACGAGTACGGCTCCGTGTTCGAGGGCGACGACCGGTGGAAGAACCTGCCGACGCCCACCGGGGACACGTTCGAGTGGGACAGCGAGTCCACCTACGTCCGGAAGCCCCCGTACTTCGAGGGCATGACCATGCAGCCGGACGCCGTCTCGGACATCTCCGGTGCCCGCGTGCTCGCGAAGCTCGGCGACTCGGTCACGACCGACCACATCTCGCCGGCCGGTTCGATCAAGGCCGACAGCCCCGCCGGAAAGTACCTCGCCGACCACGGCGTCGACCGCAAGGACTTCAACTCCTACGGCTCGCGTCGCGGCAACCACGAGGTGATGATCCGCGGCACGTTCGCGAACATCCGCCTGCGCAACCAGCTGCTCGACGGCGTGGAGGGCGGCTACACCCGCGACTTCACGACGACCGACGGCGCGCAGTCGTTCATCTACGACGCGTCCGAGCACTACCAGGCGCAGGGCATCCCGCTCGTCGTCCTCGGTGGCAAGGAGTACGGCTCGGGCTCGTCCCGTGACTGGGCGGCGAAGGGCACGAGCCTGCTCGGCGTGAAGGCGGTCATCACCGAGAGCTTCGAGCGCATCCACCGGTCGAACCTCATCGGCATGGGCGTCGTCCCACTGCAGTTCCCGGCGGGGGAGTCGATCGAGTCCCTCGGGCTCGACGGCACCGAGGTGATCTCGATCTCGGGCCTCACCGAACTCAACCAGGGCACCACGCCGAAGAACGTGCACGTGACCGCCGAGCCCAGCGAGCACTCGCCCGCCGGCAAGCAGACGGTCGAGTTCGACGCGGTCGTCCGCATCGACACCCCGGGCGAAGCTGACTACTACCGCAACGGCGGGATCCTGCAGTACGTGCTCCGTTCCCTGGTCTGACCCGCGCGACACACAACAGGGGCGGCTCCCCGCAGCGGTACTCCGTTGCGAGGAGCCGCCTTCGTTGCGTGGGCTCCGCTCTGGGGGACGCGCCAGCGGCGCACGGCGCCAGCACCGGCCGAGCTCCGCGACGGTGGCCAGGTCCCTCCGGGAGGCGCGTGGCGGGCCAGCACCGCGCCTCCAGTCCGCGCGCATAGAGTGAGCCGACACCGCACGAAAGGAGCGCCCGTGAGCCTGCTCGCCAGCATCACGTCGCCGCGCGACCTGAAGCGTCTCTCCGACGCCCAGATGACCGACCTCGCCGCGGAGATCCGCAGCTTCCTGGTCGCCGAGGTCGCGAAGACCGGCGGGCACCTCGGACCGAACCTCGGCGTCGTCGAGCTCACCCTCGCGATGCACCGGGTCTTCGACTCACCGCACGACCCGTTCGTCTTCGACACCGGGCACCAGTCCTACGTGCACAAGCTCGTCACCGGGCGCCAGGACTTCTCGCACCTGCGTGAACGCGGCGGCATCGCCGGGTACCCGCAGCGGAGCGAGTCGGAGCACGACATCGTCGAGTCGTCGCATGCGTCCTCGTCCCTGTCGTGGGCGGACGGCATCTCCCGGGCGTTCCAGCAGACCGGGCAGTCCGACCGCACGGTCGTGGCCGTCGTGGGTGACGGAGCGCTCACCGGTGGCATGACGTGGGAGGCGCTCAACAACATCTCGGACCAGAACGACCGTCGACTCGTCATCGTGGTCAACGACAACGGCCGCTCGTACGCACCGACCATCGGCGGCATGGCCCGCTTCCTCAACTCCGTCCGGACGCGCCGCGAGTACCGCACGCTGTACGAGAAGAGCCGTGCGGCAGCGGACCACTTCGGCGCACCCGGACGCGCGGTGTACCGCGGGCTGCGCGGCGGCCTGCACGGGTTCCTCTCGCGGTTCACGAACAACGAGGCGCTCTACTCGAACCTGGACATCAAGTACGTCGGGCCGGTCGACGGGCACGACCAGCAGGCGATGGAGGCGGCGCTCCGCCAGGCGAAGGGCTACGGCTCACCGGTCATCGTGCACGCGATCACCGAGAAGGGCCACGGGTTCGAGCCGGCCCTCCGCGACCAGGCGGACCAGTTCCACGCGGTCGGGCACATCGACCCGGAGACGGGCGAGTCGCTCGACGTCTCGTCAGCGCCCTCCTGGACGTCCGTCTTCGCCACCACCCTGGCCGAGGTCGGGCACGAGGACCCCCGCGTCGTGGCGATCACGGCGGCGATGCTCCGGCCGACCGGGCTGCACCTGTTCCAGCAGGCGCACCCCGAGCGGGTGATCGACGTCGGCATCGCGGAACAGCACGCCGTGACGACCGCGGCCGGGCTGGCGTACGGGGGGCTCCACCCGGTCGTCGCCCTGTACGCGACGTTCCTCAACCGCGCGTTCGACCAGGTGCTCATGGACGTCGCACTGCACCGTGCCGGGGTCACGTTCGTCCTCGACCGCGCGGGCATCACGGGTCCGGATGGCCCGTCCCACCACGGCATGTGGGACCTCGCGCTGCTGCAGGTCGTCCCCGGCATCCGGATCGCCGCGCCGCGCGACGCCGTGACCCTGCGCGAGGAGTTCCGGGAGGCCGTGGCCGTCGACGACGCGCCGACGGTCCTCCGGTGGTCCAAGGGCCAGGTCGGGGCGGACATCCCGGCCGTCGAACGGCTCTCCGACGGGGTGGACGTGCTCCGGGAACCTGCCGCCGACCAGGAACAGGACGTGCTCGTCGTGGCCGTCGGCTCGATGGTGCCGACGGCGCTCGAGACGGCGAAGCTCCTCGAGGCGCAGGGCATCGGCGTGACCGTCGTCGACCCGCGCTGGGTCGTGCCGATCCCGGTGTCGCTCATCGACCTGTCCCGCAGCCACCGTCTCGTGATCACGATCGAGGACGGCGTCCGTGTCGGCGGCGTCGGCACCCGGTTGCGCCAGGACCTCCGCGCTGCCGGGGTCGACACCGGGGTGAACGAGCTCGGTCTGCCGGACGAGTTCATCGACCACGCCAGCCGGAGCCAGATCCTCGCCGACGCGGGACTGACGCCACAGGCGATCGCCCGCGACGTCATCGACCAGGTCGTCGGCACGAAGGTGCCCCAGGCGAAGCCGGCTCGCTCGCGGGAGTCCGCCGAGCGCTGAGCGCCCTGCGCTGCCCGGCCGAGCCCGCCAGCCCGCGCCCGCAGCCGTGGCGCGTTTCGGCACGGCACAACAGGAACCGCCTCGAACCACGGACGTCCGTGGTTCGAGGCGGTTCCTGTTGCGCGGTTCCGGCTGGGGCCGGGGCCGCGGCCAGCCGGGCTAGCGGCTGACGGGGCCGACGATCCGCGGCTCGTGGAACGTGCCGCCGAAGACACGCTCCGAGGCACCGCTGCGGTCGAGGTACGGGCTGATGCCGCCGGCCTGGAACGGGTAGCCCGCGCCGAGGATGAGCCCGAGGTCGATCTCCTCGACGTGCTCGACCACGTGGTCCTCGAGCATGCGGTGCACCTCGTCGGCCAGGGCGTCCTCGAACCGGCGCTGCATCTCGGCAGCATCGACGGGCTTCGCGTCCTTCTTCGGCGGCGCGACGAGCTTCACGGCGGCGGGGTCGTACCCGGTCGCGTTGCCCTTCTTGTCGCGGGTCAGGATCGTGCCGTGCTCGGCAATCCGCTTCAGGCCGTCGCCCGGGTAGAAGCGCTCCGGCCACGCCGCGTGGTGCGAGTCGAGCACGTGCGCGCCCACCGGCAGGCCGACGAGCTCGAGCAGCTCGAACGGCGACATCGGCAGGCCCAGGGGAGCGGCGCCCTCGGCGACGGTGTCGAACGAGGTGCCCTCCTCGACGCCGCGCATGGCCTCGCCCAGCACCCGGGCGAGCACCCGGTTGACGACGAAGCCCGGCTGGTCGGCCGTGACGATCGCCGTCTTCTTCAGGGTCTTCGCGACCGCGAGCGCGGTGGCGACGGCCTCGTCGGACGTCTTCGCCGCACGGACGACCTCGAGCAGCGGCATCACCGCGACCGGGTTGAAGAAGTGGAAGCCGACCAGACGCTCGGGGTTCGTCAGGACCGAGGCCATCTCGTCGACGGACAGCGACGAGGTGTTCGTGGCGAGGATCGCGTCGGGTGCGATGACCTGCTCGATCTTCCGGAACACGTCCTGCTTGACGCCCATCTCCTCGAAGACGGCTTCGATGACCCAGTCGGCGTCGGCGAACGCGTCGTAGGACACCGACCCGGAGACGAGCCCGGTGATGCGGTTCGCGTCGTCCGGGGAGATGCGGCCCTTCTCGAGGAGCTTCGCGACCTCACCGGCGATCCGCGCCACCCCCGCGTCGACCCGCTCCTGCGACACGTCGGTGATGACGACGGGCACACCGAGACGGCGGGCGAAGAGCAGGGCGAACTGCGACGCCATGAGCCCGGCGCCGAGGACGCCGACCTTCGTGATCTTCTTCGCGTCGACGCCCTCGGGGGCACCCACGGGACGCTTGGCCCGCTTCTGCACGAGGTCGAACGCGTACATCGACGCGGCGAACTGGTCTCCGGCGAGGAGGTCGGCGAGGGCGTCGTCCTCACCCGCGAACCGCTCGTCGAGCGAACCGGACTTCGCGGCGGCGACGAGGTCGAGCGCGCGGAACGGGGACTTCGGGACGGTGCCGATCTTCGACGCGACCTGCCCGCGGGCGACCTTGACCACCGTGCCCCATGCGGCCTTCTCGAGCATGCCGGGTTCGTTCTTCCGCACGACCTTGGTGCGGCCGGACACGACGGCGTCGGCCCAGGCGACCGCGGACGGCAGGAACCTCACCGAGGGGATCAGCGCGTCGCCGATGCCGAGTTCGACCGCGGCCTTGCCGTCCATCAGGCGGTTGTTCTTCAGCGGGTTCTCCACGATGACCCGCAGGGCCTTCTCCGGGCCGATGAGCCGGGGGAGCAGTGTCGCGCCGCCCCAGCCGGGGATGATGCCGAGGAAGACCTCGGGCAGCCCGATGCCCTGCGCGGCGGACGAGAACACGCGGTACGTGCAGTGCAGCGCGACCTCGAGCCCGCCGCCGAGCGCGATGCCGTTGACGAACGCGAACGACGGCACCCCGAGCTCGCTGAACTTGCGGAGGGTGGCGTGCCCGAGGACGCCGAGCTCGTGCGCGACCTCGCGCGAGGGCAGCGCGGCAGCCTGCGAGAGGTCGGCGCCCGCGGCGAAGCAGTACTCCTTGCCGGTGACGGCGACGGCCTGCACGGTGCCGGCCGCTGCAGCTGCGCGCAGCTCGTCGAGCACGTCCGAGAGTTCGCGCATGGTCCGCGGACCGAGCGTCGACGGGCGCTTGTAGTCCTTGCCGTTGTCGAGCGTGATGAGCGCGAGCGTGCCGCCGGAGGGCAGCGCGACGTGCTTGACGTAGGAGTGGGTGACGACCTCGTCCTCGCTCAGGGCGGTCAACTGGTCGGTCGGTGCGATGGTCATGGTCAGGCCGCCTTCCGTGCCGCGCTCTTGCTGTAGTTCGGGTTCTCCCAGATGACCGTGCCGCCCTGACCGAGGCCGATGCACATGGTCGTGATGCCGTACTTGACGTCCGGGCGCGCGGCGAACTGTGCCGCGAGCTGCGTCATCAGGCGGACGCCGCTCGAGGCGAGGGGGTGCCCGACGGCGATGGCGCCGCCCCAGGCGTTCACGTTCGGGGAGTCCTGGGCGATGCCGTAGTTGTCGAGGAACGCGAGCACCTGCACGGCGAACGCCTCGTTGATCTCGAACAGACCGATGTCGTCGATCGACAGACCGGCCTTCCGGAGCGCCTTGTCGGTCGCGGGGATGGGGCCGACGCCCATCACCTCGGGATCCACGCCCGCGAAGGCGAAGGAGACCATGCGCATCTTCGTCGGCAGACCGTGCTGCTTCGCGCCGTCCTCGGACGCGAGCAGGCTCATCGTCGCGCCGTCGTTGAGGCCTGCGGCGTTGCCGGCGGTGACCCGTCCGTGGGGCCGGAAGGGCGTCTTCAACGCGGCCAGGGCCTCCAGGGTGGTGCCGGGGCGCGGCGGCTCGTCCTTCGTGACGATGTCCCAGCCCTGGCCGGTGTTGACCTCGACCGGGATGACGTCGGGCTGTAGCTTGCCGGCGCCCCAGGCGGCGGCGTAGCGCTGCTGGGACTGCACGGCGAAGGCGTCGGTGCGGTCCTTCGTGATCGCCGGGAAGCGGTCGTGCAGGCGCTCGGCGGTGTTGCCCATCACGAGCGCGTCCGGCGCGACCATGCGCTCCGCGACGAAGCGGGGGTTCGGGTCGGCGTTGAAGCCCATCGGGTGGCGACCCATGTGCTCGACGCCACCGGCGATGGCGACGTCGGCGGCACCGAAGGCGATCGCGCCGGCGAGGGTCGTGACGCTCGTCATCGCGCCGGCACACATCCGGTCGATGGCGTAACCGGGGACGGACTTCGGCAGGCCGGCGAGCATCCCGACGGTGCGGCCGAGGGTCAGCCCTTGGTCGCCCTGCTGCGTGGTCGCGGCGACCGCGACGTCGTCGACGGCGGCACCGTCCAGCGAGCTGTTCCGGTCGAGCAGGCCGCGCATCGCGTGCACCGCGAGGTCGTCGGCACGGGTGCGCCAGAAGACGCCCTTCTCACCGGCGCGGCCGAACGGTGTGCGGACACCGTCCACGAACACGACGTCTGATGTCTTCGGCAATGCGAGCCTCCAGATCCACAACGATCGGGTCGGGGGTCCTGTCGCCCCGACCTGGCCGGGCCTCGCCCGGCGACGGTCCGACGCTAGTACCCCCGGCTGAGCGGCGGCACGTCGGTTGGGCGGTTCCTACGAGCCGGTCGTCCCGGTGGCGGCGTCGGGCTGTCCGTCTGCGACAAGAGCGGCGTCACCCTGCTCGGCTGCGTCGAATGCTGCGCCGTCCGTGTCGTCCTCCGGCCGGGAGGCCGTGGTCGCCGTGACCGCGGCCGCCGGGTCCGCGACGGACCGGTCCGCGGCGACCTCGAACGCGTGCGCGATGACCGAGGCGGTCTCCTCGACCTGCCACGGCCGGGCGTCGTGCGATGCCAGGGTGGCGCCGACGGTCTCCGTCGCGACGGTCTTCGGCGGGTTCCAGGACACCAGGCGGAGCGTCTCCGGCGTGAGCAGGTTCTCGACGGGCAGGTCCAGTTCCGCGGCGCGGGCGGTGACGGCCGCGCGGGCGGCACGGTACCGACGGTCCGCGTCCGGGTTGCGGTCCGCCCATGCGCGCGGCGGCGGGAGGCTCGGTTCGCCGCCGCCACGCAGGCGCGGCAGGTCTTCGGTGGTCCGGCCCTCCTCGACGGCGGCCCACCAGCGGTCGAGCTCCGAGCGGCTGGCTCGACCGGTGAAGGTCTTCAGCGCGCCGAGCTCCGCGCGCGAGGTCGGAGCGGCAGCGGCGGCGGCGATGATCGCGGAGTCGGGGATGGTCCGTCCCGGCGCGATGTCGGTCTCCTGCGCGTACGCGTCACGTGCGAGCCAGAGCGACCGGGCGATCGCGAGGGCCCGGGCACCGCGGAGCGCGTTCATGCCCGACAGGCGACGCCAGGGCTCGGCGCGTGGGGGCTTCGGGGCGCGGGCGAGGACGGCGGCGAACTCCTCCTCGGCGATCCGGGTCTTGCCGGCGGCCTCCAGGACCTCGGCGAGGGAGTCACGCAGATCGGGGAGCAGTTCGACGTCGAGGGCGGCGTAGACGAGCCAGGCCTGGGGCAGCGGACGGGTCGACCAGTCCGCGGCGGAGTGCGCCTTCGCGAGCGTGATGCCGAGCAGCTGCTCGACGACCGCGCCGAGCCCCACGCGCGGGAAGCCGGCGATCCGGGCCCCGAGCTCGGTGTCGAAGATCCTCGTCGGGACCAGTCCGACCTCGCGGAGGCACGGCAGGTCCTGCGACGCGGCGTGGAAGACCCACTCCTCGTCGACGATGGCCGCCTGCAGGTCGCTGAAGTCACCGATCGCGATGGGGTCGAACAGGAACGAGCCGGAGCCGCGGCGGAACACCTGGATCAGGTAGGCCCGCTGCGAGTAGCGGTAGCCGCTGGCGCGCTCGGCGTCGACGGCGACCGGGCCGTGCCCGGCGGCGAGTCGTGCGACGGCGTCGAGGTACTCCTCGCGGTCCTCGATGACGTGGACGGCGTCGTGCGTGTCCTCGTAGGCGGGATCGGCGTCAGTCACGGGCGAGCCTCCGAGGGGCCAGGAGTGAGACACCGTCCGAGGCCGGGGGGAGTCCGGCGAGCATCGCCACGATCTCCTCCCAGGCCTGCACGTGCGGCGTCAGGTCGTCGTCGAGGGGCGTCCACGACGCCCGGAGTTCCAGTTGGGCACCGTCACCCTGCGTCGCGAGTTCGCCGTACCCGCGCGAGATGATCTTCGTCGCGGTACCCGAGGCGTTCGCGTACCGGGCGCCGTGCGCTCCGAGGGCGTCGACGAGCCAGCTCCACGTGACGTCGGCGACGAACTCGTCGACGCCGATCTCCGGTTCCAGCGGGGCCTGCGCGAAGGTGACGATGCGGTACGCACCGCCCCAGCCCTCCGGCTCGTCGGGGTCGTGCAGGGCGATGAAGCGTCCGGTGCCGAGGTCCGAGTCCGCCCCGTGCACGGCACCCGACACGTCCGCCGCGAGGGCGAGCGAGAAGGGTGCGATGCGGCTCGGCGAGGGGATCTCGGTGACAGTGGTCTCGGTGCGGGTCCTGCCACTCGACACGAACGCGCGGAGACGCGCGAACGCCTCCGGTTCGGCGTCGGGGACTCGGGATTCGGGCACGGATGCAGACTAGGCTCCGGATCGAGCACCGGTGCGGGCGGCACGCCGTCCGCCGCGCAGTCGTGCTGCCCGCAGTCGTCCTCTTCCTGGAGGCCCGCATGCCCCGCCCTTCCGCCGCCGTCCGTCCCGCACGTCGGTCGCGGCCGGGGCGGGTTGAACGCACGGCGCGCTCCGCCGGCTTCTTCGCACTCGGCGCCGGCCTCACCGCCGCCGCCTTCGGCGTCGCCGTCATCGGCGGCTCGGTGGCGGCCGTGGCCCGCGCCGTCGTCACCCCGGACCGCAAGCGCACCGAGCGGGTCCCGATCATCGCGGTCGACCTGGAGGCCCGCACCGTCACCCTGGGCCGGAGTCCCGACACCGAGCTGCAGGGCCGGTACAGCCTGTGGTTCGGCGGAGCGACCGGGCACATGCGCGTCGGCGAGGTGCTCGCCGTCACCGACACCGCCGTCACCCGTCGGATCATCGCGGTGGACGCCGGCGACCCGACCGTTGCACGGCGCGGACGATGGGGCGGCTGGTTCTACCTGACCCCGGGGGAGCTCGGCGTCCCGGTCGAGGACGTCGATGTGCAGACCCCGAACGGCCCGGCGCCCGCCTGGGTCGTCCGTGCCGAGGACCCGGGGGCGCCCTGGGCAGTCCTCGTGCACGGTCGCGGCGTCACCCGCGCCGAGACGATCCGTGCCGTCCCGGTGTTCCGCGCGGCCGGGTACTCCGTGCTGCTGGTGTCGTGGCGGAACGACGGCGTCGCGCCCCCGAGCGCCGACGGCCGCTACGGTCTCGGCTCGACCGAGTGGGAGGACGTCGACGCCGCGCTCGACTGGGTCGCGCAACAGGGCGCCACGAGCGTCGTCCTCATGGGTTGGTCGATGGGCGGCGCCGTGGTCCTGCAGACCCTGGTCCGCTCCGGGCTCGCAGGACTGGTCACCGGCGTCGTGCTGGACTCGGCGGTCGTCGACTGGAACGCCGTCCTCAAGTCGCAGAGCCGCGCGCTCCGGCTGCCCCGGCCGGTCCGCAAGGTGGCGCAGTGGGTCCTCCGCACCCCGGTCGTGCACCGGATCGCCGGGCTCGAGCGGCCGATCGACCTGCGGGAACTCGACATGGTCGCCCGGGCCGACGAACTCCACGTCCCGATCCTGCTGCTGCACAGCGACGACGACGGCTTCGTCCCCTCGTCGGCGGCACACGCCCTCGCCGCGGCACGACCGGACCTGGTGCAGCTCGAGGTCGCGCACGTCGCCCGGCACACGAAGCTCTGGAACCACGACGCGGACTGGTTCGACGCGCGGATCCTGAAGTGGCTCACCGAGGTGGTCGAGCCGCGGCCAGCGGCCGACGTGCGGTGACCAGGGTCGGACGGGAGGCGCGGGACCAGCGGTGACGCGCCTCCCGTCCGACGGGTGGTCCACCCCACCCGGGGTGGCCGCCCGCGCCCGCTTCAGCGCGCGGGGAAAAGGTCGACGGAGCGCGGGGTGGAGCGGTAGCGGAGATGCTCGAAGTCCGGGTGCCAGTCGACGAGGCCGACCACGGCGCGGACGGCGATGTCGATGAAGTACGGCGAGACGACCACGCGGCGGGGGACCGTCGTCGCCTCGATCTCGGTCGCGGGTCGGGAGCGGGACCCGTCGAAGTCCGTGACGTGCACGCCGTCGACGTCGGTGCCCCAGGTGTACGCGGGCAACAGACGGTCGGTGTCCGGGGCGACGTTGCCGACGACCTCCCACATGCCCGGCTGGAACCGTGCCGGCAGGGTGAGCCCGGCCACCACCGGCTGCGTGGCGAGCACGACGAGCGGGTCGGCGGGGCGCGGGAGGTCCTCGGGGCGCTGGAAGACCGCGACGTACACGGCATCGTGCAGCGTCGCGAGGACGTGCCCGAGCAGCACGCTGCCGCCACCGTCCGGGATGAGGAAGACGTCACCGGTCTCGGCCGTGAAGGGCTCGCGGCTGAGCGGGACCAGCTCGTCGGCGGAGGCATCGGCGCGTACGGACGCGCGGTCTGCTGCTGCTTCCGTGGCCGGCGGACGTGATGCCGTCACACCGGAGCGTCGGAGTCGTTCGACCTGTTCGTCGAGGTCACGGCCGGGTCTGCCGCGGCCGACGATCTCGATGGTGAAGACCTTCTCCGGGTCAGCCCTGGTCTCGGCCAGGAGCTGCGCGAAGAGGTGCTGATCGCTATCAGCATGGTGGAACTCGGAGCCCGATGGCTGGTGCCTCTTGCGCTTGCCGAACACGTCGTCCGTTCCCCTCGTCCGATGGCGCCCTCATCGTGGCACGGCTGGTCAGTCGGAGGTCGCTGGTGGTCCGAAGACCGCCAGGCCACCACCGGGCAGGGCGATGATCATCCGGCGCTCCGGTCCGCCGCCGTCGTACTGCCACGACTCGTACGAGTCGTCGGGCCAGGCCTCGAGGACCGTTCCGGATGCGAAGTGGAGCCGGAGGTCAGCGCCGTCGAGTGTCGCGTTCGTGACCGTGTCGTCGTGCAGGGCCAGGACGGGTGCGAGCGACGTCGGGTCCGTCGGGTCCATGATCCGGCGTTCCCCGTCCGGACCGGTGATCGCGAACTCGGCCTCGAACTGCATCGTCGTGCCGTTCGAGAAACCGATGGTGGTCTGGAAGGTGAAGCTGAGGGAGTCCACCTGCGCTGCGGTCAACTCGAGTGCGAGATCGTCGGTCACGGAGCCTCCTCCGTCGGTCGGATGGGCGGTCTGGTGATCGCCGATCGGTCGTACGCCGTGGCGGAGAGGAAGACCCGGTCAGCAGCACGGAGGAGGACGGTGACGATCTCCGACCCGGACTCGACCTGGCACACGAGGACGAGTGCGTCCCCGAGCGGCCCGAGTGGTTCGACCAGTGGCAGCAGGTTCGGTTCGTCCTGTGCGTAGCCCCTCCGGACGACGTCGGCGAAGGAGCGGGCCGGCACGTCGTAGGTGAGGACCTCGGCGTCATCGGCGATACCGGACAACACCTCGTGCACCCGGCCCGGGACGAGCGGGTCGGATTTCGGGATGCGTCGGCGCAGGACGTCGGCCGACACGACGTCCGTCATGACGGCATCCCTCCCGGCAGCGTGCGGGCGACGACCTCGCCGCCGGTCAGGACGTCGATGTCCAGGCGCGCTCGTCCTGGTTCCGACCAGTGCCACGAGGGCCGGTCGCGGTGGGACCACCCCTCCAGCAACGCACCCGATGCGAAGCGGACGGCGATGCGGGCGCCGGTGACGGTACCGCCTTCCACCACCGTCGTGTGCAGGGCAAGGAGCGGCAGGAGCGAGGGTGGGTCGCCGGGCTCCATGAAGGTGTGCGTGCCGTCCGTCTCGGTGAGCGAGAAGGCGGTCTCGAACCGGAGGGTCGCCCCGCTCGAGAAGCGGACGGTGACGGCGGTGTCGATCGTGACGGCGTCGACCGTGTCGCCAGCGAGGTGCAACTGGATGGGAACCGACGTGGTGTTCGTCACGGTGTCCTCTCGCCGTCGCCGGCGTCTCGCTCTGCGGGGAAGACGAGCTGATCGAGACGCGGCAGTTCGGTCGGCATCGCGTCGGTGCACCACGGGATCTCGACCATCTGCATCCTGCCGTCGTGCACCCAGATGAGCAACTCGCCCCCGGCTGCCTCGGCGTCGGTCTGGTACCTGGCGGCTTGCGGCAGTGGTCCGTCGGGGAGGTCGACGCGGGGCGCGTCGTCGCGTTCGAGCGCGAGCGACCACGCGCGCGGCCCGGACGGCGTGACGCCGACCACTGCGTCGAGCTGAGTGAGGAGCGCCGACGCCTCGTCGATCCGAGGGTTCTGGAGGCACGCGCGGACGAGCGCGCGGATCTGCTGACCGTCCCGTGCCTCCTGTGCGCGGCGCTGCTCGTCCGCGATCTCCTCGTCGCGGCTCCCGATGCCGGACGCGGGAACGCCGGGTCCGAGGAACAGGTCGAACTCCCAGGAGGTCTCGATCACCGAACGATCCAGGGTGACGGTGACCGTCGTGCTGTCGAAGAAGTCGATGCGGACCATGGCCTGCGACGCATCATCGGCGGTGCTGTCGATCGGAGAGCCGAAGAACTCGCCATCGATCATCTGGTGGTTGTACCGGACGAAGCGCCGCATGTCGTCGTCGGTGATCCACAGTCCGGCGCCGCTGCTGCCGCGAACCTTCTGCTCCCACTCGAGGACGTTGATGTCCGAGTCCGGCAGCACCACCATGTTTCGGTCGGTGACGAGCCAGCGCAGCGGAGGGATGGTCATCCCGTTGACGATGTTGCGGAACGTCAGAACGCCCATCGGTTGCGAGCCGATCAGACAGTGGTAGGTGACGAATTCCGGCTCCGACCGCCGGGTGGCCGGGCGGCCTGATCTCCTGCGGAACGACATGATCTTCACTCACTCACTCACTCACTCACTCACTCACTCACTCACTCACTCACTCACTCGCACGCACGGATCGCTCCTTACTGCCTCGTAGAGCGGTTCGCGAGTCTGCGGGAGCTTGCCAGACAACTCGATCACTTCGTCGAGGAGCGCGGGCGAGCGTTCATCTCGTGGGCGTGCGCGTCGGCCTCGGTCTTGTAGATCTCGCCCCATGCGATGCTCGGAGGCATGGCATGGCATGGCATGGCATGGCATGGCATGGACAGGCAGATCGACGTCAGGGAGACAAATCTGCACGAAGTGCGGGAAGGCGGGGAAGGTCCAGGGGTCTTCGTCTTCGAAGCGACTCCAGAGCAACAGCTCTCCGATGCCGAGTGGGTGGCCGAGTTCCTGTCCGTTCAGCGGCGGATCGCAGCTGACCATCAGTGCATGGTGACCGTTCGGGAGCTCGATCGGTCGTTCCACTTCGCACCGGAAGACAGACGAGAACCACTTGCTGTCCATGGACGAGAGAAAGAAGACTTCTTGCATGTCAGAACTCCGGGTTGATGCCGCTGACGCGATCGAGCTGGATCGCGCCCTTCTTGATGCCGTTCAGATGATGTACTCGTCAAGTCCGCCTCGGTTGCCGTCCAGGGAAAGCGCTGCCCTCGTCTCACCACCGCGCTGGGGTGTTCTCGATCCAGTCGAAGACGACCACGGGCCTTCCTTCAGGCATCGTGTGGTCGGCGGGACATGGCCGTCGCCGGTGTTCCTTCCCCGAAGGTCGAAGTAAAACGGTCTTGCACTCCGACTCGATCCAGGTCGAGGATCACCGTCCACCATGCTCCGTCCACCACATCGATGACGATGACGGCCTTGTCGAGCTGACCCACATCTGCTTCCTCGAAGCCGATGAACTCGCCCTGGATGAACTGCACAGTGGCTGCGACGAGACGAGTGAACGTGGCGTGGTCGAGCACCGGGTTCGGAAGACCCGGCGTGCCGGACACTTGTTCGAGTTCACGAATCCCCGATCCGAAACCAGGGGAGACGTTGACGAAGATGTCCTCTGCTGTCCAGTGAAGCTCGGGCAGGTACAGAGACTCCAGAATGTCGTCGAGTTCGACATCCACGTCTTCATTTTGGATCAAGTCAAGAGTGAAAAGGCGCAGCATCCGGTACCTTGCGGCTAGAAAAGTGGAGGCGCAATCCTGCTCCGTTTTCGTGATCCGACCGTTTCATCAGGCTCCCACAGATGGTAATGAGGGTTTGGATGGAGTTTCGGTCGATTGTGATCAGTGAAGTCGATGTCCCGAACCATATTTCCGTCACCGTCCCACTCGCGGGCCTGGGGATACTCCGTCCCCGTGCTGCTCACCTGCCATCCAAGTTCGGCGTGTGGATACTCTGATTCAGAAATCCGCACGCCTTCCAGCGAACTGTCCAGGATCAGTCGGCTCACGCCGTCCGAGATCGACTCATTGCCGAGCAAGGTTCTCAGCAGGCATCAGTTCAAGACCCCGGTGTCCAGGAGGGGCGGCGACCACAGACGTGAGTCAACGCAGCAGCAGATTCCCTGCCTTCGCGGCCCCGCTGATCGCGGCGAATTTGAACGGAACCCTCGATCAGGTGCTCGGCCCTTCGGGTGGCACATCGCCGCGGAGGAGAACAGAGCCATGCGTCTCGAAATGTTCGGGAAGCTCAGCCAGTTCCTCTGGCCACGCTTGCAAGAGACGTTTGATGTCCTCGACGATCCACATGGGAACAGTGAGGTTGCGCTCCGCGATGATCCCTGCTGCGATGCTCAGACCGAGAGGGGCTTCGTCGCATTCAACGAGATCGCGCGCATCTTCCAGCGCTTGATTTCCGAGCCGATCCTCGAGCTCGCTAATCATGCGGAGTGCCTGATCTCGGTAATTGCCAAGGTCGTTCATCGTGAGTTTTTCGATGTGTTGGTAGGGAATCCGGCGTTGTCGGCGACGACGAGCACGGCGTCCTCACGGCGGAGCCAGAGGTCCTCGCCGACCCCGCGTCCCCAGCCGTCGCCGTCCCGGGGGAAGTCGACCTGGCGTCCGTCCTCGAGGATCGACGCGACCTCGTCGCCGAGCTCCAACCGGACGTCGAGCACCGACGACCAGCCGATGCCGAACCACCCGACCCGGGTGTCGAGCGAGTTGTACATCCGCGAGAAGTGCAGCGCTGCCGCGAGTGGCGTCGATGCCGGCCGCGGCCAGGGCCGCGGAGATCGAGGCGTCCGACAGTGTGGCGGGTCCGGTGCCACCGCCTGCGGCCTCGAACTGCGCCGCGACGGTCCCTGCCCAGGCCGCGTCCTGACCGTTCGCGGTCAGCCAGTCGTTCACGGCGGTCACGAGCGACTGCGCGTTGAGTGTGCCCCAGCACGGGTTGCAGCCGGACTCGTAGTCGGTCAGGGCGTTGCGGAAGGTCGAGACCGCACCAGCGAGTGACTCGTCGCACGACCGGACACCGGACTGGAACGACCGGAGGTCGGCGGGCACCGCCGACGACGTGCCGCCGCCTCCGCCGCCCCCACCGGCCGGGATGATCCGGCCGCTCACGGTCACGGCGTCGGCCTGGCGGTGCGGCTCGGGCTCCGGCTCCGGTGGCTTCGGGTCGTCGTCGGCGCCGAACCAGGTGCCGACCTCGTGGGTCGCGGCGACGAAGAGGTTGTCCTCGCGCTCCTTCTTGCGCGCCGCCCATGCCTTCGCCTTCGCCCGCCGGTCGTCCTCCTGCTTCGCGGCCTCACGCAGCTGCTCGACGAAGCCGGACAGGCTCTGCAGGGCGTCGACGAGCTCGGACGCGCTGCGTGACGCGATGTCGGCGTTGTCCGCGAAGACCTGGGAGAAGTACCCCCGGAACTCCCGGCTCGCCGTTGTGACGTACGACGCCCGCGTCCCCATCTGTCCGCTGATCGCGCTCGCGAGCCCCGTCGCGGCGGACTTCAGCCCGTCGGCGTCTCCGTACGAGTACCCCGTCGGGTCGTTGCCGTGGATCTTCCCCACGTCGTCCCGTTCCCCTCGTCGGTTGACAGGCCCATCCTGCCACGCGGACCGGTCGTTCCGCCGGTACGTCCTGCGGGCGGATGGCGGGGAACCATGGACGGGAGGCGCGGCACCAGCTGGCACCGCGCCTCCCGTCTTCCAGAAGCCGCTAGGCGACCGCCGCCCGCACCTGCCGCTGCACCCGGCCGAGCATGCCGACCATGCCGCGGATGCGCAGCGGACTGACCGCCTCGTTCAGCCCGAGCGTGAGCGGGTAGTCCGCCGGCACGGCGAGTACCTGCTCGACCGTCAGGCCGGAGAGCCCCTGCGCCAGGATCGACGCGAAGCCGCGCGTGGTCGGTGCTTCGCGCGGCGCCGTGGCGTGCATGCGGACGACGTCCGAAGCATCGCCGTCCTGGGCGACCGTGACCGCGATGAAGACCGGCGACTGGCACTCCTCGACACGTTCGAGTTCGTCTTCGTGGCCCTGCAGGCGGGGCGGGAGTGCCGGCAGCTCGTCGGAGAACTCGAGCAGGAGCTGCAGGCGGTCGGACTGCGTGAGCGCGAGGAACTCGTCGCGGATCTCGGCGAGGGGCTGGGGGAGTGCTGCGTCGGTCATCGAGCAGGCAGCGTACCGGGCTCGGAGCCGACCACGATCGGGACGCGGACGGCGCTGCCCCACTCGGTCCACGAGCCGTCGTAGTTCTTCACGTCCTCGACGCCGAGCAGGTGCTGCAGGACGAACCACGTGTGGCTCGACCGCTCGCCGATGCGGCAGTACGCGATGACCTCGTCCGCGTCGCCGATGCCGGCGCCCTCGCGGTACACGGCGTCGAGCTCCTCGCGCGGCTTGAACGTGCCGTCGGCCGCGGCTGCGGACTTCCAGGGGATGTTCACGGCGGTCGGGATGTGGCCGGCGCGCAGCGCACCCTCCTCGGGGTAGTCGGGTGCGGTCGTGCGGTCGCCGGAGTACTCGGGGGCGCTCCGCACGTCGACGAGCGGCTTGCCCAGGTGCGCGAGGACGTCCTCCTTGAACGCGCGGACGCTGGTGTCGTCGCGCTCGACCACGGGGTACTCCACCGCGTTGACCGACGTCCGGTCGGTGGTCATCGCCCGGCCCTCGGCGATCCACTTCACCCGGCCGCCGTCGAGTAGGCGTACGTCCTCGTGCCCGAAGAGCGTGAACACCCAGAGGGCGTACGCGGCCCACCAGTTGTCCTTGTCGCCGTGGATGACGACGGTGGTGTCGCGGCCGATGCCCTTGCCGCCGACGAGTCGGGCGAAGGCCTCGCCGTCGATGTAGTCGCGCTGCACCGGGTCGTTGAGGTCGGTGTGCCAGTCGATCTTCACCGAGCCCGGGATGTGGCCGGTCTCGTAGAGCAGGACGTCCTCGTCGGACTCGACCACGACCAGCTCCGGCGACCCCACGCCGGCGTCGAGTTGCTCCTGCAGCCACTCGGTGGACACCAGGCGTTCGGGGTGCGCGTAGGAGCGGAACTTCTCGGACGGGTCGACCGGTGCGGTCATCGGGGGTACCTCCTGGGGATCGATGGCGCGCGGACTAGGATCGGTCCCTGCGCGTCACCGCCAACGGTACGCGGAAGCTCCGTGTCGCAGCCGTGACGTGACACCAGACGACAGGCCACCGGAAGGTCCCGCACCGTGCCAGAACCGCGCCCCGCGCCGGAACACCTCGTCGACCGCGACCCGCAGGTCACCCCGCAGCAGATGGCCGCCGCACTCGTGCCGCCGCCGCAGTTCGCCCAGGCGTCGTTCGCCTCGTACCGGCCCGACCCCGAGTACGCCTCGCAGGCCGAGGTGCGGGACGCGGTCGAGACCTTCGTCACCACGGTCCCCGAACCGGCCAAGCGGGGGCTGTTCGGCCGGAAGCGCAAGGAGCCCGAAGTGCCCGCCAAGTCCGGCGTGTACCTGGACGGCGGGTTCGGCGTCGGCAAGACCCACCTGCTCGCCGCGGCCTACCACGCGGCCACCGGGCGGAAGACCTTCGGCACGTTCATCGAGTACACCGCGCTGGTCGGGGCGCTCGGCTTCCAGGGCACGGTCGACCTGCTCCGCGGGACCGCGCTCGTCTGCATCGACGAGTTCGAGCTCGACGACCCGGGCGACACGATGGTGATGACCCGGCTCATCAAGGAACTCACCGAGACCGGCACCCGCTTCGCAGCGACGTCGAACACCCCGCCCGGGGCGCTCGGCGAGGGGCGGTTCGCCGCGCAGGACTTCCTCCGCGAGATCCAGGCGATGTCGGACCGGTTCGACACGATGCGCATCGACGGCCTCGACTTCCGTCGCCGCGCGGTCGATGAGTCCGCTTCGGTGGTCGATGACGTCCCTGCCGCACTGGCCGCCGTCTCCCGGCCGGGAGGCCCGGCCCGCGTCACGCAGGACGACTTCCGGTCCGTCGTCGCCCACCTGGCGTCGGTGCACCCGTCGAAGTACGTCGCGCTCGTGGACGGTATCGATGCCGTCGGGCTCACCGACGTGCAGGCGTTCACCGACCAGACCGACGCGCTCCGCTGGGTGGCGCTCGTCGACCGGCTCTACGACGCGCAGGTCCGGATCGTCGCATCAGGCATCCCGCTCGACACCGTGTACCCCGACGTGATGCTCGAGGGCGGGTACCGCAAGAAGTACCTGCGTGCCGCCAGCCGCGTCGTCGCGCTGACGCGCGCGGAGGAAGTGCCCCGGGCCTCCTGAGCGTCCCCGCACCCGCACTGCCGGGCGCTGCACGGGGTCGCGAAACACAGCGTTCACAGAAGGCGCTGTGACGTTACCTCCGCGAAACAGAGCGCGCGCTCCGGTGAAACACGTCGTCGCCAGACTCAGTCGCACCCGAGGCGGACGGAGAGCCGCACAGCTCACGAGAGGTGCACACATGCTTGATCAGGGCAACACGACGTTCGTGTTGGTCATGGCGGCGCTGGTGTTGTTCATGACACCCGGCCTGGCCTTCTTCTACGGCGGATTGGTGAAGGCCAAGTCCGTCATCAGCATGATGATGATGTCCTTCGGGGCCATCGCGCTGGTGAGCGTCCTCTGGGTGCTCTACGGCTACGCGATCGCCTTCGCGAACCACGGGGACAACACCGCGGTGACGGGCATCGTCGGCTTCTTCAGCATCGACTGGAACCTGCTCGGCCTCGGCCAGGCGTTCGAGGAGGCGCAGTCGTCGGACATCCAGGCGGCCTACCCGTCGATGGCCTTCGTCGGCTTCCAGGCCACGTTCGCGATCATCACCGTCGCGCTCATCTCCGGTGCCATCGCCGACCGCGCGAAGTTCGGTGCCTGGATGGTCTTCGCCGGCGTCTGGGTCACGGTCGTCTACTTCCCGGTCGCCTCGTGGGTCTTCAACCTGACCTCCGGCTGGGCCGCCACGTGGGGCGTCATCGACTTCGCCGGTGGCACCGCGGTGCACATCAACGCCGGTGCCGCGGGTCTCGCCCTGGCGCTCGTGCTCGGCAAGCGCGTCGGCTTCGCCAAGGGCGCGCACAAGCCGCACAACCCGCCCTTCGTGCTCCTCGGCGCGGCCATCCTCTGGTTCGGCTGGTTCGGCTTCAACGCCGGTTCCGAGGGTGCCGCCGACGGCATCGCCGCCATCGCCTGGGTGAACACGCTCGCCGCCCCGGCCGCCGCGATCCTCGGCTGGCTCCTCATCGAGAAGCTCAAGGACGGCAAGGCCACCTCCGTCGGTGCCGCCTCGGGTGCCGTGTCCGGCCTCGTGGCGATCACCCCGGCCTGCGCCGCGCTCACGCCGGGCTGGGGCATCGTCCTCGGCTTCCTCGCCGGCGTCGTCTGCTGCTTCGCCATCGACTGGAAGTACCGTCTCGGGTTCGACGACTCGCTCGACGTGGTCGGCGTGCACCTGGTCGGCGGTGTCTTCGGCACGCTGTTCCTCGGCTTCTTCGCCAACGACACCGGCCTCATCTACTCGGGATCGTTCGAGCAGCTCGGCAAGCAGGCGGCCGCGGCCCTCATCGTCGGCCTCTACTCGTTCGTCCTGGCCTTCGTGATCGGCTTCATCATCGAGAAGACGATCGGCTTCCGCGTCAAGACCGAGGACGAGGTCGCCGGCATCGACACCGCGGTCCACGGTGAAGAGGGCTACGTCCTCTACGACCAGGAGGACAGCAGCCCGGTCGGCGTGCGCTGACCGCTCCTGCCACACACGACGACGGCCCCCGCTCACTCGGAGCGGGGGCCGTCGTCGTGCGGCCGGTGGTCAGTGCGTGTCGGCACCGTCCTCGCGCGAGCCGGCCGGGGCCGCCTGGTCGTCGGTCTGGGTCCCGGTGGACGTGTCCCCGAGATCGTCGCCGCCACCGACGAGGGCGTCACCTCCGCGGGCGTCGTTCCCGAGCGCGGCGAGCGCGGACTGTTCCTGGTCCCCACGGTCCTCCAGGTCGAGTCCGGAACGGTCGTCCTCGGCACGTGGTTGCTCCTCGGCCGACCCGGAGTCGCCTGTGGTGGCGGCTTCGTGCTGCAGCGCTTCGCCGAGCTCGGTGTTGCCGCCCTCGCCGCCGTGGTCGTTCGGCATGGAAGTGGTCATCGTGGGTGTCCTCTCATCGGTGGTCCGAGGCTCCATCGGTAGTCGTCGAACCCTGGACCGGTGTGCGGAGCTACCAGGCGTAGTCCTCGGGGGACGTCCGGTGACCGGGGAAGAGATCGTCGAGGCGGTCGAGCGCGGCCTGGTCGAGCCGGACGTCGACGGCGCGGACCGCGGACTCCCACTGCTCCATCGTGCGCGGGCCGGTGATCGGCGCGGTGACGCCGGGCTGGTGCAGGAGCCAGGCCAGCGCGACCTCACCCGGTGTGTGCCCGAGCTCCTTCGCGAACGACTCGTACGCGGTCAGCTGGTCGCGGTGCGCGTCGACGTACTCGGCGCTGCGGCCGGAGAGGCGGCGCGAGCCGTTCTCGGTCTTCTCGATGACACCGCCGAGCAGGCCGCCCTGCAGCGGCGACCAGGGGATGACGCCGAGGCCGTAGTGCTGCGCGGCCGGCAGGACCTCACGCTCGACGTCCCGGACGACGAGGTTGTAGATCGACTGCTCGCTGACGAGGCCGAGGAAGTTCCGGTGCTGCGCCGCTTCCTGCGCCTGGGCGATGTGCCACCCGGCGAAGTTCGACGAGCCGACGTACAGGACCTTCCCCTGGCCGACTGCGATCTCCATCGCCTGCCAGATCTCGTCCCACGGGGTGTCCCGGTCGATGTGGTGCATCTGGTAGAGGTCGATGTGGTCGGTCTGCAGCCGCTGGAGCGACGCGTCGATCGACCGGCGGATGTTCAGCGCGCTCAGCTTGCCGCCGTTCGGCCAATCGGTCATCTCGCCGTACACCTTCGTGGCGAGCACCGTCTTGTCGCGTCGTCCGCCGCCCTTCGCGAACCACCGGCCGATGATCTCTTCGGTGGCGCCCTTGCCCACCGAGCCGCCGTACGCGTTGGCGGTGTCGAAGAAGTTGACGCCGAGCTCGTGCGCCCGGTCCATGATCGCGTGCGAGTCGTCCTCGCTGGTCTCCGGTCCGAAGTTCATCGTGCCGAGCACTGCCCGTGACACCGACAGGCCGGTCCGTCCGAGGTGTGTGTAGTCCATGACCCACGTCTACGCCCTCCCCTCCGGGCCCTGCCAGGCTCCGCCGAGTACCCGTGGGCATCCGGACGCCCACGTGACGAAGGAGCGACATGCCCGCCGATGACGACATCCCGAGCACCCTGCAGCGGTCGCCCGGACACGCGCAGGAGATCTACCGTGCTGCCCGGAAGTCGGCCGAGGCCGAGTACGGCGACGGACAGCGTGCCGGCCGGACGGCGTGGGCCGCGGTGAAGCACGAGTACGAGAAGGTCGGGGACCACTGGGAGGAGAAGGACACGGCCGGCCCGTCCGACTCCGGGGCAGCCGGGTCGCGGGGCGCCGGGACGACGGAGGAGGGCGTCGACGCGAACGCCTCGAAGGCGCACCTGCTCGACGTCGCGAAGCGCCTCGAGGTGAGGGGCCGCTCGAGGATGACGAAGGACGAGCTCGTCGACGCGATCAAGACGGCGAACCGCCGCGCGACGGCGAAGACGCGCGACTGACCGCGCCCACTCCATGCCGAGCCCGGCATGCGGCGTTGGACGACAGGCGTAGCGTACGGGTCGTGAACATCCCAGCACTTCGAGGCAGCCGGATCACCGGGTTCGGCCACCACCAGCCCGACCGGATCCTCACCAACGACGAACTGTCGACGATGGTCGACACGAACGACGAGTGGATCACGACACGCACCGGGATCAGGACCCGGCGCATCGCCGGCCCGGACGACAGCGTGACGTCGATGGCGACCGAGGCGGCGCGCAACGCCCTGGCGGACGCGGGCGTCTCGCCGACCGAGGTCGACCTGGTCGTGGTCGCGTCGACCACCCACCGGGACCGCTCGCCCTACACGGCCGGACGCGTGGCGGCAGCGCTCGGCATGTCGAACGGCCCGGCACCCGTCGACATCAACACCGCGTGCAGCGGGTTCGAGTACGCCATGGCGATCGCCGACCAGGCGATCCGCACCGGTTCCGCCGACACCGCGCTCGTCATCGGCTCCGAGACGCTGTCCCGCATCGCCGACTGGACCGACCGCTCGACCTGCGTGCTCGTCGGCGACGGCGCCGGCGCCGCGGTCGTGCAGGTCTCCGACGAGCCGCAGATCGGCCCGGTGTCGTGGGGGAGCGTGCCGCACCTGCAGGACGCCGTGCGCGTCACGCACGACCCCGAGGTCTTCCAGCAGGAGGGCCGCTCGATCTACCGGTGGGCGATCACCGAGGCCGAGGGGCACGCCCGCGCGGTCGTCGAGCGGGCCGGCCTGACCCTCGACGACATCGGGGTCTTCGCCTTCCACCAGGCCAACCTGCGCATCATCGAGCCGCTCGTCACGGCGCTCGGCGGCGAGGGCAAGTACGTCGTCCGCGACGTCGTCGAGTCCGGCAACACCTCCGCGGCGAGCGTCCCGCTCGGCCTGTCGAAGGCGTGGCACCGCGGCGAGCTGCCCGAGGGGGTCCCGGCGCTGCTGTTCGGGTTCGGCGGGGGCTTCGCGCACGCCGGCCAGGTGGTCACCACGCCGGTCCGCCGCCGCTGACCGCGGTCGCCCGAGGCGACCCCACGACGGACGGGAGGCCCGCCACCACCCGGTGGAGAGCCTCCCGTCCGTCGTCCGCGTCAGCGGTCGAGCCTGCGCTGCTGCCGCTTGCTCAGTGGCTTCTCGCTCAGCGGCTTCTCGCTCAGCGGCTTCTCGCTCAATGGCTTCGCGGACTCCGCGGTCCCGATCGGCGTGGCGTCGACCACGACCGAGAAGTGGGCGGGCGGCGGGCCGAAGGCGCTGCGCGACGACTGGACCACCTTGCGACCGAGCGCGTGGTTGCCGAGGCCACCCACGACGGCCCCGATCCCGAACGGGATGGCCCGGCCGAGGACGGACGTGCCCTGGCGGGTGAGGAAGCGCTTGACGAACGTGTTGCGGAGCTTGCCGCCGATGCCGCTGACCGCCTGCTTCGGCAACGACGAGGTGACGAGTTCACCCCAGAACGCCGAGCGACCCTGTCCGCCGCGGGCCTGGCCGGCGAGCTGTTGGACGAGCTGCGTGCCGGGGGCACCGAGCATCATCGCCATGACGAGGGCACGGGCGCGCTCCGGGTCCTCGACGGTGATGCCGTGGACCTCGGTGACGGACTGCGCGAAGAGCGCGCTGGCCTCGAGGAACCCGACGGTCTCGGCGCCGCTCAGGCCGAGGCTCGCGATCATGCCGACGCCGGGGATGACGGCGCTCGCACCGACGGCCGCGCCGCCGGAGGTCACGGCGGCCAGGTACTGGCGCTCGAGGATCTCGATGACCTGGGCGGGGGTGGCGTCGGGATGCCGACGACGGACACGGTTGACGTGGGCGACGACGACGGGCCGCTGCACCGAGATCGCCCGGTCCAGCCAGGAGGCCCAGCCCGAGGTGTCGTCGGGCTGCACGCGCTGACCGTCGGCGGACGGAGCACTCTGGACGGGTGCGGGGGGCATCGGCACGATCGCGTCGTGGCCCTTGGAGGTGCGGGACATGCCGACGACGCTACGCGCGGCGTGCTCGGAGCGGCCGTGACCGGCCGTTCTCCGGAGGGTCAGCTGTGCGCGAGTTCCGCCCGGATCGGCAGGTCCTGGTCCTCGAGGATGAACTGCGCGCCGACGCCGGTGCGGGCGTTGACGACGACCGGGGCGAGCAGGTTGACGGTGGTGCCGGCCGCGTCCGGGTTGGCGACGACGAGGAGCATGGCCTCTTCCGCGCGCTCGAGGCCGATGCGCTCGGCCTGGTCGTCCGCGAGCACGGGTGCGTAGTCGGGCAGGTGCACGGCGGCGTCGAGCAGGTACAGGCGGGGGTCGGTGACACCGGAGTCCGTCGTGCCGGTGCCCACCAGCGTGAACAGGCCGTCGGCGCCGTCGACGGGGACGAGCGCGAAGGACCGCAGCGGCTCGAGGCCGAACGGGGCGACGGGGAAGGTGAGGTCGATGTTCATCGGAGGTAGTCCATCAGGGTCGGCTGCAGGACCTTCGCGGTGACGGCGAGGGCTGCCTGGTAGTTGGTGCTCTGGACCTGCAGGTCGAGGACGGCCTGCGCGAGCGCCTTGTCCTCGACGCCGGAGCGACGTCCCTCGAGCGTGGTGGACAGCGTCTTCAGGGCGTCCTGCGCGGAGAGCGCCGCTGCGTGCCGGACGCCGACGTCCGCCTGTGCTCCGCGGACGGCGGTCTGCGCTGCATCGATCTCGTTGAGTCTCGGGTTCACGTTCGTCCCTGCCTGCAGGTCGGCGACGATGTCGTCGAGGAGCGCGAAGACCGAGCCGTCGCCGGTCCCGAAGACGGCGCTGCCGTCGGTGTCGACGCGGACCTCGTCCCCGGTGCCGACCGTGCGGGTGACGCTCGTGGCCGACGAGCCGGCCCAGGTGGTGTCCGGCGCGTACGCGGCCGCGGCGGGGGAGGACCCGGCGAAGACCGAGCGGGTGCCGTACTTCGTGTTCGCCGAGCTGAGCAAATCGGCCTTGAGCCCCTGCAGCTCCTTGACGAACGCGTCGCGCGCCGCCGGGTTCAGCGTCGCGTCGTTGGCGGCCTGCACGGTGAGGTCCCGGACCTTGCCGAGCACGTTCGACACGTCGGCGAGGGTGCTGTCCGTCGTGGCGAGCCAGCCGACGGCGTCGTCCGCGTTCCGGGCGTGCTGGGCGGCCTGCGCCTGCTCCTTGCGCACCTGCATCGCGGTCGCGGTGCCGGCGGGGTCGTCGGACGGCTTGCGGATCGCCTTAAGCGTCGTCGCCTGGTCGGTCAGGTCGGCGACCTTCGCGGCTCCGGCCTGCAGCCGCGACTGCGCGGCGGCCATGGTCATCTGGGTGGTCACACGGGTGATCACGGTCAGCTCCTCCCGACGAGGCCGAGGCGGTTGATGATGGTGTCGAGCATCTCGTCGACGGCGGTGAGGACGCGCGCCGCGCCCTGGTAGGCGTGCTGGTACGCCAGCAGGGAGACGTTCTCCTCGTCCATGTCCACGCCGGCGCTCGACTGCTGTTGCGTGCGCGCGTTGGTCAGGGCGAGCCCGGTGAGCGTCGCCTCCGACGTGGCCGTCCGGGAGGCGCTGCCCACGCCCGTCACGAAGGTCGCCCAGGTGGTGTCGGGGCCGCCGGCACGGGTGCCGACGGCCGCGATGGCCGTCAGCACAGACGCGTCGAACTGGCCGGTGGCGCTCCGGGTGGCCAGCCCACTCGCATCCGTCGGGACGACGGACAGTCCCTGGGCCGCGGGGACACCGGCGGCGAGGGCGAAGAACGGGGCGCCGGTCGCGCCCGTGGGGGTCGTGCCCGTGGTGTGCAGGGCGTTCACCGACGTCGCGACGTCGGTGGCGACGGCGTCGTACGCGGCGGCGGCCTCGGCGAGGGCGCCACCGGTCCGCGAACCGTTCGCCGGCGCGAGCAGCGACAAGCCGCCAGCGATCGACCCGCCGTCGAGCGCCACCGGACCGCCGGAACCGCCGAGCCAGGTCAGGGACGGTCCACCCGATCCAGCGCGCACGTCCGCGAGGGTGCCGCCACCGGTGATGGCGACGGCACGCGCCGAGGTTCCCTGTACCAGCGCGTTCCCGCCGAGGACGACGTCGACCGTCCCGTCACCGTTGTCCCGGACGGCGGCGCCGGTCAGCGTCGCGATCGACTCGGTGAGCTGGTCGCGTCGGTCGAGCAGTTCGTTCGCGTTGCCGCCCGAAGCGACCGTCGACCGGATCTGGCCGTTGAGGTCGGCGACCTGTACCGCTGCGTCGTTGAGCTGCGTGACCTGCGTGGCGACGGTCGACCGCGTCGCGGACCACTGCGCGTCGACGCTCGCCGAGCCGGCGGACAGCGCGGTGGCGACGGTCTTCGCGGCACCGAGCAGCGCGCTGGCGGCGCCCGGGTCGTCGATGTGGGTCGCGAGGTCGCTCCAGGCGGACCAGAGGCCGTCGAGCTTCGCCGCGAGCCCGTCGGCGCCCGGCTCGTGCAGACCGGTCTCGAGCTGGTCGAGGGCGGTCGCTCGGGTGTCGGCGTACGCCGCGGCACCGGCGGAGAACCGCACGCGGGTGTCGAGGGTCGCGGTCGCGAGCCGGGCGATGGCGTCGACCGAGACACCCTGTCCCGCGAGGGCAGCGGTGCCGCGGAGGAAGCCCGTCTGTGCCGGTGCGCCGACCTCGCTCTGCACGATGCGCTGTCGGGTGTAACCGGTCGTCCCCGCGTTCGCGATGTTCTGCCCGGTGACGTCGAGTCCGGCGCGGGCTGCCGCGAGTCCCGAGTAAGCGGTCTGCAGCGATCCGAAGGTGCTCACCATGGTCACAGGTTCCCGTCGAACAGGCGGGCGCCGTCCGGGTTCGCGCCGGAGGACCCGGTCGCGTCGTACGTGTCCGCGTCGGCGACGGTCCCCGCGAGCGTCTCCTGCGTGGCCTGCGCGGCGATGCGGAGGAAGCGGTCGTTCTCGTCGCGCAGTGCGCCGATCCGGGTGGTCAGCTCGAGCATGGCGGCGAGGTGGGAGGCGAGGATCTCGCTCCAGGGTCCGGACGGTGCGGCGGCGACGACCTCGCGCAGCGGTGCGTCCGAGGAGACGCCCCACTCCTCGGCGACGGCGGCGCTCTGGGCGCTGCGCTCGAGACCGGTCGTGCGGAGGCGGTCGAGGACCTGCTCGACCTCGCGGCTGGCGTGCGACACCCAGCGGGAACGCCCGGCGGCGAGGATGAGCTGCTCCTCCTCGAGCTTGAACGTGAGCAACTCGAGCAGCTCGCGTTCACGCCACAGGACGGCGGACAGGTCGTTCACGCTCATCAGCCCCCTCCGGGATCGGTCGACCGCCCGTTGCGGTCTCCAGGGGTTATCGACCCGGGAGACCCCGGCGTAAGCACGGCGGCCCCGGTCCTCCGATCGGGGGACACCGCCGCTCCGGGTCCGCAGAACGGCGGACTGCGGTCCAAGCCCCTCACCCCCGCACTGGGTACGGACAGACCCTCGTTCAGCCCCTGCGCAGCCGATAGGTTCGGAAGCAGCACCGGGGGACAACCTCCAGGTCGCGCCCAGGGCGCGGGTGCACCGCGAGGACGGATCCCCGCGGTTCTTCGACGTACTCCGGCGGTCCCGACGCCGGTGCTCGTCATGCCCACGGACGGGTCAGCCGAACCAGGACGACCAGGGGAACACCATGGACCGGAACGCACGCAACGCGATGATCGTCGAGCACCTGCCGCTCGTCGGCTACATCGTCGCCGAGACCTGCGCACGCGCGACCCACCTCAGCCGCGACGACCTCGCGCAGGTCGGCTCCGTGGCCCTCGTGCAGGCGGCCGACGCGTTCGACCCGACCCTCGGTGTGCCGTTCGGCGCCTACGCCCGGACCCGGATCACCGGCGCGATCGCCGACGACCTGCGCGCCGGCGACTGGGCCAGCCGCGGCACGCGCAAGCGCATCCGCGAGACGCTCGCCACACAGGAGGCCCTCTCCGCGGGTCTCGGCCGGAGCGTCACCCCGCAGGAGATCGCCGACGCGATGGGCGTCGACCGGCAGACGGCGGTGGACGCGCTCAGCGACGCGGCACGGACGATCACCCCGATCGACGAGACCGTGCACGACACGATCGCCGCCGACCTGCCGCTGCCGGGCGAGGACCTGCTCGAGGCCGAGAAGCGTCGGTACCTCCGCGCCGCCGTCCTGGCGCTGCCGGACCGCATGCGGCTCATCGTCGAGGCCGTCTACTTCGGAGACCGCACCGTCACCGACGTCGCCACCGAGCTCGGCATCACGCACTCCGCCGTCTCGCAGCAGCGGTCCGAGGCGATGCGACTGCTCCGCGACGGCCTGGCTGCGCACTACGGCGACGACGGGGCCGCTCCCGAGCCCGCCTCGCGCACCACGGCGGCACGACGGAGCGCCTACCTCGCCCGTGTCGCCACGAACGCCGCCGCCGGGGTCGCCCGCGCGGTGCAGGACGCCGCACCGATCGGTCGGGTCGCGGCGAGTTGACCGTCCGGCGGTCCGACGAGCGGGAAATCGTCCGACGGATCGTCTAACGCCTCCGGCCGACCGGCCGAGAGGAGCACTTGTCAGCCCACGGACGGGCTGACGATCGGCCCAGTTTCACGGAGGAACACACCATGGGTATGTCCATCAACACCAACCTCTCGGCACTCAACACGTACCGGAACCTCAACGCGACGCAGAACGACCTGTCGAAGTCCCTCGAGAAGCTCTCGACCGGTCTCCGCATCAACCGCGCCGCCGACGACGCTTCGGGCCTGACGATCTCCGAGGGGCTCAAGTCGCAGGTCGGTGGCCTCACGGTCGCCGCCCGCAACGCGCAGGACGGCATCTCCGTCGTGCAGACCGCTGAAGGTGGCCTCACCGAGACCCACTCGATCCTCCAGCGCATGCGCGACCTGGCCGTCCAGGCTGGCAACGACTCGAACAACGAGACGTCGCGTGAAGCCATCAAGACCGAGGTCGGGCAGCTCCAGAAGGAGCTCGGCCGCATCGCGGACTCGACGAACTTCAACGGCATCAAGCTGCTCGACGGCAAGGCGTCGACGACGGCTGCCGACACGGGCACCGGCACGCTGACCTTCCAGGTTGGCGCCAACGGTGACGACTCGAGCAAGATCGAGGTCGACCTCTCCAAGGCGAACGTCAAGTCGATGGCGACGCGCCTCACGGTCGACGAGTCCGCTGCGGGTGCTGACGATGCAGCGCTCAAGTTCGACACGAACGCGAACGCGCAGCTCTCGATCGCGGCGATCGACGCCGAGATCAAGAACGTGTCCGAGGCTCGCTCGAACATCGGTGCCATCCAGAACCGCTTCGACCACGCCATCAACGTGACGAACGTGGCCAAGGAGAACCTCACCGCGGCGCAGTCCCGCATCACCGACGTCGACATGGCGCAGGAGATGGTGAAGTACACGCGCGACAACATCCTCAGCCAGGCCGGCACGTCGATGCTCGCGCAGGCGAACCAGAGCACGCAGGGCGTCCTGTCGCTGCTCCGCTAGTCGCATCGGTCGCCACCACCGAGGAGCCGTTCGGGTGCTCCTCGGTGGTGGCGCCCACCCCCTCGGACTGACCGCGGTCGGTCCGCCACCACCACGATCCGACGACCGCCGGGGAGCCCGCGATGTCCACCACGTCCGCGACGGGCACCTCGCTCGCGATCGACGGTCTGGTCTCCGGTCTGAAGACCTCGGACCTCATCAACTCGCTGATGAGCATCGAGCAGGTCCCGCAGAACCTGCTCAAGGCGAAGGTCACCACGACCAACTCGTTCATCTCGTCGTTGCAGACGATCAACTCGCTCGTGCAGTCCCTCGCGACGAAGGCCTCGGCCGCCGCGAAGGCGGACTCCCTCGACGTCTACACGGCGTCGTCGAGCGCCACGAACGCCACCGTCTCCACGGGCGCGACCGCCGCACCCGGGTCGGTCTCGTTCACGGTCGGCCAGACCGCCGCCGCACAGGTGGGCGTCACCGCCGCGATGTCGTCCTGGGGGGACACCGCGTCGCCGCTGACGTTCACGAAGCCCGACGGCACGACCACGACGGTGACGCCGAAGACCGGGTCGCTCGACGACACCGTGTCGGCGATCAACGCCTCCGCTGCCGGGGTCACCGCGACGAAGGTCGCCGCCGGGACCGACGCCGCCGGCACGAAGCTCTACCGGCTGCAGCTGAGCAGCACCGCGACCGGAGCGGCCAACGGCTTCACCCTGCACCGGGGGACGGCTGCCGACGTCGCGGCCGGGACCGCGACGGACATCCTCGCCGAGACCGGCGCGGCCGTCGTGACGCGGGCGTCCGACGCGTCCGTCACGCTGTGGGCCGGCACCGCCGCGGCCCAGACCGTGACGAGCGCCACGAACGCCTTCGCCGACCTGCTGCCCGGCGTCAGTGTCACCGTCTCGAAGGCCTCGACCGACCCGGTCACGGTCACCGTGGCGCGGGACTCCGCCAAGGCGCAGGCGGTCGCGTCCGGGCTCGTCGACGCGTTGAACGCCGTCACGTCCTACTACGCGTCGAACACCGGTGTCACGAGCACCACCAGCCCCACGAGCGGGACGACCAGCACCACCGCCGGCGTCCTGCTCGGTGACGGCACCACACGGTCCGCGGTGCAGCGTCTGACGTCCGCGATGTCGACCCCGGTCCACGGGAAGTCCCCGTCCTCGATCGGCATCGTCATCACGAAGGACGGCGACTTCGAGTTCGACGCCGACGCCTTCCAGAAGGCCCTCGCCGCCGACCCCGCCGGGACCCAGAGCATGCTCTCGGGTGTGGCGAAGACCGTGGCGGACGCCGCAACCGCAGCCAGCGACAAGTACACCGGCTCCATCACCACCGCGATCACCGGCAAGCAGTCCGTGGTCAAGGACCTCACCACGCAGATCGAATCGTGGACCGACCGCCTGACGATGCGTCGGGCGACGCTGCAGAACCAGTACGCGGCGCTCGAGACGAGCCTCAGCAAGCTGCAGTCTCAGTCGAGCTGGCTCGCCGGGCAGCTCGCGTCGATGTCCGCGAACTGAGCCGCAGGAGAACCGACATGAACGCCTACGACCTCAGCGGTGCGGCCGCCTTCCGCCAGGCAGCGGCACCGCGCTCGATGACCGAGCAGCGTCGCGCCCAGTACACGAACGAAGCCGTCCTGTCGGCCACCCCGGCCCAGCTCGTCACGATGCTCTACGACCGGCTGCTGCTCGACCTGCACCGCGCCGAGACCGCGCAGGTGGCGTCCGACTGGGACACCGCCCGAGACCAGCTGATGCACGCGCAGGCGATCGTGGGGGAGCTGTCCTCCACGCTGAAGGTCGACGTGTGGGACGGCGGCGAGGGACTGCTCGCGCTCTACAACTACGCGTCGACCTCGCTCATCACCGCGAACGTGCACCGCGACGTCCAGGCGACGCGTGACTGCATCCGGATCCTCGAGCCGCTCCGGCAGGCCTGGCACGACGCTGCCGCTTCGCTGCCGGCGACCCCGGCCGCGCCGCAGCACACCGCCGGCGGGGCCCTCGGTGTCGCCTGAGCCCGGCCCCCACGACGCGGGTCCGCTCGACGCGGGTCCGATCGACGCGGGCCCGCCGGCCGCAGGCGACGGATCGCACGCCCGCTGGGAAGCGGTGCTCGACGCCCTCGAGTCGTCGCTCGACGGCGACGACGCCGACGAGCCGTGGACCGAGCCGACCGGGCTGGGACCGGTCCCGCGCGACCTGGTGGGTCGGGCCTCCCGGCTGCTCGCCGCACAGCGCGACCGCATCTCCGCCGTCGAGGACGCCCGCCGGACCACCCTCGACCACCTCGGCGCGCTCCGCGCCGTCGACGCCACGCGCCTGCCGTCCGGCTCCGTCTACTTGGACGCCAGCGCCTGACGCACCCGTCGGCCCCCCGTTCGGGGCGACGGCTTACACGGCTCGTCGGCCCCGCCGATAGGCCACCACGAGCACGGATCGCTCGACAACCGGCCACGGATCGGCCACCACCGCTTCGGCGACGTCCCTCGTGACGACGCCCGACGAGGGGACCCCTCCGTGTTCGACTCCGTGACGTCGGCTGCGCTGCAGAGCGCGCTCGACGGCCTCTCGATGCGCCAGCGTGTGATCGCGGACAACATCGCGAACATCAACACGACCGGGTACCGGGCGCAGAAGGTCCGGTTCGAGGACGCGCTCGCGCAGAGCATCGTCGACGGGGACGGCCACACCGCGCCGTCCGTCGCCCGGAGCCTCGAGCCGACGAACACGAACGGGAACAACGTCAACCTCGACGAGGAGACGCTCTCGAACGTCGACACCGTGCTCCGGTACCAGTTCGCCACGCAGGCCGTCGGCGGCGAGGCCACCAGCCTCCGCACGGCGATGCGGACCAACTCGTGACTACGTTCGACGCGATCGGCATCGCGAGCACCGGCATGACCGTGCACCGGAAGTGGCTCGACGCGATCTCGGACAACATCGCGAACGTCAACACCGTCCGGTCGATGGACGACGCCGCGTTCCAGGCCCGGTACGTGGAGGTCCAGGAGGGCAACGGCGTCTCCGGCGCCTACGTCAAGGGCGCCGCGTTCGGCAGCGCCGCCGGTCGCGTGACCTACGACCCGGACAACCCGCTCGCGAACGCCGAAGGGTACGTCCGCATGCCGGACATCGACCTCGGCACGCAGATGGCGGACCTCATCATGGCCCAGCGCGGCTACCAGGCGAACGCCGCTGTGGTCGACCGTGCCAAGACCGCCTACGAGGCGGCACTGCAGATCGGGAAGAACTGATGCCCATCGACGCCGTGAACGGTGTGACCACCAACGCGATGACGAACGCCGTGACCCGTGCGTCCGGCACCACGAGCGACAGCGGCGACGCCTTCGCCGCGAGCCTCGGCTCCGCCGTCGACGGCCTGCAGCAGCTGCAGAGCGACTCGAAGACGCTCGCGCTCAAGGCCGTCACCGGGAACCTCGAGGACATCCACGACGCCACGATCGCGTCCACCCGTGCGCAGGTCACCCTCGAACTCGTCGCCGCCGTCCGCAACAAGGGCGTCGACGCGTTCAACGAGATCATGCGGATGCAGGCCTGATGCCCGCCGGGGTGCAGGGCGTGCTCGGCCGACTCGGCGCGTACGTCAAGGGGTTCACCGCCGCGCAGCGGACCATCGCGATCATCGGTGTGGCCGCCCTCGTGCTCGGGGGCGTCGCGCTCGCGTCCTGGCTCGGCAAGCCGTCCTACGCGCCGCTGTTCACCGGGCTCGCCGCGGCGGACGCCAGCTCGATCACCGACCAGCTGACGACCGACGGCGTCCCGTACCAGCTCACCGACGGTGGCGCGACGATCCTCGTGCCGCAGGCGAAGGTGTACGGCGAACGACTCAAGGCCGCGTCGAACGGGCTGCCGTCGTCGAACGAGGGCGGCTACTCGCTGCTCGACGACATGGGCGTGACGAGCTCGGAGTTCCAGCAGGACGTCACCTACAAGCGCGCCATCGAGGGCGAACTCGCGAAGACGATCTCGGCGATGGACGGCGTGCAGACCGCCAGCGTGCAGCTCGCGATCCCGGAGAAGTCCGTGTTCGTGGACGAGGAGGAGGACCCGACGGCGTCGGTGTTCGTCGCCACGAAGAACGGCGCACAGCTCGGGTCCGACCAGGTCCAGGCGATCGTGCACCTGACCAGCGCCGCCGTCGAGGGCATGCAGCCGACCGACGTCTCCGTCGTCGACCAGAAGGGGCAGACCCTGTCCGCCGTCGGCACCGGCGCCACCGGCTCGGGCACCGACCAGGCCGCCGACTACGACGCCGCCACGAGCAAGAAGATCCAGGACCTGCTCGACACCACGCTCGGTGCGGGCAACGCCAGCGTCGTGGTGGCCGCCACGATGAGCGACAACTCCGGCACCCGCACGACCGAGTCCTACACGACGCCGACGACCGGTCCGGTGGCGCTCAACGAGTCCTCCACCAAGGAGGAGTACGGCGCGGGCGCCGGTGCCGGCGCGAACGCCACGGGCGTGCTCGGACCCGACAACATCGCCGTCCCGAACGGCACCGCCGACGGCGCGGCCGGCATGGACGACGGGTACCAGAACGAGTCCGCGACGAAGAACAACGCCGTCGACAAGACCACCGAGACGACCCAGATCCCCGCCGGGGCGATGGACCGCCAGACCATCTCGGTCGCGCTCAACTCGAAGGCCGAGTCCGTGCAGGGCGTCAACCTGCAGAGCATCAACGACCTCGTCGCGAACGCAGCCGGGGTCGACGCCGCCCGCGGCGACCAGGTGAAGGTCGCGGTGATGGACTTCGACACGAGCGCCGCCGACGACGCGGCGAAGGCGCTCGAGGCCCAGCAGCAGGCGGAGGAGCAGGAGGCCCTGTGGTCGGCGATCCGCACCGCCGGCATCGTGGTCGGCATCGTCCTGGCCCTCGTCGCCCTGATGGTGTTCCTCGCCCGCCGGAGCCGCCGACAGCAGCGCGAACAGGTCGACATCGGCGAACTCGACGCGTTCGGTGATGCCTTCCAGCTGCCCCTCGCGGTCGAACCGGCCGAGCACCGCAGCGGGCTCGACGCCGGCGACGCGCCCACCGTGGCGCTGCAGGCCCTGCCGGTCGAGGACGCCCCGACCGAGGTCCTCACCACCGACGAGATCACCGCCGAACGTCGCCGTCAGGACATCGCCGCCCTCGCCGAGCGTGACCCGAAGCGCACGGCCGAGCTCCTCCGCGGGCTGCTCGACGACCGGGCGTCCGTGTGAGCGCCGTCGTCCCCGCGCCCGGCACCGACCGTCAGCTGACGGGTGCGCAGAAGGTGGCGCTCATCCTCATGCAGATGGAGACCGAGCGCGCAGCCGAGGTGATGAAGCAGTTCTCCGAGCTCGAAGCCGAGGAGATCTCCGCCGAGATCGTCCGGATGCGCCGGGTCGACGACGAGACCGTCGACCGCACCCTCGGCGAGTTCCACCGCCTCACCCGCACCGGTCGCACCAGCCGCCGGGGTGGCAAGGAGACCGCACTCGGGCTGCTCGAGGCGTCCTTCGGCGCCGAGCGCGCTGCGGGCGTGATGGACCGGCTCGCGTCGAACCTGGCCGGTCAGTCGTTCGAGTTCCTCGACGACGCCGAGCCCGGCCAGGTGATCGCCCTGCTCGAGGGCGAGCTGCCCCAGACGATCGCCCTCGTGCTCGCGCACCTCAAGCCGGCCCAGGCCAGCGCGGTCCTCGCCGGCGTCGACGAGCGCGTCCGCACCGACGTCGCGCAGGCCTTCGCCACGATGGGCACCGCCACCCCGGAGTCGGTCGGCATCGTCGCGGGCGTGCTCCGTGCGCGTGCCGGTGCCGTCGTCTCGCCGCGCGAGAGCGTCGAGGTCGTCGGCGGTATCGCACCGCTGGTCGAGATCATCAACCGCTCGGACGTCGCCACCGAGAAGGCCGTGCTCGACGGCCTGGAGGCCCGTGACCCGGAACTCGCCGAGGACATCCGTTCGCGGATGCTCACCTTCGAGGACATCGTCAAGCTCGAGTCGCGCGACATCCAGCAGGTGCTCCGCGGCATCGACTCGAAGATCCTCGCGACCGCCATGAAGGGCGCGTCCGCCCCGGTCGTCGAGACGATCCGCGCGAACGTGTCCGAGCGCAACCGCGAGCTGCTGGACGACGAGCTGCAGTCGATGGGCCCGGTCCGGGTGTCGCAGGTCGAGGAGGCCCGCGCCGAGGTCGTCCGGTCCGTCCGCGAACTCGAGGCCCAGGGCGTCATCACGGTCCACCGCGCCGAGGAGGACGAGCTCGTTGACTGACCGTTTCGCCCCGGTCGCGTTCCCGGTCATCACGGACGCAGCGCTCACCCGTCGCGCCGCGAGCGCCGACGTCCGCGGGCACGCCGCCGGGTACGCCGCCGGACTCCGGGCCGCGCAGGTCGAGACCGACGCGCTCCGGGCCCGGATGACAGCTGAGCACGAAGCCAGGGCCGCGGCCCTCGACGCCGTCGTCGCCGAGCGGATCGCCGTCCTCGACCGTGCGGCGGCTGCGCTGCAGGCCAGGGTCGCGCCGGTGCTCGCCGCCGCCGAGGAGTCGGTCGCCCGCGCGGCCGTCGACCTGGCCGAGGCCGTCGTGGGGTCGGCGATCCGGGCCTCCCGTCCGGACGGCGACGGGCCGGGGCCGTCGGGGCGTCGCGCCGCGTCCGCCGAGGAGACCGTCCGCCGCGCCCTCGCCGCCGTCGACGGTGCCGTGGCGACGGCGGTGCGGCTCAGCCCGGGCGACGCCGACGTGCTCGACGGACTGCCACTGCCGGTCCCGGTGGTCGCCGACCCGGCACTGCGCGACGGCGACGCCGTCGTCGACCTGCCGGACGGGATCCTCGACGCGCGCATCGGTGCCGCCCTCGACCGTGCCCGTACCGCGCTGGGAGGCCTCCGGTGACGGCGGCGACCCTGCTCCGGCCGCGCGGCCTCGACGCCGCGGTCGCCGCGGCGCGCCCCCAGCGCGTCGGCACCGTGACGAGCGCGGTCGGTCTCGGACTGACGATCGCCGGGCTCGATGCCCGCGTCGGCGAGGTCGTCACGGTCGGCGCCGAGGGTGCCGAGCAGACCGCCGTCGAGGTCGTCGCGACCGACGCGTCCGGTGTGCGCTGCATGCCCCTCGGACGACTCACCGGCATCACCGCGGGGACCCCGGCACGGTCCACCGGGCAGCCCGTGCTCGTCCCGACCGGTACCGGCCTGTTCGGGCGTGTGCTCGACGGACTCGGCCGACCGATCGACGACCGTGGGCCGCTCGCCGCCGAGTCCTGGGTGCCGCTCGATCACGACACCCCGAACGCGATGGCACGCACCCGCATCGACACGCCGCTGCAGCTCGGTGTCCGGGTGCTCGACACGCTCACGACCGTCGGCCGCGGGCAGCGCATGGGGCTCTTCGCGGGTTCCGGCGTCGGCAAGTCCTCGCTGCTGTCGATGATCGCGCGGGGGAGCGACGCGGCCGTGAACGTCATCGCCCTCGTCGGTGAGCGCGGGCGCGAGGTGCGCGAGTTCCTCGAGGACGACCTCGGCGCGGAGGGGCTCGCGCGGTCGATCGTCGTCGTGTCGACGTCCGACGAGCCGGCCCTCATGCGCCTGCGTGCGGCGTTCGTCGCCACGCGCATCGCCGAGTCGTTCCGCGACGCCGGCCAGGACGTCGTCCTCATGATGGACTCGCTCACCCGCGTCGCGATGGCGCAGCGCGAGATCGGGCTGTCCGTCGGGGAACCCCCGGCCACCCGGGGTTACCCGCCGTCGACGTTCTCGGTGCTCGCCGGGCTGCTCGAACGCGCCGGGACGGACCGGGTCGGCAGCGTCACCGGGCTCTACACCGTGCTCGTGGACGGTGACGACCACAACGAACCGATCGCCGACGCCGCGCGCAGCATCCTCGACGGGCACGTCGTCCTCGACCGCAAGCTCGCGGTGACCGGTCACTTCCCCTCCGTCGACGCGCTCGGGTCGATCTCGCGCGTGGCCTCGAAGGTGACGACGCCCGAGCAGCGGGCCGTCGCGACGACCCTGCGGAAGGTGATGGCGGCGCGTCGGAGTGCGCAGGACCTGCTCGACGTCGGTGCCTACCAGCGGGGCACGAACCCGCTCGTCGACGCCGCGGTGGACCACCAGGACGCGATCGACGCCTTCCTCCGGCAGGGCATGGCCGAGCGGGTCACGGCCACGGGCTCGTGGGAGCGTCTGGCCGGACTCGTCCGCACCCTCGGTGTCGCGGGAGGTGTCTCCTGATGCAGCGCCGCTTCCCGCTCGCCGGGCTCCTCCGCCTGCGGCACGCCGAACAGGACCGCGCCGCAGCGTCCCTCGCCGACGCGAACGGTCGGGTGCGCGACGCCGCCGACGCCCGGATGGCAGCCCGCCGGACCCTCGACGACGAGCCCCGGACGATCTCCGACGCCGCGACCCTCAGCGCCGTCGCATCGGCTCGCGCCGCGACCAGGGGCATGCTCGAGGAGCTCGACGCCGTCGTCCGCTCCCGTCGCGCCGACGCCGAGCGCGCCCAGGACACCTACAACGCCGCACGCCGCTCCGCCCTCGGGCTGGAGAAGCTCGAGGGGCAGCACGCGACCCGTGTCGCCGCCGAGGACCTGCGCACCGAACAGACCGCGCTCGACGAGATCGCCGCGCGACGTCGCACCGAGGGGGGACACCGATGAGCATCGACGCCGTGCTGTCGCGGATCAGCGAGATCCGCAGCCAGATCGACACGCTACAGGGGCGCTCGACCGCCTCGACCGCGGCGGGTCCGGCCACGTCGTCACCGTCGTCCGCCGCCTTCGCCGACGCACTGGCGACCGCGACCGGGACCGGTGCCTCGTCCGCGACGGCCGCGACCGCGGCGGCGGCCGGCGCCGGTCCGTCGGCGTTCGCGACCCCCGCGACCTCCGTCGACGCCGGCCGCGGCACGATCGCGACGGGCAGCGGCGCGACCGGGGACGACGTCGTCGCGGCCGCGAAGAAGTACCTCGGCGTCCCGTACGTGTTCGGTGGCGAGACCCGAGCCGGCATGGACTGCTCCGGCCTGGTGCAGACGGTGTTCAAGGACCTCGGCGTCACGATGCCCCGCGTCGTGCCGGACCAGGCCGACATGGGCGTCGCCGTGCCCTCGCTCGCGCAGGCGCAGCCCGGCGACCTCATCATCCCGAAGGGCGAAGGACACATCGTCATCTACCTCGGTGACGGCAAGGTGCTGCACGCACCCCGCCCCGGCAAGGACGTCCGGATCGTCGACAACTGGTACTCGGAGGGCGACATCGCCACCATCCGCCGCATCGTGCCCTCCGCCCAGGAGGCGGCAGCCACCGCCGCCACGAAGGTCGCCTCGACCGTCGGTGCAGCGGGCGCGACGAGCACGACCGACCTGCAGACCGCGGCACTCAAGTCGCTGCTCGCCGCCGGGAGCGCCGCGTGAACGCCGTCACCGCGCCGCCGTCCGGCACCCCGCGGAGCGTCGACGCGAACCGCGGCCCGGCGGGTGGTCCCGTCGCGGTGGACAGCGGCCCCACCGGGTTCGGTGCGGCGCTGTCCGCCGCCACCGCGCTCCTGCCGACGGGCACGCCCGCCGCGCCCACTCGCGTCAGCGACCCCGGAGCCGACCCGACCGCGGCGGCGGTGGCCCGGTCCCTGCTCGGCTCGGTGGTCGAGCAACCGGCTGGCCGGACGTCAACCGGCGGCCCCTCGGCTGTCGAGACGCCGGCGGAGGGCGACCCCGCGACGCTCGTCGATCCCGACCCCGCTGCCGTCGACGCGACCCTGGTCGTCGCTGCCGTCACGGGCCCGGGCGCGACGACGACCGAGGCGACACCGGGCCTGCAGGGATCCTGGACCACCGTCGGGGGAGCGACGTCGACCACCACGGAGACCGGTCCGGCAGCGCACGCGGGCGACGGCCTCCACGCTGGTCCGGGCACCGACGAGGGCTCGGGCGTCACCGGGAGCTCGACGCGCGCCGACGACGGCACCCCCACGGCGACCCCGGCCGAGCCGTCCGGCGGTGCCGCCGCGGGTCCCACCGCCTCGGTCACGGCTCCGGGGCCGGTGTCCGCCGCCGGAGCGTCGACCGTCCCCGTCCTCGGAGGCGCCACCGCCCGAGCGACGGAGCCGACCGCCGGCACCGCCTCGGCCGTGACGCAGGAGGAGGCCACTCGGACTGCCACCGGTGGTGCGGTCGGCGCACCGGCGTCACCCGTCGGCTCCGGGCTGCCGGCAGCACACACCGCCGACGCCGGCCGCACTCCCGCGCTGCCGGTGACCGGAGCCACGCCGACGACCGGGACGGCCGGCACCGCCCCGCCCGTCCACGGACCCTCGGGGACGGCGATCGACCAGAGCGGGCCGGGCCTCCCGGTCGTGACGGCGCAGGACGCACCCACCGTGCTGGCCGTGCCCGCGGCCGCCGCGACGAACACCACCGCGGCCACCGCGGCCCCGTCCGCCGCGCCGGACGGCAGCGCACCGACGGCGCAGCCGCTCACCCAGCAGCTCGCGCGCCCGCTGTTCTCACTCGCCGCCGCCGGGCCCGGCGAGCACGTCGTGACCGTCCAGCTCAGCCCCGACGCCCTCGGCCCGGTCACCGTCCGCGCTCACGTCGGCGGGCACGGGATGCACGTCGAGCTGTTCGCCGCCTCCGACGCGGGGCGCGACGCGGTGCGGCAGATCCTGCCGGACCTCCGTCGCGACGCCGCCGGTGGCACGACCCTCGACCTGTCCGCCCAGAACCGGCCGAGCGGCGAGCCGGCGGACGGCGGCCCGCGGGACGGCCGCCAGGGCGCTCGTGCGGACGCCGTCCGCGGCGACGCCGGTCTGCCCGGCCGGGAGGCCCGACCCGTCACCGCCACCGAGCAGCCGTCCGCCTCGACCACCGTCCGCACCGCGGGACTCGACGTCCTCGCCTGACCGGCCACCACGACAAGGAACGCAACCATGCCACTCGACGGGATCACCGGGTCCGTGGACCCCGCTGCCCAGGCCGCCGCCCTCGCCGCGAACGCGGCGTCGTCGCGGTCGCAGACGATGGACTCCGAGGTCTTCATGAAGCTCCTCGTGACGCAGCTCCGCAACCAGGACCCGTCGTCGCCGATGGACACGAACCAGATGATCAGCCAGCAGACGCAGCTCGCGATGATGGAGCAGATCACCAACCAGACCACGACGGCCAACGAGGGCTTCTCGCTGCAGATGCGCATGGCCGCCGCGAACCTCGTCGGGAAGCAGGTCAGCTACACCGACGCCACCTCGGGCAAGGCCGTCACCGGGACCGCGACCGCGGTGTCCTACGCCGAGAGCGTGCCGACCGTGACCGTGAACGGGAAGGAGGTCGATCTCGACGTGATCTCCGGTATCTCCACCACCTCCGGTTCCTGACCCTCCCTCCTCCTCCGCTCCTCGTCCACGAAGGGACGCACCATGCTCCGCTCGCTCTACTCCGGCATCTCCGGCCTCCGCTCGCACCAGCAGATGCTCGACGTCACCGGCAACAACATCGCCAACGTGAACACCGTCGGGTACAAGACCTCGACCACCGTGTTCCAGGACACCCTCTCGCAGATGACGCAGGGCGCCGGCGGGCCGCAGACCGGCGTCGGCGGCACGAACCCCGCCCAGATCGGCCTCGGTGTGCAGGTCGCCGGTGTCTCGACGAACTTCGCGCAGGGCTCCGCCCAGGCCACCGGCAAGGCGACCGACCTGATGATCTCGGGCGACGGCTTCTTCGTCACCCGTCTCGGCAACGACACGGTGTACAGCCGCGCCGGAGCGTTCGACTTCGACGCCGACGGCCGCCTCGTCACCGCCGACGGCAAGATCGTGCAGGGCTACTCGGCCACGAACGGCGTCGTCGACGACGGCGGGCAGATGACAGACATCCGGTTGCCGATCGACACCGCCGCGCCCGCGACCGTCACGACCGCCGCGGGCGTCACCGGCAACCTCCCCGCCGAGACCGCCGTCGGCGTCACGATCACCCGCGACGCCACCGTGTACGACCAGGGCGGCGCCAAGCACACCCTGTCCCTCGCGTACACGAAGACGAACGCCGGTTGGTCCGTCGTGGCGTCGAACGGCCAGGGCGCCTCCGCGACCGGTGCGATCACGTTCGCTGCCGACGGGAAGATCGCCAGCGGAGCCACCCTCCGCGTCGGTGGGATCGCGGTCGACATGCGGGACCTCTCCGGCTTCGCGGGCCTCAACACCGCGTCGATCTCGTCGCAGAACGGTCAGGCTGCCGGGGCGCTGCAGAGCTACTCCATCTCCAAGGACGGAACCGTGCTCGGGTCGTTCTCCAACGGCGCGTCGCTCGCCATCGGTCGGATCGCCCTGGCGACGTTCGCGAACCCGGCCGGCCTCGAGAAGACCGGCGCGTCGGGCTACCGTGCGACGGCGAACTCGGGGGAGGCGACCGTCGCCGTCGCCGGGTCCGCCGGTGTCGGCACCCTGGCGTCGGGCACGCTCGAGATGTCGAACGTCGACCTGTCGCAGGAGTTCACGAACCTCATCGTGGCCCAGCGCGGGTTCCAGGCGAACGCGCGCATCATCACCACCTCGGACGAGGTGCTGCAGGAGCTCACCAACCTGAAGCGCTGAATTTGCGGGAAACCCTGCTGTCTCGTGTCTGGGGCCGTCCTCGCAGAAGTGCGGGGGCGGCCCTATCTCTGGCGTCGCGCGCGGGTACATACTGTGTCCGTCGAGAGGCCAGCAATGACGCGAGTGGGGTTGCATAACGGGGGCGCCTGGGATGACGCGACCGTTCGTCGTGTCCTGGGTGTCGACCCCCTCCAGGTTGAACCTCGCGAGGCGCCGGTTCTCACCGTGGACGGGCAGATAGAACCCGACGCCTCGGCATGGCTCCGCCACATCGCAGCCCGATCCTTCCGCCCCCATCAGACCGCGACGCCGGTCACACGAGCGCAGAGCCTCCGCCACCTGCTCCGATGGCTGACAGAACGAAACACCTCGCTGCGTGGTGCGACCAATCAGCAGATCCGCGACTACTTGCTGAGCCGAATTGAAGGACGCGGACGTGTCTCCGGAAATACCCTCGCGAACGACAGAACCGCAATCAAGCAGTTCTATGAGTGGCTCCACGACGAACGTGACGTTTCACTCCCGATCACGATCGACCTCCTGAAGAGTCCGCGCGGAGTGGTGTCGTCCATGCGTGAAGGACGCGGGATTGCAGCTGCAAGCGCTGCCGCAACGCCGCTCGAGCCGCCGCAAGTCGACGAACTCATGGCAGCTGCCATCAAGTACGGCGCGAATCGCGCACCGAACGGCACATATACCGGAATGCGCGACGCCGCCTTTATCGCACTCGGGGCAGCCTGCGGTGGACGCGCAAAGATGCTGACTCACCTCACCACCTACGAGATTCCCCCTGCGCCAACACGAGCGAGTGGACGGCGCGATGAGGGTGACCTCATCAGCATGCATCTGCCCGCCGCGCTCACAAAAGCGAATCGGGCAGTAATTCTCCCGGTTTTCCGCCGCCGACTGGATGTCGTGCGCGAATTTATCAGCCCCGAGCGCGGCGCGCGGCGGTTCCAGATTGCGAAATGGCGCCCGGCCGACCCGATCACTATCGCGGACGAGCCCACCGGGCGTTTTTGGGGCATCGTCGACATCGATGGGATACCGCGGCCCTTCAACACCATGAGTGCCGAGATTCGGCGGCGCCTTGTGAAACCGAATGGTGAACCTGCGATGATCTTCCTCACCGCCCACGACGGACGACCCCTGAAACTCGCGACCGCGCGCGAGATCACCGGAGACATATCGATCATGGCCGAGGAAGACGCCATGAGCCGCGGTGAAGCGTTCCCACACGTGCACACTCATGATCTCCGCGCGACATACGCCACGCACCTCGCCGCGCTGTTCTACCTCGGAATCCCGACGAGTGACGGCGTTGACCTCCACGGGCGGCCCCATCGCGTCAGTATCGAGAGCGCAGTCAAGATGGCCAGCGTTGGACTCGGACATATCGACGCGGCAACAACGGCGTTATACGTACAACAAGTTGGAATCATAGCCTTGAGGTACACAATCGACGACCTGCTCGGGCGAAGGAGTTGACCTCGTGAGGCTTGGGAAGGAGTCAAACAACGGACGGCGGTCACGCAGCGATGCGCGCGGAGTTCACGTCAATTTCGTCACACGAGCGGAAATCGACGCAAAAGGGGCCTTCGTTGTCGATATTCGCGGCGAGTCGACAAGCCGACGCATCGAGCCGGTCGGCTCATCGGTCGCTGCCGCGCAGCTCACCTTGGCCTTGCAGAAGAAACTGACGATCAATGGCGGAACATGGACATCCTCGGAAACTTTTGCAAACCATGTTTACTACTGCTCCATCTTTCTGCAGAAGCTTGAAGAGCAACACGATATCCATGATTTGTCGTCGCCGCGCCTGACAACCGAGATGGTGTGGGAGGCGGTGCTGGCGGTAAGCCAGCAAGGGGGTCCGCAGCGCAACCTGCGTAGTTTCCTCGCGGACAGCTTCCCGCTCATCCGGTGTGACGGGGATACTTTCGAGGAAGTGCTGAACGCGGGTCGACTAAGAACGGACGTCTACAAGCGAGTCGGCTACGAACCGTCCGTTGCGGATGCGATCGAAGCTTTCGTAAAACCGTTCGTCGCCGCCTGGTACACCCGACACCGCGCTGCCGTCGCTGCGGCGCTTGGCGAGCAGCGAAAAGACTGGCTGTCGGTTCCCGCTGAGATTCTGATCAGAGCAGAAAACTACTCACGAAGCAGCTTCTTCGTCACCATCGATGACCTGGTACCGGCGATGATCCTCCTTTCGCTCGTCGACAACAAGGGCCCGAACCTGTCGGTTATGCGCTCATACACCTCCGATTCAGTCGAACGATCGAACAGTGGTGCGGGATTCGCCACTGGTGTGAAGGCGCGGAACAAGGAACTGCTGCGCACACCCGCCCCGGCCAGGGGTCTCTTCAGCTACCTCGGCTTGCTCGAATTCCTCACAGCAGCGACGCGAGTTGACCGGCACCTCCGGCGGCATTCCGACGATTTCGACCGTCTGCTCTTCGTGCGCTCCCGAGGCGAGAAAACGATTGACTCCGGTAGTGTCAATTCTTGGTGGAAGCGGACGTTACTGCGGGCGGATAAACCTGATCAGCTCCTGCCGCCGAGCATCAGCTTCCAGAAGACACGGAAAGCTGCGTTGCTCCGAGCGCGCCGCGAAGGGCAAGACGTTATCGGCCATAGCACCGCTATGAAACGGGTGTACTCGGCAGACGCTGTCCCCGACGTCATTACGGTGCCGCTCCTGCTCCAAACGCAAGCCGCTGTCGCCGAACAATGGCGCGGCCGGATCGCGGGACTCGCTGAAGGCAAGCGGGCGGAGCCCCTTACGGCCGCCGAAGAAGCAGCGGCCGATACGATTGGCTCTGCGGAAGCAATCATGGATGTCGGCGTTGCTGCCTGCATCACTAACGGCCAAGCACCGGATGACCAAGATCTCCCATGCGGGCTAGGTCCCGTGGGCTGCTTCACGTGCCCAAAGGGGTTCCGCACGCCTGAGGTAATTCCCGGACTCATCGGCGCGGTGCAATTCACCGAAAACATTCGCAAGTACGATCCCGCGGAATGGTTGGACGGGGAAGCGGCGAAGCTGAACGTCCTGGCGCAGAAGAGCCTTGATCAGTTTCCACAACACCTCGTCGAATCCGCTTTGCCGATTGCGATTGACACCGGCCGCCTCCTCGTGGCCTGCGCCTACTCGGAGACACGATCAAATGCCTGATACCCGCGCACGCCTCAGCACCCTTTCGGTTCAGGGCACCAGACCGTCGCTCGAGCCCGACACTGACGTCAGGAGCCTGATTCCCAAAGGCATTCAAATACGGCAGCCTATCCGCTACGGCGACGATCGCTGGGTGATCGAAGGTTACCCGCTCACAAACCAGAATGTCACCGAGCTCGATTTCCGGCTCGTGCCGATCCGATGGCGGACCATCATCAAAGACTGGGTCCTACTCCGACTGAATCCCAGCCTTGCCCGATCAGGCCTCAGCAGGCTCGACACACAAGCGCCATTGGCGCTCGCCACGGCCGCCTCGCTACCGATCTCGATGATGAGCGCGGTCGCCTACCTCTACACCTTCACGGTAACCCTGCCGATCGTCGACGCGAGAGGCACAAAACTCGGGCCCCTCGACTGGAAAGCGGTGGCGCAGAGTCTCCGCGACCGGGACTCCCGAGTCAGCTCGAAAACCAATGCGACATACGCTCGTCCCCTCAACGCACTGTGGACTGTCCGCGGTCTCCTTCGTGTCCCCGACATGTTCGGTGGTCGACCGTTCGGAGGCGAGGCAGTCGAGAAAGTGTTCGCCGTACCTGCACGCGACCTCAACGTCGACCGGCCCGAACCGCAACTCTGCGGCCCACTCCTGGGGCTCTGCCTCTGGATCATTGACAACTGCGCAGAAGACATACTTGCACGCGTTGAGCACCTCGCGGTCGTGCCCGACCGCAGCCACGCACCCCGACAGGACCAGATCGCGGCGGTTATTGACCTCCTTGACGAGTGGAATGCAACAGGACGCGCGCTGCCCGCGACCGTCGGGCTGCGCGGCGACACAACCGGCCTGCGCCCCTCGTGGGCAACGTTCGTGAAGCTGGCTGGCGCCTCCAACCAGTCGTTGAAGAACCCAGTGGGCGACGCCGTAGCCGTCTGGAAGGACCTGTGTGACCGACGAGGTGTGTCGCGCCACGAGGATGGCTTCAACCTCCCCATCCGCCAAGTCACGGCGCTCGACGGATCGGAACGGCAATGGACGGACGCGCTGGTCGCAACACGGTACGGCTTCGGCCTCGACCACTGGGTATCCACGCTCGCCTATGCGTGTGCCTACGTCATCGCACTCCTGACGACCGTTCGCGACCGCGAACTCGCTGCGCTGCCCGATGACTGCCTCCGCGAAGGCACCTACGAAGCAGGCGACATCGACGTTCCGGTCACCAGGATGCGCGGGTATCTCGTCAAGAATGTTGGCGAGCCAATACCGGCGTCCTGGGTGGTCGGTGAGGACGTCATGCGTGCTGTGGGCATCATTCAACGGCTCAAAAAAGCGCTGCACCTCGAGCCTCGCCTGCACCCCGTGACTCAACGAGAGATCTTGCTTCATCCCGGCCTCGGCCTCGGGGCCAACTCCGGAAAGGACACGCTAGTGCTCGAACGCGAGTGGTTACGCCGCTTCGAGAGCACCGGCAACTTCCTCGGCGAAAGAGGCTTGATCGCTGCCTTCCCGGAACTCCCCACGTGGTTGTCCCACCGGACCATCCGCATCACCGGTATCGAAGCGTACGCAAGCCAGCCCTGGGGTGACGCACTCGCGTCGGCTCAAGCGCACTGGTCGAGCCGCACCGTGGCCGAGGGGTATTACGGGCACCTCCCGAACAGCGTGTACATCGCCGACCCTGATGCGATCGAAGAAGTCAGGCAGGTACTCGTTGGGCAGACCCTCCTCGACGTGGCCGCAGACGCGAACGCGACTGCCGCGGGTCTCAGCGATGTTGTGGGCGGGGCGGGGACCGGCCGCCTGGACGCGGTCCTCGAGCAGGCAGAAGCGTACGAGCTCGTCAACTCACCGGTGACGGGGAAGCAGCTTGTGAAGATTGCCGCCAACAACCCCAACGTCACCGTTGGCACGTTCACCATCTGCATTTTCGGCCCGGGCGGCCTTTGCGGTAGCGTCCACGAGGCGAACTTTCGACTGTGTCGTCCTGGGAAGTGTCGAAACTCGGCAATGACGCGCGGGCAACGCGCGCGGGAGGAGCTCGTTCGACGCGGCCACGCCGGCAAGGGCGGCATTTTCGAACGGGCGAAGAGGAAAATCGAGGCAGATATGCCTGCGCTGCAGCCGGAGTTTGCGGTGCTTGATGACTCAGACCTCATCGAGATCGTGCTGACCGACTTACCCGGTCGGTACGCAGCTGCAGCACGGAATGCGGTGCCAGCTTGAGGAGTCAAGACCTAGCGACCATCCTTGATCGCCTCCTTACCGAAGATGACCCCCTCCCCGTGCCGCTGAAAGCGCTCCTTGCCAGTGTGATGATGGCCAGCCGCGGTGCGGCGCTCTCGAAAGCTGGGATGGCTCGTACTGGGCAGTACTCCCATGGCAGCGCGCATAAGCACTACAACGAACTCCTCGAAACTCTCATGGTTCATATACCTGCGCACTTGAGGAAGATGGACGATGTCGGCGTGCGGGCAATCGACCCTAATGCCCTCCAGGCTGAGGTCGCCTCCCGTAACGCAACCATCGCGGCGCTCCGCGCAGAGTTGGCAGCTCGCGACTCCGAATTGGACCAAATCCGGCGCTACGCCCTTGCCTTGCATCAACGGACGGTGGAGGTCGAGGAACAGTGGGCAGCCGATCATGGCCACCGCGTCCGACCCATCAGGGCGCTCGACTGAACGACGTCACAAGGCGAAGCGCACCGCAGAACGAGCACGGGCAAAGCAACGGACCTACGCTAGGCGCCGCGCTAGACCGGCGTACTCGGTCGAACCGACGCTCAGCTGCATCGGCCGACGATGTATGGCTACTTCGGATCCTCGACTGGTCGCCCTCAGCTGGTCCCTTGCGGTCCCAGCTGAGATAGCAGTCATCGATCGTCAACGGCTGCTTCGTCTTGCGAGTCTGTAGCGTCGAGAGCCTCCATCAGCTCGCTGAAGCGGACGCCGAGCCCGCGGGCAAGCTTCCACCACGCCGACAGTGACCCGGTTCGTTCGCCCGAGGCGAGGTACTGGACGCTCCTACGCTGCAGTCCTGACCGCGCCGCGAGTTCGTCCCAAGTCAGGCCCGCGTCGTGCCGCGCCTGCTGCACAGCGAGTCGGAGTGCCGAGAGGTTCGGCTCGCTTCGGTCGGGCACCCTCCGACGCTGGCGTGAAAACTGGCAGAGCGCAGTGAACAAATGTTCGCTATCTTGTCGGATATGGCAAGACGCGCTGCGAACAGGGCGAGCTCCGCATCGATGCTTCGATACGGCGCTCGAGAGACCCCACCGGAAGTGGTGCAAGCCGCAGGTCGACCGTGGAGTGCTGCGGCACTCCTGACACTCACTGTCGGCGGCGGCGATGTTGATCCCGGGCGTTTCTTCGACGTCGCCAACGCGCTTCATTCGGCCACGCTAACGAGCAGGCCTCGGCGTGCCCGCATCGGCTTGGTCCTCTCGGCGGGAGAGTCATGACGTGGGAAGGCACTGCGGGCGAAGCTCCGGTGCGGTACGTCGACGCGACGGATTTCGGCGCGCACCCCGTCGAGTGGGTGCTCCTCGTGCATGGTCACGGGCATGTGGTGCTGACCGTAGAGGGTCTGCCCGTAGCTCGCGTCGAGCCGCTCCCGGGGGCTGCCCAGGTTACACAGACTCGGGCGGGGGAGCGGCTATGACTCCGGGAGTGGATGAAGCCTCCGCGCACCAATTCGAGCGCATCCCCTTTTCGGCTTTACGTGACCAACGTCCTCCGGATCTCCAGGCCCTTTATGCCGAGGTCCAAGACGGCCAAGCCCTCATCCCGGGCCTCAAGATGGGCCTTGGCGCCCTCACAGTCGAGCGGTGGGATCCGGCATATGCAGCTACCGGTTGGACGCTCTACGGTGCGGACCTCACCCTGGACATGGGTCATCCGTTCGGGTCGCTGTTCTACCGCAACGACGCCGACGGCCGGGTGCTCCGCATCGGGGTGAAGTGGCATCCGCCGGTGCAGCAGCTCGAGTTCCCCGCCCTGCACCCTTCGAAGCCGGAGCTCGCGTCCGATTGCACTGCTGAGGAGGTCGCTGCGGTGGTGCTGGATGCGCGGAGTCGGATAGGGACGCTTGTCGCGGTCAACGCGCAGATCGGGTCGTTCGTCGCCACCGAGGAGTCCGAGAACGCGATCCTCGACGCGTCCGGGCTCGGGCTCGAGCGGCTCTCCGAAGACGACCCGAGGCTCGCCGGCCGCGACGCGCGCGGGCCGTCGCAACCAGACAGTAGCGGCGCTGATGGGTGATCGGCGGTGGGTGCAGGACATCCGGGACCAGCAGACGATCCTGTCGTTGCCGTTCGGGCTCGGGTGGACGATCGACATCACCCAAACGCTGGTCGCTCTCGCGGCGGCGGGGATGCCCGCTCGTGTGGAGGCGTTCGACCGGCTCCGGTTCGAGGACGGCCGGTCCGGGTTCCTGTCCACCCCGAACCCGACCGCCACCATCAACGACGACGGCACCCCGGCCGAGCGGACCGAGGACCTCATCGTCATCCCCGGCGGGTCGGAAGGCGGCGTGCTCTCGCTCGCCCGCCGGTACCCGGACCTGGTGTTCGTGAACGGGAAACGGCAACGCGTCTGGGCCGACGGCCGGCAGGTTCACGGGTCGTCGATGGAGCGGGACGCGACACCGGGATGGCGGACCGTGTTCGCGATCGCCCGCACGATTGCCCTGCATGGCGGCGGCACACGCGCTATCGCGGACCGCATCGGGATCCCGCTCGAGGACGTGCGTGCCGCGATGCCTGCTCTCGGGACGCACGTCTTCCACACTCCGATCGGGTGGGAAGCAGCCGACCGGGCCGCCCTGTGTGACTGGGCACTGGCGGCATATCCGGGTTACGGCGGGATCCGCACCTGCTGGCGCCGCGACACCACCATCGACGAGCAAGCCGATCAGCTCATCGGACTCGGTGGGGTGACGTCGGACCGGTGGGCGGCACAGCAGTCCGGCGTCCTCGTCCCCCCGAACCGGCTGACGGCGTTCTTCGCCCACCACCCCGACATGGCCGCACTCGACTACGAGCCCGCAACCGCGGACGAGGCGACGGTGTCGGTCGTCATCCCGCAGGACACCACCATCCTCACCGGCGCTGAGGGGTGTTGCACGGATGAGTTCATCACCGCGCACGTCATCTACGAAGACAGCTGGGTGGCCGTGAACACCGACGCGGTGAACGGGCTGCGGCAGCTGCTGCACTTCCAGGCTGACCTTGCGCACGATCTCCGCTGGCACCCCTCCGGCAGCTGAGAAGAACGGATCCGATGATGTTGCAGCTGCTGTCTCTGACGTTGGCGTTCGATGACACCCGGTTCTTCGGCTCCGTCATGTTCACCAACCCCACCCGCCCCAACGACAAGCCCTCAGTCGTCCTCATCGACCACGCCGACGAGGTGCCGTGGTTCCGACTCAGCAACGTCGACCCTGACGTCCAGGACCCGTCGGATCCGGCGATGGCGGAAGCGGACCGGATCATGCGGTTCATCCTCACCTGGGCGCCAGAGCGTCTCGGCCGCACCCACCCCGCACCCGCACCCGCACAGTCCTGACCCACCCGCACCACTCCCGACTTTTTGGAGGTACTGACGATGATGCGTCTGCTGTCCATGCACCTCTCGAACGACCGGATCCTCTGGGGTCACGTCCTCCTCGAGGACACCGAAGACCCGAACGCGGGGCTGGCGCAGATCCTCGTCCGTCCCATCGACAAGGAGCCCGGCTACGAGCTCTACGACAAGCACAACACGGTCCTGTCGGACCTGAGCGTGCCGGCGGTACGGGAAGCGAACCGCATCGTGCAGACCCTCCTCATCCCAGCCTCCGAAGTCGCCAGGCGCGAGCAAGCTGTCCGGGCGGTGATCCACTCCGGCTACCTCGAAGGATTCCCCGACGACATGCCCTGGCAGTCACAGCTGTGGATGTACGCCCGCGGGGAGATCACCCCGGAGCAACTCAGCGCCTACGCCGACAACGGCCGACAGATCCCACGCGATCCCGAACACAGCGCCGTCAACACAGCCGACGTACCCGAGGACTGGTGGAGAACCACGCAGGCCCGGATCCGCCGGCACCTCCTCGACTCGACCCTCACCGAAGCGGAAGCCGCCGCCGCCCTGCAGATCAGCATCGATGGGGTCGGCGAGCTGTTCGGGTCGAACCGCCTACTGAGCTTCGACCTCGAGGGCGAAGAACGCATCCCCGACTGGCAGATCCTCGGCCCGGCCCTCCCCGAGTTCGGCGACCCCTCCGCCCTGCTCCCAGGACTGGAAGTGCTCTACGCGGCAGCACCGCAGCCACTACTCGACGCGGCAGCGATGACCGAGTTCATGACCACACCCCACCCACACCTCACCATCGACACCCACGCCCTGACGCCGCTGCAATGGATCTGGGAAGGGCGCCAGCTCGAGACACTCATCGCCCTGTTCCGGGGACGTGCATGGTGACGTCAGCCACCCGCCCCGACCTGTTCCTGCTGAGCGTCGCGTTCGACCTCGCCGGCACCCACGGACACATGTACTTTCGCGACCCGACTGGCCCCGAGCTTCGGCAAGTCATCGTTCGCAGCGCCGATGGAGGGTCCGGTTACCGGTGCGAACCCGCACACGGAGACACTCGCGACGGGTGGGAGCCGTTCCTCAACGAAGCTGGCTGGCTCATGGCCCTCATCCGACCAGACACCGCGGAGGAACGCCGCTGATGGGGCCAGGGCTCGAATGGGTCGCTGCTGCGTACGCCGGTCGGCCGCAGATAACCATGCCGTACGGGCTCGGAGACACCACCGACCTCACCGACGCCCTCGCCGTCCTCAAACTCGCCGGGCTCGCCGCGGTCGTGGAGTCCCACGACACTATCCGCCTCGCCGACGGCCGCCGTGCACGCTTCCCAACACTGACGCAGCGGCCTAGCGACGAGCTGCTAGCCGACTCGGAGTTGCTGCTGTTAGCGCCGCGGACCGTGACGGCGACGCAGATCGCGCTCGCGGAACAGACCGCGACGGTGCTCCTGGTCGACGTCGACCGGCGCCGCGTCTGGATCGACGGCAGGCAGGCACTTGGGACGAAGGAGCGGTGGAAGGACGCCGCACCGATCTATGTCACGTTCGCCGTAGCGCGGATGCTCGCTATCAACGGCGCCACCTTCGACTGCCTCGTCGGCGCAGGGCTCTCGGCAGGTCAAGTCGATGACGCCTTGGCCAGGCTCAGCAAACGCGTGCACCGCACCGACATCGGGTGGGAGTCTCGAGAGGTGGGTGGGCTCATCGACTTCGCCATCGCCTGCTACCCCGGCCCAGGCGGCGTCCGGACTCGGTGGACCTCAGAACTGCCGCTCGTCGAGCAAGCGGAACGGCTCATCAGCGTCGGCTGCCGCATCTCCGGTCGCGCGATCTCGGAACGGCCTGGCTACCCGGCGATCAGCAGACGGAAGATGCCTTATCGGCTGGTCGCGTTTGCCGAACACGAACTCGACATGACAACCCTCGGGTTTGAGCCCGACACTGTCGGCTACTCCGGCACCGAACTCATCCGACCCGCAGACCCCACCATCTGCCTCACCGCGGCAGCCGCTGGCTATCGGGACCGAACCGACGACATCATCACCGCCAACTCGCTCCTCCGCGCCGACATGCGCAACGACGACGACGCAGCCTCACTCGAGGAGGTACGGAGCCGGCTGCAGTTCCTCGCCGACACCGGATACGACCTCAGACACGGACTGCCGAGCTGAAGGCGGGGCACTCAAACCCCACCTGACCGTCAGCCGGTTGCATTCCCCGAATACCCGATCACGAATCATCCGGACCGGCGCCCGACGTCGAGGCAGCTTGCAGCGGCTCCACCAGGAGCGTCACCGGAGTGCCGAGCCGCGGCGCTTGAGGTGAGCCAAGTAGCGTCCTGTGAACATGCGCCCTCCGCAGCCGTCCGACCATCGCTCATGTTGCAAGATCGCCCTAATAAGCAGTGCCCGGGAGCATCCACACTCGCAAGCTAAGAAGCCGAGACCTTCCGGAAAAGGCGCGCGATCGTGTCAGCCCGCTGGTGTTAACTGAGTCCCAACGAGCGCTGGGGGACTACGTGGGCAAGATTTACGGATACTACGAGTACGACGAATCGCTGACTCCGGGACGGTCGGCGGACGGTGGCCTGAGCCAATTGCTCTTCGACAACGAGGGGAAGCTGTCGGATCACGCGTCGTTCCATCCCGAGGACCCAGACGACGATGAGGACTACAGGTACCACGCGACGTTGCCCACCAACGACACCGAGTCGGCGGCGCTCCTCATCTTGGCGGTGATCGGTGCCGCGGCGGGTGCGTACATTCTGGTCCGCAAGGCGAGTCCGCAGGTGCAGCGCATGCTCACCGAGCGCGCGCTACCAGCAGTCCGATCGGTTTGGAGGAAGGTGCGTGGACAGGGGAGCGAAGCCGATTCACCTGACGCAGGCGAAGCGAGCATCGTCGTTGTGAGCACTCCGCTCCCACACCTGGACGCAGCAGCACCTGGAACCGACGTCTTTGTTGCGAAGCCGCAGATGAGCGCGGACGAGTGGTATGAGCGCTTCCGAGCGATGTGTGCGGCACGGAAGTTCGCTGACGAGCAGTGGAAGCTCCTGTCCTCAGCGCAGGTCGCGGATGACGAAGTAATCGCCGAGCTGCAGCGCGAGATGACGCACACTCGTCCGGAGGCGGTCGTTCGGCAGGTGACACTGATGCTCGAGGCAGCGCGAGAAACTGATGCGGATGCGGATGCGGATGCGGATGCCGGAGCCGAGCGGATGCCCCTAGAGGACGAGAGCGATCCCGGACAGCGCCCCTGAGCGACCCCTACTCAGTAAGAGCTCAGCTCAGGGCAGACTGAGAGCAGGTACCGGCGCCAGGTTGACGCAAGCTGACTCCCGGCCGGAACGCGACACGAAGGTTCGCATGAGACCTGTTGGGCTTGATTGTCGTAGCCGACCGATACCGTGAGTTTGAGTGACCCGACAGCATCAATCTGCGCCGTGATCGGCGTTCAGGAGACGACAGCACGCCATGGCAGGACGAACCGCTAAGCCGAAACCAACGAAGACGCTGGAGCAGCGACTGTGGGACGCTGCCGACAAGCTGCGAGGAAATCAGGAGCCGAGTGAGTACAAGCACGTCGTGCTCGGACTCGTCTTCCTAAAGTACATCTCCGACCGCTTCGAGGAGCGCCGCGGCTCGCTGGAAGCCGAGGTTCTTGCCGACGGCATCAAGCCGGAGCGCATCGCGTCCTTCCTCGAAGACCGCGATGAGTACACCAGCCAAAACGTCTTCTGGGTGCCTGAAAACGCCCGCTGGGGCTACGTGCAGTCGCGCGCGAAGCTGACGACAGTCGGCTACGACATTGACTCAGCGATGGACCTTATAGAGAAGGAGAATCCATCCGTCCGTGGTGTGCTTCCGCGCAACTATGGACGCGACGGCCTCGATAAGCGCCGCCTCGGCGAGCTCGTCGACCTGATCGGCGGTATCGGCTTCACGAGCACCGATGACCACGGTGCCGACGATGTACTCGGGCGCGTGTACGAGTACTTCCTTGGGCAGTTCGCCGGTAAGGAGACCGGCAAGGACGCTGGCGCCTTTTACACCCCTCGAAGCGTCGTGAAAACGCTCGTCGAGATGCTCGAGCCCTACAAGGGCCGGGTATACGACCCAGCTGCAGGCTCGGGCGGCATGTTCGTTCAGTCCGCCGAGTTCGTGAAGGCACATGGCGGCAAGCGCACCGACATTTCGGTGTACGGCCAGGAGTACACGGATACGACTTGGAAGCTCGCCAAGATGAACCTTGCGCTACGAGGCATCGAGGCTGATCTTGGCCCTAAATCGGCTGACTCCTTCACAGAAGACCTTCACCCAGACCTTCGCGCCGACTTCATCATCGCCAACCCGCCGTTCAACGTCTCCGACTGGTGGGACGGGAAGCTCGCGGATGACCCGCGCTGGAAGTACGGGACCCCGCCCCAGGGAAACGCTAACTTTGCGTGGGTACAGCACTTCATCCACCATTTGAGCCCTTCGGGCACGGCCGGGTTTGTTCTCGCTAATGGTGCGCTGTCGTCCCGCGCCGCTGCCGAGGCTGAGATCCGAGAGCACCTTGTGCGTGAGGATCTTGTTGACTGCATTGTGTCGTTGCCGGACCGGCTCTTCTTCAACACTGCAATACCCGTCTCGCTCTGGTTCGTGTCGAAGGGCCGGCGGGGGAATGTTCACCGCGCTCGATCAGGCGAAGTGCTCTTCATCGACGCGCGACATTTAGGTGAAATGGAAACGCGACGGTTGCGCACACTTAGCGATTCCGACATCGCAGAGATTGCCAGTACCTATCACGCCTGGCGCTCTCGCGAATCAGTCGAGTCGTACGCCGATGTCGACGGTTTCGCCCGCGTAGCAACTACCGAGGAGATTGCTGCTCACGGTTACGTTCTAGCTCCAAGTCGCTACGTTGGCTCTAGTGAACAAATCGCTGACCCCAATTCCGCCGAGGCCGTCTCGAAGCGAACGATGCTTGCTTCTAAGGCTCGGCAGATGCTCGATGTCTTTGATGCCGCTCGGGTCGACGCCGAATCCGCGCTTGCCGAATTGTCTGGCGCATTCGACGTGTCCGACTGGCAAGAGATATGTGTTGGCGATGTTGCGAAAGTCGTCGGTGGCGGCACGCCGCCTTCCCGTGAAGAAAGCAACTTTGGCGGGGACATTCCTTGGGTGACGCCTAAGGACATGACCAACCATCGCGGTCGATATATCAGTGCTGGTGCGCGATTTCTTACCAGAGAAGGGCTCTTGAACTCGAGCGCGAAACTTCTTCCGAAGGACGCTGTACTGGTGTCGAGCCGTGCACCGATTGGTCTCGTTGCGATCGCATCTAGTCCACTCTCGACAAACCAAGGCGTCCGGTCCCTGATCTTCGACGAGAGTCAGAATCCCGTCTTTTGGTATTACCTCTTGCGGCAGTCTACCGCTGTTCTCGACGCGCATGCCAACGGTAGTACATTTCGGGAGATCAGCGGCGGTAGCCTCGCCAAGCTCAAGTTCACGGTGCCTTCACTTGAATGGCAGGGGCGGATCGCACAGACCTTGGATAGGTTGGACAACCTGATCGAGTACAATCTCGGCCTCAATCAAGTGCTTGGTCAATTGTCAGCTATGGGCTCCCACTACGCAGTTAGGCAAAGCGAATGAGAAGTGCCACTCTGTGTCTGGTCGATGGTTGCCTTAGGATGCAGGGTCACGCTGGTGAGCACGATGTACGGCCGTCTGAGGCGTGGAGATTCTTTGGCGAGGCGGATACGAGAAAGATTGCGAAGGCAGGCTACGCAACCCCTCGAGGTGGCGCAAAAGGCGCCTATCAGAATCACGTCTACCGAAACAATCGCGTAATCGTCCCGTTCGAGCATCTCAATCAAGTTGACCTCAAACAGTTCACGGACGGCTACGTGGTGCGTCTCTTTCCAGACCAGTATTTCGAGTCTGCTGGAGTTGCCTCGGGTAGGTTCGCGGAACCTGATGCCCCAGTGGTTGGTCAGGACGCATTCGTGCTGTATCGCAGTCATCAGTCGCTCGAAGCTTTCCCGCCACCCGCGGACTGGGAAGTGCGAGGGCTTTCCAAAGATGGCAGGCTTGTAAACCGGCGCGGGACCGGCGCGGTGGACACTGGGGAGTATGTTGTCCGTCTCTCGAAGGGCGGGTCGGCCTTTCCGAAGCGGGGCGAAGGGCCTCCGCAGGGAATCTTCGCGCCCGAGTACGCCACTGCACAAACCAACTTCGAATGCCAGGCGATGCTCGCCTGGTTGATTGTCCACGCCCGTTCAAGTCCTTACACCACCTCTCAAGCGATGCATTTGAGATCGATTCTTGAGTATTGCGACTTGATCGGTGACCGCTTGGAGCGTGCGGGCGTGACACGGAACGGTCTTTCCATTTGCCCTCTGTGCCTCCGGGTGATCGATTACGATGAGCTCCACAAGGCCGTTGACTTCAGTCAGGTCGACGGGCTGCTTAACGCGGCACTCCAGGTCGACGGAGCGACTCGTTCGACGGAGGCAAACCTGTTTCATCTCGAACCCCTTGTCTACGAGCGGCTTAATCATAAGCCGACCTCGGTGGCGTGGGGACACGCGACCTGCAACACGCTACTCGGTCAGCGGCGCTGCTTTTCCCTCGCAGAGCTTCAAGAAGCGGGTCGAAAGGTTGGCTTCTTGGATGAGAACGACGAACTTCTGACATTTGGCTGGATGTCGAATGACTTCAAGATGATCCGCTCGCCGCACGGCGCAGTGTGGGTGCAACTGAGCGATGACATGTCTCAGGCCGAGCAAGACGCCGCGTTCGATCGAGGAGAAGACCGTCCTCTCGCGGCTCCTGCAGAGGAAGAAGGTGACGCATCATGAGCGCCTTCAACGAGAACATTGTCGAATTGGCCGCGCTGGAGTACTTCGCTGAGCTTGGATATCACACGCTGCACGGCCCGAGCCTCGCGCCCGGCGAGATCACCGCTGAGCGTGAGTCGTACGAGGAAGTCTTTCTGTGGAATCGACTGCGCGATGCCCTCCGTCTTCTGAATCCGGACCTCGATAGCGACGCGGTGGCTGAGACCATCAAACGCGTGCAACGGGCCGAGTCCCAGAGTGTGATCGATGAGAACTACCGGCTCCACAAGCTTGTCACGGAAGGTGTGCCGATCGAGCAACGCGGTGCTGACGGAATCCTCCGTACGCGCACCATCAACCTAATCGACTTCGAGCACCCAGATTGCAACGACTGGGTGGCGCTGAACCAGTTCACTGTTGTCGAAAACGGCAAGAACCGGCGACCGGATGTGCTCGTGTTCATCAACGGAATGCCGCTGGCGCTGTTGGAACTCAAGAACCCGGCTGCCGAGCACGCAACGCTCAAGTCCGCCTGGAACCAGGTGCAGACGTATCGCAAGGACATCCCGTCCGTGTTCCTGGCGAACGCGGTGACGGTCATCTCCGACGGAACTTCTGCCGCAATGAGTAGCTACAGCGGTGCGTTCGAGCACTACGCCCCATGGAAGACGATGGACGGCAGGACGGTGATCACCAACCGGCCGGCGCTCGAGGTGCTCATAAAGGGCGTTTTCGATAAGGTTCGTTTCCTCGACCTGCTCCGCAACTTCGTTGTATTCAGCCGCGAGACAGTCACGGACAAGGTCACGAAGCAGAAGACCTCTGTTCTTATCAAACGCGTCGCGAAATATCACCAGTATTGGGCAGTCAACGCTGCGGTTGAGTCGACCATTCAGGCATCGAGGCCGTCCGGTGACCGTCGCGGTGGTGTCGTCTGGCACACCCAGGGCTCCGGCAAGAGCTTCGAGATGGTGTTCTACGCCGCGAAGGTGATGCGCGATGCGCGAATGGCCAACCCGACGCTCGTGTTCATCACGGACCGTAACGACCTGGACAACCAGCTTTACGAAGAGGTCTTCGCGCCCTCGCATATCCTGCCCGAATCACCGGTCCAGGCCGAGACCCGCAGGGATCTGCGCACTAGGCTGACCCGGGCGTCAGGCGGCATCGTATTCACGACGATTCAGAAGTTCGCACCGGGCGAGGACGGTGACGCGAACGTCGTGCTCACGGATCGACGCAACGTCGTTGTAGTCGCGGACGAGGCGCATCGCTCGCAGTATGGCTTCAGCGAGTACATCGACCGCAGCGGTCGACTCAAGGCCGGGCTCGCCAAGCACCTGCGCGACGCCCTGCCGGGAGCTACCTACCTCGGCTTCACCGGCACGCCGATCGACTCCGCAGACAAGTCGACGCGTTCCGTGTTCGGCGATTACGTCGACGTCTACGACCTGACGCGTGCTGTCGAGGACGGCGCTACCGTCCGCATCTTCTACGAATCCCGCCTCGCCAAGGTGGATCTATCAGCCGAGGACTACGCCGCGCTCGACGAACTCGTCGAGGAAGCCACCGAGCAGGTCGAGGAGGATGCCGCAACCGCCGCGAAGTCGCGTTGGTCACGGCTTGAAGCGATTGTCGGCGCCGACGCGCGCCTCGACATGGTCGCAGCAGACATCGTTGAGCACTGGGAAAAGCGACGCGAGTCGATTCTCGGTAAGGGCATGATCGTCACGATGAGTCGCCGCATCGCGGTACGCCTCTACGAGAAGATCGTGGCACTGCGACCGGAGTGGCACTCGGACGATTCCGCCCAGGGAAAGATCAAGATCGTCATGACTGGCTCAGCTGCGGACCCGGCAGAGTTCCAGCCGCACATTCACTCGAAGGACGTGCGCAAGGATCTGAAGGTACGGGCGAAGAACGTCGACGATCCACTTGAGCTGGTTATCGTGCGCGATATGTGGCTGACCGGCTTCGACGCTCCGTCGATGCACACGATGTATGTCGACAAGACCATGCAGGGCGCAGGGCTTATGCAGGCCATCGCGCGAGTGAACCGAACGTTCCGTGACAAGCCGGGCGGACTAATCATCGATTACATCGGCATCTTCGACAACCTGCAGAGCGCGCTGAGCGAGTACTCGCCGTCCGACCGTGATCAGGCGGGCGTCCCGATCGAAGACATGGTCGACATCATGCTCGAGAAGCACGACGTCGTGCGTGGGCTGCTTCACAGAGTGACGTATGACGCTTCCCCTGCGCTGACGCCATCGCGGCGTCTCGCTGAGTACGCCAAGGTGCTCGACTTCGTGATGGCCGACCCGGATACAACGAGCCGCTTCAAGGATCAGGTACTGGCACTGGCGAAGGCGTTCGCGCTGGCCGGAGCGCGTGATGAAGCGGCCGCCATACGGAACGACGTCCGATTGTTCACGGACGTGCGCGCGGCGATCCTCAAGATCGAAAACCCTGACTCCGGGCGTGGCGGAAGTGGAAGTGTCGAAATAGACACCGCGCTCGGGCAGCTCTTGAACGAGGCTGTGTCGGCGAACCGGGTAATCGACGTCTATGAGCTGGCCGGCGTCGAGACCCCCGAGCTGTCGCTGCTGTCCGAGGAGTTCCTCGACTCGCTCGCCGAAAAAGAGAAGCCCAATCTGCAGATGGGGCTGCTTCGTCGTCTGCTCAATGACCAGATTCGCACTGTGCAGCGGACGAACGTGGTGCAAGCGCGAAAGTTCTCCGAGCAACTCGAAGAGGCCATCAACCGCTACACGAACCGGTCGCTGACGACGGCTGAGATCGTCGCGGAACTCGTGAAGCTTGCGAAGACGATGCGTGCGGAGGATGCCCGCCATAAGTCGCTTGGGCTGCGTGAGGATGAAGCTGCGTTCTACGACGCCGTCCGGCTCAACGATGCCGCGGTGCTCGAGCTAGGTGACGACACGCTCAAGAAGATTGCACACGAACTCGTTTATGCGGTTCGGTCGTCGGCCACGATTGATTGGAACCTAAAGGACTCTGTCCGCGCTGCGATGCGGACGAAAGTGCGGCGACTTCTCGCAAAGTACGATTACCCGCCCGACGCAGAGGCAAAGGCAATAGAGCTGGTGCTTGAGCAAGCCGAAGTGCTGGCGGGCAGCGAGGTTCAAGGATGAGCAGTTTAGAACGCGAACCTGCATGGGACCTAACCGCGCTCACGCCCGAATTCATCGAGACCGAACACGCCCAATACGCCAAAGCCATCGCCGACAACCTCCAGAAAGACGATGTGCTGAACATTGCCCTCTCGGGGAATTACGGCGTCGGCAAAAGCAGCATCTTGAGGCGAGTATCAGACGACCACAAGGGTCGCGTGGTGGAACTGTCACTTTCTACATTGTCGCCCATCGAAGCCTCGACGCTCGACGAATCGATTCCTGTTCAGGCAACCACGCCAACGAACCGAATCCAGCAGGAGATCGTCAAGCAGCTGCTATACCGCGAGGAGCCGAAGTCCGCGCGCGCCTCGCGTTTCCGACGGATTGAACGATTCAGCTGGGGCAGGGAAGTTGCGCTCGCCCTAATCGGCGGCGCGGTAATTTCGCTCGCATTCATGATTCTGGGGTGGGCGGGGAAAATTGAGCGAACACTCCAGCCGCTCGTCGAACTCAAACTCTGGGTGTACCCGATCCTCGCGCTGCTCGCCGCTGGCGGGATTATTGCGACCCGCGCGCTACTCCACGGTCGTATCCACATTCGTCAGTTCTCCGCTGGCCCCGCCGCCGTGACGCTGGATGAGAAGTCAGTCTCGTACTTTGACCAATACCTCGATGAGATCGTGTACTTCTTCGAAACGTCGAAGCGTGACATCGTCCTCTTCGAGGACATCGACCGTTTCAACGACTCGCACATCTTCGAGACGCTTCGGTCTCTCAACGCACTACTCAACGCGTCTCCCCAGATCAAGAAGCCAATTCGCTTCATCTACGCGATTAAGGACAGCATTTTCGACAGGATCAGTCTTGAGCACGAGCAGCGGAGGCTTGATGTGGCTCTCGTCGAGATCGCCGACCCGGCGCAGGCGGAAATCGTGCGTTCGAACCGGACCAAATTCTTCGACCTCGTCATCCCGGTAGTTCCGTTCATCACCCATCGAAGTGCGCGCAACCTGACGACGCAGATCCTACGCGGGATCGAGCACGACGTGTCGCCTGACCTTATCGACCTCGCCGGTCGGTTCGTTCCGGACATGCGTCTACTCAAGAATGTGCGCAACGAGTTCGTTGTCTTTCGGGACAGGATATTTGCGGGGGACGGAAAGCAACTCGAACTCAGCGAAACCCGCCTATTCGCGATGATGCTCTACAAGAGCACGCACCTCAGCGATTTTGAGGTCATCCGGCTCGGCAAAAGCAAGCTTGACAAGCTGTACGAGGTCAGCCGCACGTTGGTGTCCGTGAACATCGGACGCGTTGAGCGTGAACTCCGCTCCGCGCGCGCGGAGATCTCGCGGCGCACGACCGCGAAGCAGCGAGCATCACGGCTCGGCAAGATCCTCGTGTCTCGAATCGACCTCATGATCCGCGCCGCGAGCTATCAGAAGCTGAACGGTTACTATTTGCTTGGGGGTCAGTCCGCGGAGCCAATCAACTTCGAATCCGTCGAGTTCTGGCGCAAACTCGCGGACGACGAGCACGATCTCACCGCTGGTTGGCGCAATCCTCACTACAGCCGCCAGCAAATCGAGCTGGGTAGATCAGATATCTCTACTCTCGTTGGAGACTCGCTGGATGTTGATGCGTGGCGTGAAGCCGAGGACGAGGCCGAGTCTGAGCAAGTGCGCGACTTGCAGGAGCAGCTCGCGTTCCTGCGTACGTCTGACATGGGTGACCTCATGCGTCGGCCCGAGTTCCTGGTCGAGTTCGAGAATGTCTCGCAGCCGCTCAACGCGGTGGCGGAGAAGCTGCTCACGAAGGGGCTCGCGTTCGACCTGATTCGTGCGGGCTACGTGGACCGCAACTTCACGCTCTATACGTCCACATTCCACGGCGATCGAGTCAGCCCGGCGGCCACTAACTTCATCATCCATCACGTCGAGCGTGGGCTCATGGACGAGCAGTTCGTCCTGACCGCTCAGGACGCGGAGGCCGTGATCCGTGAGCGCGGAGCCCGTTCGCTTGCTGAGTCGCCGCTGTTCAATATCGCCATCTTGGATTACTTGCTGGACTTGAACAGCCCGGACGCAAACATCATGATCACGGCTCTGGCGCGCTTCGACGCCGATAGCAAACGGTTTCTGCAGAGCTACCTGAGCAGCGGGGCATCGCGTCAACCGCTCGTTGAGAAGCTCACGGCGCGGAGCCCGCGCGTGCTCAACTACCTGGTCGCAGACGTCGACCTGGACGATGACACGAGGACCGAGCTCGTCAGCGCCTGCCTCGGGAGTTTGGCCACGAAGCCGAAGCAGACCGTGACAGAAAAGGCTAAGGCATACCTCGCTGCGAACTACGCGCAGCTACCCGCCATCGCGAGCGCCGCGCTGCCAGCCGCGCGAGCCGAACGGGTTGCGCTCCTATTTAAAGAGGCCGGGCTGTCGCTGCCTGACCTATCGGAAACGAGCGGTGCGGTGAGGCCGGCATTCGTGAAGCTCGGTCTGTACGAGATGAGCCTGTCCAACCTCCAGGCGGCAGTCGGCGACGTGGTTGGCGTTTCGCTCGATGAGCTCAGGGCCGCTCACAGAGCGGACGTTTACGCCAAGGCGCTTGCCGACCTACCGAGTTACCTCGATGCTGTCGACGGTCACGCAGCAACGAACCACACAGCTGACCGGTTTCACACCGTTGTCAGCGAGGTGCACGATGCGGCACCGGAACTGCTCGATCGCTTCATTGCCGGTGTCTCGGATGAGAGTCAGATCGCGGACGTCGAGGACGTGCCAGACGAGACGTGGCCCGTGCTCGCTGCGCACGAGAAGTTCCCGGTGACGTTTTCCAACGTAACCAAGTACATCGAGCGGTTCGGCGGTGCGGACGCGGATCTCGCAGTGGTGCTCGCATCGGCAGAGAAGATCACCGAGCACGAAAACGCGGACGAGGATGCGAAGCGCAGACTCGCCGTCACCCTGATCGCGACTCCGTTGACGCTTAGTGCAGAGCTTCGCGCAAAGCTCGCGGAGAGCCTCGGACTGAAGGCATGGATCGTCGCGACAGATCTGCCGGTCGAGTCCGGTGCGCTGTACCCTGAACTCGTCGCTCGTAGGGTTATCTCCGGCAACGCCGTGACCTATCTGCATCTCGCGTCGGCAAACTGGGCGACGCGAGAACGAGTCGCCGCCGTGTCGACGAAGTTCGCCGAATGGGTAACGCCTGAACTCATCGGCACTGATCTTGCGAGCGCACTTACCAGCTCCTCCGTGTCAGACGAAGCGAAGCGGGCAATCATCGAGAACGCTGACGCGTACGCGTCACTTGGTGGTCGCGCGGGACTTATCGAGCTTGGAAAGGCTGCACGAAGGCTTCAGATCCTCATCAGCTTCTCGGTTGTCGAACAGATGGCAACGCATCGAGTTGGCGATGAGGCAGTTTTGCATCACCTCGTGCCGTACCTGACCACGGCGTCAGACGCGCAGCTCTTCGGAGTTCTGAACGGCATGGGCGGCGCCTACGGTAGCCTCACGCGGCTAGGGCGGGACAAGCCGAGGGTGGCGAACACCGCCGATAACCATCGACTGCTTGAATCGTTGAAGCAGCGGGGGATCGTTACAAAGGTCGAAGACGACAGGAATCCCATGAAGGTGCACAAGAGATACGGAAGCTGACGGCATATTTTCCGAGTGTTGGAGCGTTCGACCGTTCGAACCGACACCACCCGCGGCGCCGGCGGCAGGCAGACTCAGCTGGCTGCGTTTAGAATCTTCAAGGGCCCAGACTCAGCGCGGCGACGTGGCCGCGAGTGAGGTTCGCTGTGCCCCAGGAGTGATGGGGCAGGGTCAATGGTGGACTTCGGGGCAATGCTGGCAAGCGACGCGGACGACGCGCCGATCGAACCGCGAGAGCTGCACAGCCAGCTGACAAAAGCACCGGGTTATGGATACCTGCGCGACGTCCAAGGGCAGGTGCTCTCGAAGTGGCACGAGCGCCGCGACGAACGCGACATTGTCATCAAGGTCAACACCGGCGGCGGCAAGACCATCGATGGTCTCATCATCCTGCAGAGCTACCTGAACGCCAGCGAGGGACCGGCGCTGTTCGTCGCCCCCAGCGAGTACCTAGTGGGACAGGTCCTCGCAGAGGCGCAGAAGATCGGCATCGACGTCACGACCAACGTCGATGGCGCGGCGTACCTCAATAGCGAGGCCATCGGCGTCGTCAACGCCCACAAACTGGTCAACGGACGGACGGTCTTCTCGAGCAGACGGCCAACGCGCGCTCGCGCTCCTATCGGAGTGGTCGTTGTGGATGACGTGCATGCGGCCATCGCCACGACCCGTGAAAAGCTGTCGTTGACGCTGCCACGTAATAACGCCGCGTTCAAGCCCCTCTTGGATCTATTCGCGGAGGATCTGAAGACTCAGTCCTCGGACTCGTACCTCGACGTGCGCGACGACCGGCGCGGCGCCCCTGTGCGGGTGCCGTTCTGGGCATGGCGTTCGAAGGTCGAACAAGCGCGGGAGCTGCTTCGCAAAGAGACTGGTGAGAAGAAGGACCTGTTCTACGACTGGCCGGCGGTCGCGGAGGTTCTGCCGCTGTGTCGCGCAGTCTTCTCTAACCATGAGCTGACGATCACACCGCACTGTCCTCCCATCGACCACGTCACGTCGTTCATGGAAGCGAAGCACCGCGTGTTCCTCACAGCGACGCTCGCCGACGACAGCGTGCTCGTCACCGACTTCGGCGCCTCCCCGACCAGCGTGCAGTCGCCCATAACCCCGCTGTCCGCAGGTGACATCGGCGAGCGGATGATCGTCGCTCCGCAGGAAATCAATCCCGCACTCACCGTCGAGGCGATCCGCGCGGAAATCGTCAATCTCAGCAAGACGTTCAACACAGTGGTGCTCGTCCCGAGCGCCCCATGGGCGGAGGCGTGGAGAGCGCACGCGGCCATCGTTGCGACGAAAGACGACATCGAGGACGCCGTCAAGAAGCTCCGTGCTAAGAAGCACGTCGGACTCGTTGTACTGGTCAACCGCTACGACGGCATTGACCTTCCCGACGACGCTTGTCGGGTGCTCGTTCTCGACGGTTTGCCCGAGGCGTTCAGCCCCGAAGAACGCCTAAGCTCAAGCCTCGCCCGCGCCAGCTCCGGAATCGACGACCGCCAGGTGCAGCGAATCGAGCAGGGAATGGGCCGCGGTGTGCGCAGCAACGAGGACCACTGCGTGGTGTTTCTGCTCGGCCCCCGGCTAGCCCAGCTGACCGTGGACCCTCGCACCGTGACCCGTTTCAGTCCCGCAACCCAACAGCAGCTCAAGCTCTCACGCCAGGTAGCCGCGAAGATGGACAACCTCCCGCTCAGCGGTATCGTCGATACGGTAAAACAGGCGCTCACGCGAGACAAGAACTGGGTGGAGCTGGCCCTCAAGGCGCTGCGCAACATTGCCCCGGCACCGGGACATGTCTCAGACGCGGCGGTTGCAGAGCGCGAGGCCTATGTCCTGGCGCAGAACGGCAACACAGCCGCCGCCCGCGATCGCATCGCTACCGCCGCCGCAGCTGAGACGGACGAGACGTCCGCGGGGAGACTGCTGGAGCTGCAAGCAACGTACGCGGATATCACCAGCCCAGAACTCGGGCAGCAGATCCTCACCCAGGCCCGCCTGAAGAACACCAACGTCACGAAACCCCTCGCCGGACTGACCTTCGTTGCCCTCGAAACTCACTCACCTCAGGCGGTGGCATGTGCCACCCGCCTGGGGCAGAAGTACTCCACCGCCGCCGCGCTGCGCCTGGACGCAGAATCCATCATCGAGGACCTCACCTTCGATGAGTACCGAGTCGAGCAGACCGAGGAGTCACTTCGGCGTGCCGGCGAGTTCATCGGGCTAGGGTCCCAGCGGCCCGAGCACGATACGAACACCGGACCCGACAACCTCTGGGCGCTCGGAGACAACGAGTTCTGGGTCATTGAAGCAAAAACAGGGGCGAAGAGCGCCGCCATCGGTAAGCGCGACATGGGTCAGCTCGCGACCTCGATGCTGTGGTTCGGTCAGCGATACGACCCTGCCGCCCGCGCAGTGCCGATCTTGGTACACCGTGCCACCGCCGCTTTCTCAGACGCGACTCCTGTAACGGGCATGCGAATCATCACGGAAAGAGGGCTGGGCGAGTTCGCGTCGGCACTGCGCGCCTTCGCCACCGCCCTCGCCGAGGGCGTGTGGACGGACCCGGAGGCAGTTGCAACCTTGCTGGAGGGCCACGGGCTTTCGTCCAGCAAGTTGAGCACTTTCGCCACCGCGCAGCGCGGCATCAAAAACTGATCACATCGTCACGTTGACTGTCCCGGCAGCCGATTCTCCAGTGGACGGCGAGCTAACTAGAAGCCCGGTCGCGTGATGGGAGTGACGGCGGGGACCCGAGCCGAGGCCGTCAGCCGCTCAATCGTTCTCGAGACGAGTTCGCTGTGGGGGTCGCCTAAGAATCGCGCGCGGGTCTCATTACCGAGGTCTTTCAGACGTAGGCGCGCTGCGTTTGTGCTCCTCGAAGCGAACGCCGTGAGAAAGGGGACTGCTGCAGGTTTCGTTGACTCGTGCTTTTAGACGGCGTACCTGTCAGGGGTTAACCGAACCTGCAGCAGCCCGCGCCGCGACTTGTCTGTTCGGTCAGGAGGAGCGCGGCGCTCCAGGCGCGCAGGCTCCACTCGAGGGCTCGTACACGCAAGGACGAAATCCGAATGGATGCGCAAGCGCTTCGCGGTCCAGGGTCGCCCATTGCTCGTCGCCGCTCGTCTCCTCGGGGACCAGGGCAGGGTTGCTTACATCCATGATCTTCTCCTGTTCACGAGCTCCTTGCCGGCGGAAGAGGCGCCGACGCGACTGCAACCTACGTCCGCACCGCGGTCAGGTCAACAAACCGGCGTCAGGACCTGAACGACACGCACCCAGCACGACCGCGGCAGGAGACAGCTGCGGCGGGTCGTTCAAACGGATGCCGAAGATTAAGGAGACAGCCGGACGGGCGCAGCGTGGTGGAGACACCCCTGGTTTCCGACAGATGCAATGACGGACCTCGGGGACCCCCGGCCTCCTGTCGATCGGGATCCGGGGGTCCTCCGGACGACCCCGGCCCGGACGCGTACGGTCGAGAGCGGACTCGCCGGTGCACGGGGCGCACGGCGACAGCCGAGGGGGAACCACATGTCCATCACGTCCAGGACCGCCAAGGCGGGTGCGGCCGCCGTGCTCGCCGTCGTCGTGTCGTCCGGCTGCGCCGGAACCGGGAACGGGCCGGCGGGAGCCCAGCGGTCGGCGTCGCAGGCGCCGGCACCAGCTGCCTCGTCGTCGACACCGAGCGCTGAGGCATCGGGCCCCACCGACACGGCAGCGCCCACCGACCTGACGTTCGAGGACGGTGCCACGCTCTCCGCGAGCTCGCTGCCCGCGTTCAGCCTCGAGGTCTCCGCGCTCGACGGGTGGGAGCAGACGGGCGAGGACCCGACCGCGGGCTCGCGGGAGTACACGAACGCGGACGGCTCCGTCGCGACGATCACGCAGCAGCGGATCACCGACCTCGACCCGACGATCGGGGACCGGGCCGCGACGGAGCAGATGTTCACCGCAGCGGGGCTGCCTGCCGAGCAGCTTGAGGAGCAACTCCTGCCGACGATGACCGGTGGCACCGCACAGTTCCTGTCGATCGCCGGGCACGACTCCGACGGGTCGTGGTCGGCGACGGTGGCGCGCGCGTTCGCGAAGCCCGGCGCTGCGCTCATCGTGAAGGTGAGGACGTCGTCACAGGAGGCACTCCGCCCGGACCTGCACGACGTCCTCGTCGCCGCGCAGGTCGCGCTGACCTGACCGACGGCCCGTCGTCCGCCGTGTGGGACGGGGCCCGAGACGTGTCGGCCGCACGAGAGCGCGTGGCCCGCCCTCGTCCTGCGACCGGTCGTCGACCCCTGGTGCGGGAACCGGACGACGACGGACGCTGAAGCGACACGCTCGGTCCTCAGTGGACCGGAACGGGGTGGCGGAGACCCGTCAGACGTCCCAGCGTCCCGGGCTCCGGGACCCAGCCGAGCAGATCCGTCGTGCGGCTGAGGTCGTAGGTGCGCTCGAGACCGAGCTGACGGACCGCGTACGGCGAGATCCCGAGTCGGCCACGCATGACAGCGGCGACGTGTCGAGCGGTCCGCATCGGCACGTGGAGGACCGCCAGCGGTCCGCCGGCCACGGCTCGGAACGCGTCGCCGATCGGGACGGGGTCGCCGTCGGTGACGTTCAGCGCGTGCGTGCCGTCGACGTCGGCGCGGAGCGCTGCGATGACGGCCGCAGCGAGGTTGTCGACCCAGGTGAGCGCGTGGGGCGCCCGTCCACCCCGCGGGAGCGGGAGGACCCCGTGGCGAGAAGCACGGAGCACCTGCGGGAGCAACGTCCCGTCACCGGGACCGTAGACGGCGTGCGGCCGGAGGATGACCGCTGCGTCCCGACGGGCCGCCACGAGCTGCCGTTCGTTGGCGTACTTCGATTCCCCGTAGGTGCCGAACCAGCGGTACCGTCCGGTCGCTTCGCCGGGCTGCGCATCGACGGACGGGCGCGCGAGGTCGTACACGGACGACGAGCTGACGTGGACGACCCTGCCCGTCGTGAGGCCGAGCGCGGACTCCATGATCCGGAGGTTCCGGTCGAGCACAGCACGGTCGAACCCGTCCCGGACCTCCGCGGCACAGTGCACGAGCGGGACGTCACCGAGCCGCGGCACACCGGCGGGACCGGCGGTCAGGTCGACGTGGACGTGCTCGTCGGCGTCGCCCCGAGCGGGGCGCCGTCCGAGGTCGATGACGTGGTGCCCCTCCTGCTGCAGGGCCCGGATGACCCGGCCCCCCACGAACCCGCTCCCGCCGGTGACGGCGACGGCACTCGTCACGTCGCCCCCTCCGCGCGGATCACGAGTCGGCTGTACGAGGCCGCCATCGTGCGCTGCTTCCGCACCCGGGTCCGGATCCGGAGCGGCCCGGACGCGGCCGTGCGGGCGAGTGCCGCGGCGAACACCTCGGCCTCGAGCGTCGCCAGCGGCATCCCGATGCAGAAGTGCGCCCCCGCACCGAACCACAGCTGGCGCATCTCCTTCGGGACGGGGCGGAACGGGTCGAAGTCGCCGGCCCGGGCGCAGGCGAAGACGTTCGCGAGGACGATCCGCTCACCGGCACGGACCCGGACGCCGTCGATGCGGTGGTCCCGCAGCACGCTCCGGATCATCACCGGCGAGGGGACCGTCACGCGCATCGCTTCGGCGACGGCCGTCGGGACGTCCTCGGGGTGCTCGGTCAGGTGGTCGAGGTACCCGGACTCGATGACGAGGTTGGTGAAGCGGGGGACGAAGCTGACGATGGTCTCGGTGCCCGCGACGATCATCGCCGTGACGACCGAGACGGTGTCCTCCTCGCTGATGCCCTCGGCCCGCATGAGCGCCGGGACCGTCCCGGTGTCGGCGTCCCGGTACGCCCTGCGGGTGCTGCGGTTGAGGACGGCGAGCTTCTCGTGGATGACGGCGAGTTGCACACCCGAGAACTCCTTCGTCGTCAGGGTGACGAAGCCGAGGATCTCGCGAGCCCGTGCGAGCTGCGCGGCGGCGTCGTCCTCCGGGTACCCGGTCAAGCGACAGATGATGAGCGCGGCCGCGCGTTCGATGACGGTCACGACGTCGACGTCCTCGCCTCGGCTCACCGCGTCCTCGAACCGGTCCATCTCCGGGGTGAGCACCTCGTCGACGATGCTGCGGAGGAACCGCTGCGAGAACAGGGGAGTGAGCTTCCGGCGCAGGTGCGCGTGCTCCTCCCCGTCCATGTTGAGCAGGCCCCTCGGACCGATGATGGGCGTCCAGAGCCGGTCCGAGCCTCCCGGCCCGACCTTCGAGTAGGTGACGGGGTCGAGGAGGATCTGTCGCATCCGCGCCGCGTCGCTGACGACGACCCCGAGACCGGGGACCCGCACGACCCGGCCGAGCCGGGTGATCCCGCGGAGCGCCAGGTACCCGGCGCGGTGGGCGTGCAGGACGACGCGGCGGTCCTCCCGGGTGGCGCGGCGAGCGGCGCGGGCGTCGATGCCGGTCACGGTCGGACGTCCACCGTGCTCGTGGACCGCGGGCGGTACCGGTGGCCGGCATACCAGGCGAGCGACCGGACGATGCCCCACACGGCGATCCTGCGGACGGACATCGTGACGACCATCTCGCGGTGCAGGCCGTACCGGTCCGTCACCCGCCGGACGGCGTTGGTGAGGTCACGGTCCTCGTGCGTGTCCTCGATGGCGGTCCGCGGGAACCCGCCGACGCGCTCGTACAGCTCGCTGGTGATGGCGAGGTTGTTCCCGGCGACCATCACGTAGGGGCCCTGGTACTGCCTGCCCCGGTTCTCCGGCAGGAGGCGCCCACACCAGATCGCGACCTCGTTGACGACGCACAGGAACCGGTAGCGGAGCGGCCCGACCGGGAAGTCGTCGCGCCGTGGCAGCGTCAGGCCGCCGAAGAACAGGTGGTCCGTCTCGGCGAACAGGCGCTTGACGGTGGCGGTCCAGTCCGGGGCCGGGAGGCAGTCCGCATCCGTCCGGACGAGGTGCGTGCACCCGGCGGCGATCGCGGCGCGGGCGGCGGTGTCCGATGCGGCACCGGTGCCCTTCTGCCGCTCGACGACGACCTGCCAGGACAGGGCGTGCCGACGGACGTGGTCGGCGACGATCCGCTCCGTGCCGTCGGTCGACCCGTTGTCGCAGACGACGACGGTGAAGTCCGGGTCGACCTGGTCGCGGAGCGCGTCGAGCAGACCGGGCACGAGGCGCGCCTCGTTCCAGGCGGGGACGATGACACCGAGACGGATGCCGGCGCTCGTCTCGGGTGTGTCGGACGGGACGGTACGGGACATGGTCGCTCTCCGGACTGACGGAACTCGTGCGCGTGGTCCCGTCGAGGCGGGGTCGTGCACGAACGGGTCGTCAGGCGACGGAAGACATCCCTGCGGCACCGGAGGTCCCGGGGTGCGCTGCCCTCGAGATGCCCTCGGCGGTCGACCGTGCTGCGTCCATGTCGGCGACCGCGCGGTCCCCGACGGCCCGGTCCGGACGTCCCAGGTGCCCGAGGACACGACGTCGGCGGCGGTCCTGCAGCTCGAGGACGACGAGTGCGGACACGACGAGCACGGCCACGGCGGTGAGTGTCAGGACGACGATCACGGTGTTCCCCCCTTCCCGGACGATGTCCGGTAGGGACAACCTAGCGGCCCGGAGACCGCTGCTGGGAACGGTCCCATGGGAGCGTGTCGGCTCGTCCCGGGAGATGCCGTCCCGGGGGACTGCCGGTCAGGCACCGTCCCGCGCGACGGTCGACGGCCCGGGGACGGCGACCTGCACGGCGCTGATCCGCCCCGCGCGTGTCTGCGCGGTGGTGGCCGGGTCGTAGCTGTCCGCGGTGGCGAGGTACAGCGTCCGGCCGTCGGGTCCGCCGAGTGCGCAGTCGATCGCGCAGAGGCCGGGTGCGTCGATGCGGTCCGTGACCTCGCCGCCCTCGACGACGCGCAGGAACTCGCCCGTGTCGACCGAGCAGACCCAGATCGCCCCCTCGCTGTCCACCGTGCTCCCGTCCGGCGTGACCCCGTCCGGCAACGCCGCCCACTCGCGCCGACCCGTCAGGCTGCCGTCCGGCTCGATGTCGAACGCGGTCAGACGGCCACCCCAGGTCTCGCTGACCACCAGGGTCCGCGTCCCGGGCAACACGTTCGCACTGTTCGGGAACACCAGTCCGTCCGCAGCGAGCCGGGAGGAGCCGTCCGGGTCGATCACGTACAGCGGGCCGGGACGCAGCTCCTCGCCGCCGTACAGGTCGTACCCGAACGCGCCGATGTACGTGCGGCCGCTCTCCGGGTCGACGACCAGGTCGTTCAGGAGCGACGGCTCGGTGGCGGACAGGTCCGCGAAGACGCTCGTCGTCCCCGCGGCGTCCACCGCCACGACCGTGCGGGACTCCATCGCGCTGACGACGAGCCGTCCGTCGGGCAACCACCCGAGCCCGGACGACTGGCCGTCCACGGTGGTCTCCAGACGCGGCCCGTCCTCCGTGCCGGGGTCGATCGAGAAGACCTCGCCCGTGTGCATGTCGGAGTACCAGAGCCGACCGCGGTACCAGCGGTTCCCCTCGGGGAAGCGGATACCGGTGACGACGTCGGTCGCGGACTGCAGGGTGGTGTGCACACCGCCAGCCTGCCACCCGGCCCGGCGTCGGCGCACGGGGAGGACGTGTGCCGGACGACCGGGCTCAGGGCCCGATCGGCTTCTGGGTGAGCGTGAAGGCGATGCCGCTGAGGTCGATGGACTGCCCCTTGCCCGTCGTGACGTCCGACGACAGCCCGATCGTGAAGGTGACGTCGAGGACCGAGGTACCGTCCGTCGATGTCACGGTCCACGAGGTGCGGCCCGCGGGCGCGAGGCTCGAGCTGGTGGAGGCGAGCGACAGGGACTGCGTCGACGCGGCGATGAGTTCCGCGTCGCCCGTGATGCTCTGCGGCACCCAGGTCAGGTCCGCCGTCAGGTCGTCGCCGGTCGCCGTCACGTCCAGCGTCTGGTGGAACTGGTACGTGTTGCCGGGGACCATCCGCACCGTCGTGATGTCGACCACGTCCGACCGACCGTTCGTGATGTCCGTCCACACGCCGTCCGGGTTCGCGGACAGCGCGAGCGTGCCGGAGGAGACCGTCGCCGGACGGGTGGAGGCCTCGGCGTTCCAGAGCGCGAAGGTGCCCGCGCCGCCGAGGAGGAGGGCGAGGCCGCTGGCGCTGGCGACGACACCGGTGACGATCTTGTGCATGGGGGCCCGTTCGGGTCGGGTCGGTGGATGCCCCGACCGTACCGGTCCCCAGAAGTGCGGACACGGGACACCGTCCGCTTCGTGCGGCCCCAGATCGAGGGGCACGCGCACCGCTGGTCAGACGGGTGCCGGCAGTTCCAGGCCCGTCAGCTCCCGCATCACCGAGTTGAGGTGCCACTGGTCGCGGAACAGTCCGTACCGGTCGCGGTCGGTGGTGACGATCTCGAGGTCGCGACGCTTCTCGAGGATCGCGAAGTCCGCGTCCGTGACGGTGCGCACCATGGTCCACGGCAACGGCTCGACCCGGACGGCGGTGCCGAACTCCGCCATCAGGCGGGAGGTGAGGACCTCCAGCTGCAGCGACCCGACGACGCCGACCATCGGCGCCTGCGCGGTCCGACGCTCGGAGTGCAGCAGCTGGACGACGCCTTCTCCGGCGAGCTGCTGCATGCCCTTCCGGAACTTCTTCGCCGTGCTCGGGTCGGTGGGGGCGACGGTGGCGAACATCTCCGGAGCGAAGCGGGGGAGCGGTTCGAACTCGACGGCCTCCTCGCTGAACAGCGTGTCGCCGGGGTGCAGCATCGTCGCGTTGACGAGGCCGACGACGTCGCCGGGCCAGGCCACGTCGACGGTGTCACGCTCACGCCCGAACACGCTCAGCGCGTGCTTGGTGTTGAAACGCCGACCGGACTGGGCGTGCGTCAGCATCATGCCCCGGTCGAAGCGGCCGGAGCAGATGCGCACGAAGGCGACCTGGTCGTGGTGCGCGGGGTCCATGTTGGCCTGCACCTTGAAGACCTGCGCGGCGAAGGGCTCGGTCACCGGGCGGGCGGCGCCGTCCTGGGTGCGGCGGGGCAGGGCGGCGGGAGCGGCGTCGCGGAGGAAGCGCAGCAGGTCGACGGTGCCGACGTGCTTGGTGGCGACGCCGAAGAAGACCGGCATGCTCATCCGGTCGTGGAAGTCGCCCTCGTCGGGCAGGCCGCGGACCTCACGGGTGAGTTCGACCTCCTCCAGGGCGGTCTGCCAGGCGGCGCCGAGCAGCTCGGCCGCTGCTCCGGCCGGGTGTCCGGTCGCGACGGGCAGGTGTCCGCCACCGGTCGACTCGAACGTCGTGAGGGTTCCCGTCGCGGTGTCGACGAGACCGCGCAGGTCACCGGCCTCACCGACCGGCCAGGTGACCGGGGTGGGGGTGCGGCCGGTGCGCTCCTCGAGTTCGTCGAGCAGGTCGAGCGCCTCGCGCCCGGGCCGGTCCCACTTGTTGACGACCGCGATGACGGGGATGTCACGGGTGCGGCACACCTCGAACAGCCGGATCGTCTGGGCCTCCATGCCCTTGGCGGCGTCGATGAGCATCACGGCGCAGTCGACGGCGGCGAGGGCCCGGTAGGTGTCCTCGGAGAAGTCCGCGTGCCCCGGCGTGTCCACGACGTTGATGAGCGTCCCACCGGCGTCGAGCTGGACGACCGCGGAGCTGATGGAGATGCCGCGGCTCCGCTCGATCTCCATCCAGTCGGAGACCGTCGCACGACGGGTCGCCTTCCCCTTGACCGCGCCGGCTTCGTCGATGGCGTCGGCCGCGAGGGTGAGCGACTCGGTCAGCGTCGACTTGCCCGCGTCCGGGTGCGCGATGACGGCGACGGTCCGACGGCGTCCCGCCTCACGCTCGATGACGCCGAAGGCGGCGGCGTCCGTCGGCGACGGCCCGGTCACGCTGCGCCTCGTCCGAGGCGCTCGGGGGCGGCGGCACCTGGGCGTTCCGACATCTGCACCCCACGACGATACCGACTGTCGCGCTCGGTCGACGAACCCGACGGGGCGTGCGGACCAGCCCGCGCTCGACGCGGCAGGCGTGGCTCGTGTCGGCCCGGTCCGGCGTCGGCGGGAGGGCGACGGACGCCAGGCCCGGCGCAGGTCGTGCTCACGGTACGGCGCACGTCGCACCCACGGCCCGCCATCCCGGACACGGACGGGCCCGTCCACCACAGGTCCGTCGAGGAGCAAGCCGCCCGCTGGTCAGTCCGCGCGCTCGATGTGGACGTCGAGGTCCCCGCGCCGCGCGGCGACGATCGCCGGATGGTCGAACGTGCCGATCCGGATGATCCCGGCGTGCTCGCCGACGTCACCGTGGTACAGGACGAGGTCGTCGTACGGTGCGTAGTAGCCGATGTCGCCGGGCGCGGGGTCCGCGGTCGCCGGAGCACCCTCCGTGGAGAGCGGCGGGTCCATCCGCCCGGTCTTCTCGGCGTCGTCGTGGTCGCCGAACCGCACGGTGAGCGGCAGACGCGACGCCAGGTCCCTGGCGGTGGCGGAGTCGCCGAGACGCCCGTCGACGGTGGCGCCGCCGACCACCAGACGGATGGCGGTGCCGCCCGTCTCCGGTCCGGTCCCGCCGGTCGATGCCGATGCCGATGCCGGTGCCGATGCTGATGCCGGTGCCCTGCCGCCTGGCCGCTCGGACGCCGTCGGGTCCGGCGTGGCGCTGTCGGAGGCCGCGTGGTCGTCGGTCCGGGTCGTCCCCGAGGCGCCAGGCTCGCCGTTGCTGCACCCGGTGACCAGGGTGACGAGGGCCACGGCGAACACGGCGAGCACGGACGGTGTGACGGCGCGGGAGCGACGGAGCGGGAAGAACACGGTCCCGACGCTACGGGCCGTCCCGTGTGTCATGGGTGCTCCGTCGGGGAACCCCTGTCGACGCGCGCCGGCCGTAGCGTTGTCGCGTGCCGAACGAGAACGAGGTCCGGGACTTCCTCATGTCCCGTCGTGCCCGCATCACCCCCGAGTCCGTCGGTCTGCCCGGTGGTCCCGGTCGCCGGGTCGCCGGGCTGCGTCGCGGCGAGGTGGCCGTGCTGGCCGGGGTGAGCACCGAGTACTACGCGCGGATCGAGCGGGGGAACCTCGCCGGGGTCACGGACAGTGTGCTCGACGCCATCGCGAGCACGCTGCGGTTCGACGACTCCGAACGGTCGCACCTGTTCGACCTCGCCCGGTCCGCCAACGCCTCACCGGTGCGCCGCGCCCGTCCGACGGCAGCGGGGACCCTCCGGCCCGGGCTGCGATCCGCCCTCGAGGCGATGACCGACGGCGTGGCCTTCGTGCAGAACGCGCGGCTCGACGTCGTCGCGATGAACACGCTCGGACGCGCGCTGTACAGCGACGTGCTCGACACCGGCGGTGACCGCCCGAACTTCGCCCGCTTCGCCTTCCTGCACCAGGACCTGTCCCGCCGCCTCTACCCGGACTGGGAGGGCGCGGCCGACACCGCCGTGGCGATGCTCCGGACGTCTGCCGGACGGCACCCCGACGACCGCGCGCTCCGCGAGCTCGTCGGGGAGCTCGCGACGCTGAGCCCGGAGTTCCGCCGGAAGTGGGCAGCCCACGAGGTCCGGCTCCACACGCACGGGGTCAAGGTCTTCCACCACCACGCGGTCGGCGACCTCCGGCTGTCCTTCGAGAACCTCACGCCCGGCCTCGACGACGAGCACAGCCTGCTCCTGTACTCGGCCGAACCGGGCAGCGACGACGCCGCTTCGCTGCGGCTCCTCGCGAGCTGGGCCGCGACGCGCGAGGCGGTGCGGCGAGACGTGCCCTGACAGGGCGTCCTCCCACGCCCGGACCCCCCGTACGGTCGACCTGCCCATCGACAGCACAGGACGGATCACGATGACGACCACCGCGCGCACACCGACCACGACCGGGAGCGTCCCCGCCACCATCCCGTGGAGCGCGCTCGTCACCCTGGCTGCGATCGGCTTCGTGGTGCTGTCCGCCGAGACGATGCCGGCCGGCCTCCTGCCGCTGATGGCTCGTGACCTCGACACGGGTGAGGGCGTCATCGGTCAGTTCATCAGCGTCTGGGCGCTCGGCACCGTCGTCGTGACCGTGCCCGCCATCACCCTCACGCGCGGGATGCGTCGGAAGCCGCTGCTGCTCACCACCCTGACGTGCCTGGTCATCGCCAACGCCGTCACGGCGGCCTCGTCGGACGTCGTCCTCTCGCTGGTCTCCCGCTTCGGCGGAGGCGCGGCGACCGGGGTCCTGTGGGGCATGCTGGCCGCGTACGGGCGTCGGATCAGCCCGCCCTCACGAGGCGGCCTCGCCCTCGCGGTCGTGTCGACCGGCGCCCCGGTCGGGTTCGCACTCGGCACCCCGCTCGGTGCCTGGCTCGGCGGGGTCGCCGACTGGCGGTGGTCCTTCGTCGGCCTGTCGGTGCTGGGACTCGTCCTGCTCCTCCTGGCGGTGCTCCTCGTGCCGGACGTCGCCGGGCAGCCGGCGGGCGAGCGCCTCCCGCTGCAGCGGGTGTTCCTGCTCCGCGGGGTGCCGGTCGTGCTCGTCGTCATCTTCGTCTGGATGCTCGGCCACAACACGATCTACACGTACATCGCGCCGTTCCTCCGTGACACCGGCACCGGTCTCACCGCCGACCTCGTGCTCCTGGTGTACGGAGTCTGCTCGATCGGCGGGGTCCTGCTCACCGCCGCGCTCATCGATCGTCACCCGCGCGGCCTGCTCTGGGCGAGTCTCGGCGGCTTCGTCCTCGCCGCGGTGCTGCTGGTGGTCGGACACGCCACACCAGCGGTGGTCCTCGGGGCGGCCGTGCTGTGGGGGCTGACCTTCGGCGGAGCGGCGCCACAGCTGCAGAGCGCGCTGACGATCGCCGGGGGAGCGGAGTCGGACCTCGCCAACGCGTTCCTGCCCGTCGCCTTCAACCTGGCGATCGCGGCGGCCGGTCTGGTCGGCGCGTTGCTCATCGGCGTCTCCGGTGGGCTGGTCCTCGCGGTGTCGATGGCCGTGCTCGGGGTCGTCGCATTGCTCGTGACGGTCGCCGGGCGGGCCACCTTCGCCGCCCGGGGCTGAGGAGCCGCGGCACCGCGTCGACCGCCGACGCCACGCACCTCGCCGTCCCCGGGCCGGGTGCGGCCGTCGGCCCCGTACCGGTCACCCGCCGAGCCGTGCCACCGTGGTCCCGCCGTCGTCGAGGCGGATGGTCACGTCGAGCACCGTCCCGGGGCCGGTCGGGTGAGGGAGGTCGAGCGCGTAGGCCGTCGGTCCGAAGTCCGCCGTGCACGCCGGTCCGCCCTGCAGTCGCAACTCGACCTCGACGGACGTGCCGCGCTGGTCGATGTCGGTCGGGGCCTGGGGACAGGTCGAGGAGCCGTAGGCCATCACGAAGAACCGCCTGCCGGGCTCGACCCAGCCGACGGTCGGCGTGGTGTCCCCGGAGCCGTCGACACCGAGGGTCCCGGGGCCAGCACCGGAGTACTCCTCGCCGATCACCGGCGGGTGGAGGACGCGCACGAGCGCGACGACCACCACGACGACGACGGCGAGGACGACCACCACGACGGCGATCCGACGTCCGTCCGGACGTGCCCGACGCCGGTGCTCAGGGCCCCGGCCCGCACCGACGTCCCCGCCCGTCGCCCGCATGCTCCGAGTGTCGCCGCTCGGCGCTGCGCCGTCCAGTGCCGGTCCGGCCGGCCGTCGGCGGGAGGGGCCCCTGCGGTCAGGCTGCCGCCGTGACGACCGCTTCCGCCCCGGTCCGCAGTGCCGGGCAGTGCTCCGGTGTCGGGTGCTCGCTGATGTGGATGACCTCGTCGAGTCGGTCCCGCGCCGCCGTGAGCTCGGCGAGCTGGGCCGTGATCCGGTCGCGCTCCTGCACGAGCAGGGCGAAGCTCTCCGGGGTCGCGCGACCCGCGTCGACGCACGGCAGGAGCTGCACGATGGTCCGGCTCGGCAGCCCGGCGGCGAAGAGCTGCTGGACCAGCCGCACGCGGTCCACGGCGTCCGCACCGTAGGTCCGTTGTCCGCTCCCGGTGCGGGTCGCGGCGAGCATCCCCTGCTCCTCGTAGTAGCGGAGCGAGCGGACGCTCACACCGGTCTCGGCAGCGAGGTCCCCGATGCGCATGTCGTCTCCGTCCCGGGCTTGCCCCTGACACTGATGTGAGGTCCTACCGTAACCGAGCCGCAGCGGGACGGACCCGTTCGGCGGAAGGAAACCATGGACATCACCGGATCGGTCGCCCTCGTCACCGGCGCGAACCGCGGCATCGGCCGGGGCTTCGTCGAGCACCTCCTCGAGCGCGGCGCCGCCAAGGTCTACGCGACGGCCCGGCGACCGGAGCTCGTCGACGTCCCCGGGGTCGAGGTGCTGCCCCTCGACATCACCGACCCCGCGTCGGTCGCTGCGGCTGCCGCTGCGGCGCCCGACGTCACCCTGCTCGTGAACAACGCCGGGATCTCGACCTCGGGCTCGCTCGTCACCGGGGACCTCGCGAGTGCGCGGTCCGCGATGGACACGCACCTCTGGGGCACGCTCGAGATGGTCCGGGCGTTCGCTCCGGTCATCGAACACAACGGCGGCGGCGCGATCGTCAACGTCCTGTCGGCGCTCTCCTGGTTCGCCGCACCGGGTGCGGGCGGGTACGCGGCCGCGAAGGCCGCCGAGTGGAACATGACGAACAGCGTCCGCTCCGAGCTCGCGAGCCGCGGCATCACCGTCCAGGGCCTGCACCTCGGCGCTGCGGACACCGACATGATGGCCGAGTACGACGGGCCGAAGACCGCACCGACCGAGGTCGCCCGCCTCGCGCTCGACGGTGTGGAGCGTGACGCGGCCGAGGTCCTGGTCGATGACTGGAGCCGCCTCGTCAAGGCGTCCCTCGCCGGCGACCCGGTGGACTTCGCCGCGCAGCTCGGCTGATCGACCCGCTGGCGCGAGCGCGAGCGCGGACACCGGTCCGAGCGTCGAGACGGTCCGGACGGGAGGCCCGAGGCGACCCCGCCACGGGCCTCCCGTCCGCAGTGGCCTCAGTCGGACCGGACGGCAGGGTCGACGGACGGCGACGAGGACGGTGTGTTCCGTCGGCACCGCGTCCGACGTGGTCGATGATGGGAGTGTGGACGGGCAGGGACAGCAGCCGCGCTGGCGGAAGACGTGGTCGATGGTGCAGGTCGGGGTGCTGACCGCGGCCGTGGTCGGGTGCGTCGTGCTGCTGCTCACGGGCGACGGCACGCTCGACCGGGTCTACGCCGTCGCACTCGTCTTCTTCGGCATCGCGCTGCTCGGGCACGTGACGTTCCTGGTCATCACGAGCCGGGCCGAGCGGGGCCGCTGAGCCGATCACCCCGGCCCCCCCCCCGGCACGCCGCGCCGGTCCGTCGGACTTCGCCACGCGGACCAGGCGTGAGCGCGGACACCTCCGCCCTGTCAGGCTGTGCTCCTCATGGAACTCATCGCACCCGAACTGGTCGTCGTGCTCGTGGTCGCGATCGCCGTCGCCACCGCCGTCTCGAACCGCGTGCGCATCGCACCCCCGGTGCTGCTCCTCGCCTTCGGCGCAGGCATCGCGTTCATCCCCGTGTTCGGGGAGTTGGAGCTGCCGGCGGACGCGGTGCTCCTGCTCTTCCTGCCGGCGCTGTTGTACTGGGAGAGCCTGACCATCTCGTTGCGCGAGATCCGCGCCAACCTCCGGGGCATCGTGCTGATGGGCACGCTCCTGGTCGTGCTGACCGCCGGCGGGGTCGCGACGCTCCTGCACCTGCTCGGGATGCCGTGGGGTCCCGCGTGGGTGCTCGGCGCGGCCGTCGCCCCGACCGACGCCACCGCCGTCGGGGCGTTGACCCGGTCGCTGCCGCGGCGCAACACCACGGTCCTCCGTGCCGAGTCGCTCGTCAACGACGGCACGACGCTGGTGATCTACGGCATCGCGGTCGCGGTGACGGCGGGGGAGCAGGAGCTCACGTTCTGGAACGTGTCCGGCATGCTCCTGCTGTCGTACGTCGGCGGGATCGCCGCGGGGCTGCTGACCTCGTGGCTCGGGATGCTCGTCCTCCGTCGCGTGCACGCGGTCGTCCTCGAGAACCTGCTGACGCTGCTCGTGCCGTTCGCCGCGTTCCTCGTGGCCGAGGCGGTGCACGCGTCCGGAGTCCTGGCGGTCGTCGTGGCGGGCCTCGTCGTCAGCCAGGTCGCGCCGAAGCTCGACCGGGCGGAGACGCGGCAGCAGGTCCGGTCCTTCTGGTCGTTCGCCACGTTCCTGCTGAACGGCGCGCTCTTCGTGCTCGTCGGCATCGAGGCGACGATCTCGGTCCGTGCCCTGACGGGCGGGGAGATCGCGGTCGGCCTCGGGCTCATCGGCGCCGTGTCGCTGGCCGTCGTCGTGCTCCGGTTCGCGTTCCTCAACCTCACCTGGGGCACGGTGCGGCTCGTGACGCTCCGGACGGGAGGCTCGCCCCGCGAGGGACACCGCGACCGGTTGGTGAGCGGGTTGACCGGGTTCCGGGGCGCGGTCTCGCTCGCGGCGGCGGTGGCCGTCCCCCGGATGGTGGAGAGCGGCGGCGCGTTCCCGGACCGGGACCTCATCGTCTTCGTCACGGCCGGCGTCGTCGTGGTGACGATCGTCGGACAGTCGCTCGTGCTGCCCGCGGTCGTCCGGTGGGCGGCGTTCGACGGCAGCGGCGAAGTGCTCGAGGAGCGTCGGTCGGCGGAGCGCGCCGCACTCGAGGAGGCCCTCGACGCGCTGCCGCGTCTGGCCCGGAAGACCGGGGCGGACGCCGAGATCGTCGACCGGATCCGTGCGGACTACGAGGGACACCTGGCGCTCGTGGAGGCCGAGGAGAGCGAGGACGACGACCACCCGCTCCTGCAGCAGCGCGGCGCGGCGGTGGAACTCGAACTGGCGCTCGTGCGTCTCAAGGCCGCCACGGTCCTGCGGCTGCGTGACCAGGGGGAGATCGACGACCTCGTGCTCCGGCAGGTGCGTGCCGAGTACGACGCCGAGGAGACCCGACTGCTCCGCCTCGACCAGCGCGACTGACCGGTCCGCGGTCAGGACAGGGTGCCGCCGCGGAGGGTGAGCACCCGGTCGGCCGCGGCGAGCGCCTCGGGGTCGTGGGCCGCGTGCACGACGACCGCGCCGCGGCGGGCCTCGGTCGCGAGGGCGTCCAGGACGAGGCCGAGCGAGCGGGCGTCGACGCCCGCCGTCGGTTCGTCCACGAGCAGCACCGGCGCGCGTTGGGCGAGCCCGGTCGCGACGAGCGCACGCTGCCGTTGTCCGCCGGAGAGCTCGGCGAGGGGGTGGTCCGCCAGGTCGTCGAGGTCGAGGCGGGCGAGCTGTTCGTCGACGACGGCCCGGTCCCGGGCGCGGAGGGGACGCCACCAGGGGAGCGCGGCCCACCGCCCCATCGCCACGGTCGCGCGGACGGTGAGCGGCGGCCCCGGGGTCGACACTGACTGGGCGACGTGCGCGACCGAGCGCGGTGACACGCCGCTGACGGTGCCCTCGACCGCGGGGAGGACCCCGGCGACGGTCTCGAGCAGTGTCGACTTGCCGGAGCCGTTCGCACCCGCGACGACCGTCACGGACCGGGGTTCGAAGACCGCGTCGGCGCGGTGGAGGACGGTGCGTCCCCCGCGTCGGACGGTCACGGAACGGAGGCGCACGGGGAGGGTCGACACCTGGGGAGGCTATCAGTAAGGAGAATCATTCCCATGTAGCGTGGTCGTCCGTGACCTGGCTGACCGATCCGTTCTCCGTCGACTTCATGCTCCGCGCCCTCGCGGCCGGAGCGACGGCCGCCGTGCTCTGCGCCGTCGTCGGGTCCTGGGTGCTGGTCCGCGGGATGGCGTTCCTCGGCGAGGCCCTGGCACACGGCATGCTCCCCGGCGTCGCGGTCGCCACCCTCACCGGGGTCCCGGCCGTGCTCGGTGCCGCGGTGAGCGCCGGGGTGATGGTGTTCGGCGTGCAGGCGCTCCGTCGTCGCGGCGGGCTGTCCTACGACACCGCCATCGGGTTGCTCTTCGTCGGCATGCTCGCGCTCGGGGTCATCATCGTGTCCGGGTCGCGGTCGTTCGCCACCGACGTCACCGCGATCCTGTTCGGCGACGTGCTCGCCGTGACCCCGGCCGACGTCGGCACCCTGGCGGTCGCCGCCGGTGTCGCCCTCGCCGTCGCCGGACTGTTCCACCGCCCCTTCACCGCCGCCGCGTTCGACCTGCGGAAGGCCGCGACGCTCGGGCTGCGACCCCGACTGGCCGAGGTCGTCCTGGTCGCCCTCGTGACACTGGCGGTCGTCGCCTCGTACCGGGCCGTCGGGACGCTCCTCGTCGTGGGGTTGCTCCTCGCCCCCGCCGCGGCCGCCCGCGCCTGGACGCGTGGCACCGGAGCGACCATGGCGCTCGGTGCGGTGCTCGGGGTCGCCGCGGTCACGGTCGGTCTCCTCGTCTCGTGGCACGCCGGCACGGCCGCCGGCGCGAGCATCGCCCTCGTCGCGATCGTCGCCGTCGCCCTCTCGCACGGCCTCCGCCGTTCGACCCAGCTCCTCGTCCACCGTCCCCGGAAGGAACCATGCACCACCTCCGCACACGACCAGCCCCGATCGCCGTCCCGGCAGCCCTCGGAGTCGCTGCCGCGCTCCTCCTGACCGCCTGCTCGTCACCGGACGCCGGCCCGTCCGGCGCACCGGGCAGTGCGTCGTCCGCTCCGGCGGAACCGCACGGGTACGTCGAGGGCGCGTCCGAGGCGTCCGAGCCCCAGCTGCGGCTGCTGCTCGCCGACGCCGAGGGGAGCGTCGCCGTCCACGACCTGCTGGCCGGCGAGACGGCGTCCCTCGACGACGTCCCGGCTCCCGCGCACGCGGCGACCGACGGGCGCTTCCTCGCCACGAGCGACGGGGAGCGCACGACGATCGTGGACGGTGGGTCCTGGACCGTCGACCACGGCGACCACACGCACTACTACGACGCGACGGCACGGGTCGTCGGCGGACTCGACCACGGCGGGCCCGTCGAACTCGCGTCCTCGGAGTCGACCACCACGCTGGCCTGGCCGGAGTCGGCCCGGGCGGTCGCGCTCGACCGTGCGGCGCTCGGCCAGGGTGAGGTGCGCGAGACCGCGACGGTCGCCGGCGCCGGCGTGCTGCTGCCGCTCGGCACACTCCTCGTGGCGGGGGACGTCGACGAGGACCGCGTCACGGTGCTCGACGCCGAGGGGGAGCCGACCGGTGTCGACGCCGCCTGCACCGACCCGGCCGGTGGCATCGTCACCCGGGTCGGCGCGGTCGTCGGCTGCGCGGACGGCGCGGTCCTCGTGACGGAGGGCCCGGACGGTGGTGACCCGGTCGTCGAGACCGTCGCGGTCCCCGCAGCCGATGCGGACCTCCCACGGGCGACCGACTTCGCGAACCGCACCGGTCGGCCCACCGTTGCCGCCCTCGCCGGGGACACCGGGTACTGGTTGCTCGACACCCGTGAGCGCACCTGGCAGCACGTCCCGACCGACCGCCCCCTGGTGCACGCGGTCGCGGTCGACGACGCCGACGCACACGTCGTCGCGCTCGACACCGACGGCCGGGTCCGCGTCTGGTCCGACGGGGACTCCGCCCCGGTGACGACCGAACCCCTCGCGGCCGCTGGCCGGGCGACGTTGCAGCTCGACGCGCAGCGCGCCTACCTGTCCGACCCGGAGGGCTCGGTCGTGCACGAGATCGACTTCGCCGACGGCGCCCGGGTCGCCCGGTCGATCGAGGTCCCGGTCCACCCCGACGTGCTCGCCGAGGTCGGCCGGTGATCCGCGTCCGCCGGGTCGCGGTCACCGCCGCCGTGCTCGCGACCCTCGCGACGACCGGGTGCACCGCGGCGGGTGCCGACGAGCGACCCCTCGTCGCCGTGACCACGAACATCCTCGGCGACGTCGTGGAACGGGTGGTCGGCGACAGTGCCGACGTGATGGTCCTCATGCCGCCCGGCGCCGACCCACACTCGTTCGAGGTCTCCGCGCAGGAGGCGGCCCGGCTGCGCTCCGCGGACCTGGTCGTCGAGAACGGCCTCGGGCTCGAAGAGGGTGTCGCCCGGCACGTCGAGGCCGCGGCCACGGACGGCGTCCCGGTGTTCACCGCGGGGGACGCGATCGACGTGCTCGACTGGACGACCGAGGACGCCAGCGGCCCCGACCCGCACTTCTGGACCGACCCCGCCCGGATGCGCGCGGTGGTGGACGCCCTCGGTGCGGAGCTCCACGAGGTCCAGGGGCTCGACGACGACACGCTCGACAGCGCCCTCCGCGACTACCGCGGGGAACTCGACGCCCTCGACGACGACATGGCGACCGCGTTCGCTGCGCTGCCGGAGGAGCGACGGGCCCTCGTGACGAACCACCACGTGTTCGGGTACCTCGCCGACCGGTTCGACTTCCGGGTGGTCGGGGCGGTGATCCCGAGCGGCACGACCCTGGCCTCCCCGAGCGCGGCGGACCTGCGGGACCTGGCGTCGGCCATCGAGGACGCCGGTGTGCCGACGATCTTCGTCGACGCGTCCCAGCCGGCGCGCCTCGCCGAGGTGCTCGCGGACGAAGTCGACGTCCACGTCCGGATCCGCTCCCTCGCCACCGAGTCGCTCACGCCCGAGGGCGAGGGAGCTGCCACCTACCTCGAGATGATGCGCGCGAACACCGAGGCGATCGTCAACGGCCTGTCGGCTCGCAATTGAGAATGAGAATCAATACAGTCGTGACCATGACGAAGAAGACACTCCTCGCCCCGGCCGTGCTGGTCGGCGCGTCCGCCCTCCTCCTGACCGGTTGTGCCGGCACCGGCACCGCGCCCGCCGGTGGTGGCAGCGCCTCCGCCACGCAGGCCGCCGACACCGACACCGACACCGGTCACCGCATCACCCTGACGCACGACGGCGGCCTGCTCGTGCTCGACAGCGACCTGCAGGTCGTGGGGGAGCACGCCATCGACGGCTTCACCCGCGTCAACCCCGCCGGCGACGACCGGCACGTGATGGTCACCGTCCCCGAGGGCTTCCGCGTGCTCGACACCGCGGCCGGCACCAGCGCGGACACCGCCCTGACCGACGTCACGTTCCCGGCCGACACCGGTGGGCACGTCGTGGTCCACGGGGACCGCACCGCGCTGTTCGCGGACGGCTCCGGCGACGTCACGACGTTCGACACATCCGACCTGACGAGCGCCGTCGAGGGCGGCGACCTGCCCGACGTCGACACGACGGAGTCCGAGGCCGCACACCACGGCGTCGCGATCGAGCTCGAGGACGCCACCCTCCTCACCACCATCGGCACCGAGGAGTCCCGCTCCGGCGTCCGCGCGCTCGACGCCGACGGCCAGGAGACGGCCCGCTCCGAGGAGTGCCCGGACGTGCACGGCGAGGGTGCGGTGGCCGACGAGGTCGCCGTCTTCGGTTGCACCGACGGCGCGCTCGTGTACCGGGACGGCGCCTTCGAGAAGATCGACGCCCCGACCGAGTACGGCCGCACCGGCAACCTCTTCACGACCGAGTCGTCGAGCATCGCCGTCGGCGACTACAACGACGACCCGGACTCCGAGGGGTACCTCCTCGACCAGGTCGCACTCATCGACGCGGCCGCCGGCGGGTACCGCCTCGCCGACATGCCCGACGGCGTCGGCTTCACCTTCCGTGACATCGCCCGTGGTCCCGGTGACTCGGCCGTGCTCCTCGGCAGCGACGGCGCCCTGCACGTCCTCGACGAGGAGACCGGCGAGCCGCTCGACACCTTCCCGGTGATCGGGGCGTGGGAGGGTCCCGCCGAGTGGCAGGACGCACACCCCGCACTCAAGGTCGTCGACGGCATCGCCTACGTCACGGACCCGAGCGAGCGCACGGTCTCGGCCGTGGACCTCGAGACCGGCGAGGTCGTCGCGACCAGCGACCGCCTGCCCGGCGTCCCGAACGAGATCGCGGTCGTCTGAGCCGACCGACCGCACCCGCGAGGCCCGTGACCAGTCGGTCACGGGTCTCGCGTCCGTCCCGCACTTACGGCGTGGCGCGACGCGCCGATAGTGCGCACTGACCACCCACGGACGGGCGGTCGAACACCTGCCCCACGGACGGCGGCGGGTCGATCGAGAACCAGGACGGGCCATGATCGTCGTCACACGACTGAACGGCAGCGGATTCGCTGTGAACCCCGATCTCGTGGAGCGCATCCAGGAGACGCCGGACACGACGCTCATCATGGTCGACGGGGCGAAGTACATCGTCCGCGAGTCCCTGGCCGAGGTCATCGAGCGGATCGCCGCGTACCGCGCCCGCATCGTCAGCATGGCCTACGGGACCGACCTGCCGACGGCCCGGGACACGGCGGCCACCGGGCCGCAGCCCACCCTCGCCCCCGTGGCGACCCTCCGTTCGCAGGACGGGGGGCGCTGACGTGGACATCGCGACCATCATCGGGATCCTGCTGGCCTTCGGCGCCCTGTTCGGGATGGCCCAGATGGAGCACGTCGAGATGGCGGGGCTCTTCCTGCCCGCGCCGATGCTCCTCGTGTTCGTCGCGACCATCGGCTGCGGCGTCGCGAGCACGACGCTGAAGGACGCCCTGGCCGCCTTCGCGATGGTGCCGAAGGCCTTCACGGGCAAGGTCACCCCGCCGCAGACGGTCATCGACGACGTCGTCGGACTCGCCGAGACGGCCCGCGCGAACGGCCTGCTCGCCCTCGAGCAGGAAGCCGACAAGCACGACGACCCCTTCATGAAGAAGGCCCTGCAGAACATCGCCGACGGGACCGACGGCGACGAGCTGCGGATCCTGCTCGAGGACGAGATCGAGTCGAACGCGGCACCGATGCGGAGCGCGAGCGCGTTCTTCATGGGCCTCGGCGGCTTCGCCCCGACGGTCGGCATCATCGGCACCGTCGTCTCGCTCACCCACGTCCTGGCGAACCTCGGCAAGCCCGACGAGCTCGGCCCGCTCATCGCCAGCGCCTTCGTCGCCACGCTCTGGGGTCTGCTCACCGCGAACTTCCTCTGGCTGCCGTTCGGCGGCAAGCTCCGGAAGCTCGCGCAGCTCGAGTCCGACCGGCAGACGCTCCTCATGGAGGGCCTCCTCGCCGTCCAGGCCGGCAGCCAGCCGCGGCTCCTCGGTGAGCGTCTCACCGCGATGGTGCCGCCGAGCGCCCGCGGCGCAGCCGGCAAGGGCGGGAAGACCAGGGCCGGCGCCGACGACCAGCAGCTGGCGGCCTGACCGTGAGCGCGAACCCGCGCGGCCGCGGACGCGGTCGTACGAAGGGCGGGCACGAGGTCGAGCACCCCGACGAGCGCTGGATGGCCTCGTACATGGACATGATCACGGTGCTCATGTGCATGTTCCTCGTGCTCTTCGCGATGTCCTCCGTCGACCAGGACAAGTACATGGCCCTGAAGGAGTCCCTGGCCACCGGCTTCGGCGAGGTCGAGTCGCAGAAGATCGACACCGCCTCGGGGACCATCGTCACGAAGGACGAGGTCGAGGACGGCACGGGGTACTCCGTCGACAAGGCGCAGGCCGACCACTCCACCGCAGCCTCCGGCGCCGAGGACACGAACGCCGACCCGGCGGCCGCCGTCGTGCCGCCGACCGCGACGAAGGCCGACCTGGCGGCGGCGAAGGCGGAGCTCGACGACCTGCAGGCCATCGAGCGGGCCATCTCGGGCAACCTCCAGAAGGCCGGGCAGGACGCGAACGTCCAGTTCCGCCTCGACGCCCGCGGTCTCACCGTCCGGCTCGTCGGCAGCGACACCTACTTCGGCACCAACAGCGCGGACCTGTCCGACCAGGCACGGCGGATCATGGACGCCATCGCCCCGGTCCTCCGCGACGCCGACCACGACGTCAGCGTCGAGGGGCACGCCGACAGCCGGAACTCCACCGCGCCGTACGCCACGAACTGGGAGCTCAGCTCGGCCCGAGCGACCGGGGTGCTGCGGGACCTCGTCGAACGCGGGCGGATGCCGGCCGAGCACATCCAGTCCGTCGGCTTCGGGTCGAGCCGACCGTTGGCGAAGGGCACCCGCGACCAGGACCTCGCGCTCAACCGACGCGTCGACATCGTGGTCCTGTCGAACGCCGACCAGGACGTCAGCGCCCTCATGCCGGCCCTCGCCGCAGCACAGGACGGGGCCCGCTCCGGGTAGCGGGACGCCGCCCCAGAAGAGGGGCCAGAGCTGACGGCCGCCGTCCGGTGGCCGAGAGTGCGCTTCGTGACCGAGACCCTGACCGCGCCCGAGGTGTACGACTTCGCGCGCCCGTCGACGCTCGCGCGTGAGCACGCCAGGGTCCTCGAACTCGCCTTCGAGACGTTCGCACGCCAGTGGGGCACGCAGCTGACCGCGAAGGTCCGCGTCCTCAGCCAGGTCACGTGCGAGCAGGTCGCGATGATGACCTACGACGAGTACGCCGCCTCGCTGCCGGCGCTCACCGGCATGGTGCTGCTGCCGATCGAGGGCGTGCCCGCGAAGGGCGTCCTGCAGGTGCCGCTCGACGCCGCACTGACGTGGGTGTCGCACTCGCTCGGTGCCTCGAAGCCGCTGCCGACGCCCGAGCGCACCTTCACCCCGATCGAGCAGGCCCTCGTGCGCCGCCTGGTCGAGGACGCCCTCGACGACCTCCGTTACTCGCTCGGCGGGCTGCTCGACCGGGCGATCTCCGCCGGAGCCTTCCAGTTCAACAGCCAGTTCGCCCAGGCCGCACAGAAGTCCGACCTGATGATCGTCGCGTCCTTCGAGATCCGGGTCGGGGAGCGCATCGCCGACGGCACGCTGGCCCTGCCGGCCGAGGCCGTCCTGCCCCAGCTCGTGGACCGTCCGGCCGACGTCTCGACCGCCGACGCGAAGGCCCTCATCGACGCGCAGCTCGCCGCGGTGCCGGTCGGCGTCTCGCTCCGCTTCGCGCCCGCGACCGTCCTGCCGGCCCAGGTCCTCGGCCTCGCCGTCGGGGACGTCCTGCCGCTGCCGCACCCCCAGCACCGCCCGCTCACCATCTCCGTCGACGGTGAACCCGTCGGCACCGCCGCCGTCGGCGCGAACGGCTCGCGACTCGCGGGCGTCGTCGTCACCACCACCGCATCGGAGCCGTCCGCATGACCGCCGTCACCTCCACGCTGCACACGACCGCCGCCGAGGCGCTCGCCAGCGCGCTGCCCACCCCCGTCCCGCTCATCGCGTCCGCGCAGCCGGGAGGCCCGACCCCCGACCTGCAGGCGCGCGCGGCCGACGCCGTGGTCGCCTCGTTCGTCGGCGGTGTGTCCGCCGACCTGGCCGTGGTCCTCGTCGACCTGGCCGGCATCACCGCCGCGGGCGGGGTCGACTCGGGACTCGTCTCGGTCGCCGACGTGCTCCGCCCGTCGCTCGAGGCCGCGGTCGCCCCGTTCGGCGCCGGGGTGCTCGGCGAGGGCCGACGCGAGTCCGCGGCGGCGCTCGTCGCCGACCCGGAGACCGTCGTCTTCGCGCTCACCGGCGCCGGGGCCCCCGCCGGGTGGGTCGCGGTCCGGATCCGCGAGAACGGCACGGTCGCCGAACCGGTCAGCGCCGCGCCGAGCCTGCCCGCCGGCAACCTCGGCCGGATCAACAGCGTCGAGATGACCCTGACCGTCGAGATCGGCCGCACCCGGATGTCCGTCCGCGACGTGCTCGGCATGGAGCCCGGCGCGGTCGTCGAACTCGACCGCTCCGCCGGGGCCCCCGCCGACGTCCTGCTCAACGGACGCCTCATCGCGCACGGCGAGGTCGTCGTCGTCGACCAGGACTACGCCGTCCGCATCACGAAGATCCTCGACGTCGCCGAGACGGTCTGACCCCGGTGGACACGCTCGTCATCGCGCTCCGCGTCGCGCTCTCCCTCGGCGTCGTGCTCGCCCTCATGTGGGTGCTGCACCGACGCATGCAGAAGGGGCAGTTCGGCGCGGGGCGCGCACGCGGGCGTCGTTCGGCGTCGGTCGAGGTGGTCGCCCGGCAGGGCATCGGCGGCAAGGCGAGCGTCGTCGTGGTCGACGTCGACGGCGAGCGACTCGTCCTCGGGGTCGCCGAACAGGGCGTCACACTCCTGACGAGCGGGCAGGCGCCCGCGCCGGAGCTCACGCTCGTGACGGGTCCGGTCGCGCTCCCGACGGCGGACGCGTTCCGTGCCGAACTCGACCGGCAGGACCAGGCCGCACCGGGCCTCCCGGTCGTCGCCGCGACCCCGGCCGACACCGGCCGGCCGGGCTCCGACCCACTGCCGCTCCGGCCCCGCGGTCGCCGTGCCCACCGCACGGTGACGGGGGACAAGCGGGTCGTCCCGACCGCCGCGCAGTTGCAGGGCTCGATCCTCTCCGCGGACACCTGGCGCCAGGCGGCGTCGGTCCTCCGCTCGCGGCGGACCGGGTGAGCGCGGCCCGCACGGGCAGGATCGTGCTGTTCGTCCTCCTCGGGTTGACGATGGTCGCCGGCTTCCTCATGCTCACGACCACCGGCGCCTCCGCCGCCGGCGTCGTCCAACCCACCGCGCCCGCTGTGCCGACCGCCCCCGCGACCCCGTCCACGGGCGGCTTCAGCGTCGACGTGAACGGGCCCGACGGCACGCCGTCGTCCGCCGTCGTCACGCTCATCGGCATCACGCTGCTCAGCGTCGCCCCGGCGCTGCTGCTCATGATGACGTCGTTCACGAAGATCTTCGTCGTCCTCGCCATGACCCGGAACGCGCTCGGCCTGCAGTCGATCCCGCCGAACCAGGTGATCGCCGGACTCGCGCTCTTCCTGTCGCTCTTCGTGATGGCGCCGGTGATCGGGCACGTCAACGACGACGCCCTGCAGCCCTACCTGGCCGGCAAGATCGACTTCCAGCAGGCCGTCGACGCCGGGACGGCACCGCTCCGGACCTTCATGCTGCACCAGACCCGTGACGAGGACGTCGCCCTCATCACCCGCGCGGCCGGTCGTGACAACCCCGCGCGGATGGCCGACGTGCCGATGACCACCGTCATCCCGGCGTTCATCATCTCCGAGCTCCGCAGCGCGTTCATCATCGGGTTCGTCATCTTCATCCCGTTCCTCGTCATCGACCTCGTGGTCTCGGCGGCCCTCATGTCGATGGGCATGATGATGCTCCCGCCGGTGATGATCTCGCTGCCGTTCAAGATCCTGCTGTTCGTCCTCGTCGACGGATGGGGTCTCATCATCACGTCGCTCATCGAGAGCTACCACGTTGTCTGACGCCGTCCGGCCCGGGGGGCACTCGTGAACCAGCAGGCGGTCATCGACCTCACCCTCCAGGCGCTCCTCGTCGCCGGCAAGCTCGCCGCGCCCGTGCTCGTCACCTCGCTCGTCGTCGGCTTCGCGATCTCGCTGTTCCAGTCGGTGACGCAGATGCAGGAGGTCACGCTCTCGTTCGTGCCGAAGGCCCTGGCGGTCGCCGTCGCCCTCGTCGTCTGCGGCAACTGGATGATCTCCGAGATGGTCGCGTTCACGCACGTGGCGTTCGACATGATCCCGAAGCTGCTCGGGAGCGGCTGATGGAGCTGCTGTTCGACGCGGCCCGGCTCGAGGGCACGATGCTCGCCGGCGTCCGGCTCGTCGCGTTCTTCGTCGTCGCACCGCCGTTCTCGTACCGCGCGTTCCCCGGCGTCGTGAAGGTCATCCTCGGCCTGGGGCTCGCGATCGGCGTGGCCCCCAGGGTGACCGCCGGCTACGAGCAGCTCGACACCGCGACCTTCCTCGTCGCCCTCGTGACGCAGCTGCTCGTCGGCCTCGTCCTCGGGTTCATGGTCTACCTGGTCTTCGCCGCGGTGCAGTCCGCCGGTGCGCTCATCGACCTGTTCGGCGGCTTCACCCTCGCGCAGGCGTTCGACCCGCAGTCCCAGGTGAACGGCGCGCAGTTCACCCGTCTGTTCCAGATGGCGTCCCTCGCCCTGCTGTTCGCCTCCGGCGGGTACCAGCTCATCATCGGCGGGCTCGTGCGGTCCTTCGACGGGGTGCCGCTCGTCGACGGACGCTTCCCGATCGACGGCGTCGCCCCGATGCTCGTCGCGGCCTTCGGACAGATGTTCCTCGCCGCGCTCCAGATCGCCGGGCCGCTCGTCGTGGTGCTGTTCCTCGCCGACGTCGGCCTCGGGCTCCTCACCCGCGTCGCCCCGGCCCTCAACGCCTTCCAGATGGGCTTCCCGATCAAGATCGGCCTCACCGTCCTGTTCGCGGGCGCGCTCTTCATGGCGCTGCCGAGCGTCGTGTCGTCCCTCACCGGCGACGCGGTGCAAGCCATCACGGGCAGGGGGTGACGACGTGTCGGACAGCGGAGAACGTTCCGAACAAGCGACGTCGAAGCGGATGCGCGAGGTCCACCGCAAGGGACAGCTCGGGCGGTCGCAGGACCTCAGCGCCTGGATCGGCATCGCCGTCGCGGCGCTCATGTTCCCGTCCCTGATCGGTCACGCCTCGGCCGCCGGACAGCAGCAGATGCACGCCGTCGCGCTCGTCATCGCGGACCCTTCGATCGGGACCATGCGGCACGTGTTCGACGACGCCCTCGCCTCGATCGGCACGACACTGGGCCCGATGCTCGGGGTCGTCGCGGTGGCGGTGCTCGCCACCTCCGTCGCGCAGGGTGGCGTGCACATCAAGAAGCTCACGCCGGAGCCCGACCACTTCGACCCGGTCGCGGGCCTCAAGCGGGTGTTCGGCACGCAGGCGCTCTGGAACGGGGTCAAGGCGCTCCTGAAGACCGCGGTCGTCGGACTCGTGCTGTGGTTCGCCGTGCAGGGCCTCGTCCCCGTGCTCATGTCGAGCGGGTCCCTGCCGCTCACCAGCGTCCTCGAGGCAGCCGGCGCCGGCGCGGGCACCCTCCTGCAGGCCGCCGTCGCCGCCGGCCTCGTGCTCGCCGCCCTCGACGTGTTCGTCGTGATCCGCCGGAACCGCAAGCGCACCATGATGACCAAGCGTGAGGTCAAGGACGAGAACAAGCAGGCCGAGGGCGACCCGCTCGTGAAGTCCCAGCGCCGCTCCCGGCAGCTCGCCGGCAGCCGCAACCGGATGATCGCCGCCATCGGGACCGCCGACGTCGTCATGACGAACCCGACGCACTACGCCGTGGCGATCAAGTACGAGGCCGGCAAGTCCGCGCCGCGGGTCGTCGCGAAGGGGGCCGGCCCGGTGGCGGACGCGATCCGGCAGAGGGCCGAGGAGGAGCGCGTGCCGATGGTGCGCGACGTCCCGCTCACCCGGGCACTGCACGCGGCGTGCGAGCTCGGTCAGGAGATCCCGGTCGACCTCTACACGCCGGTGGCCCGCGTCCTGTCGTTCGTCATGACCCTCGCCGCCCACGGCGCGGCGAGCGGCACGCACACCCCGCCCCGTCCGACCACCCCGGACGAGGTCGCCACCGTCCTCGACCCGACGACGCTCACCGGCGACGTCCGCCCCCGGAAGCTCCGAACCCCGCGCGGCGTCCAGACCGAACCAGAAGGGGTCCCCGCATGAAGCGCTCCGACCTGCCGAAGCTCGCCGTGCCGGTGTTCGTCGTCGGCATCATCCTGCTGCTCATCCTGCCGGTGCCGTCGTTCCTGCTGGACTTCCTCATCATCTGCAACATCCTGCTGGCGCTCGTCATCCTGCTCACGACACTGTTCGTCAAGAAGCCGCTCGACTTCTCGGTGTTCCCGTCGCTGCTGCTCGTCGCGACGCTGTTCCGGCTCGGCCTCAACGTCGCGTCCACCCGGCTCGTCCTCGGCGAGGGCTTCGCGGGCGAGGTCATCCAGGCATTCGGGCACGTCGCGGTCTCGGGCTCGATCATCATCGGCTCGGTGGTCTTCCTCATCCTCATCGTCATCCAGTTCGTGGTGGTCACGAAGGGCGCCGAGCGCGTCGCCGAGGTCGGAGCGCGCTTCACCCTCGACGCGATGCCCGGCAAGCAGATGGCGATCGACGCCGACCTCAACGCCGGGCTCATCACGGACGCCGAGGCGAAGGAGCGCCGCGCGGCCGTCTCCGCCGAGGCCGACTTCTACGGCGCGATGGACGGCGCCTCGAAGTTCGTCAAGGGCGACGCCATCGCCGGCATCCTCATCATCGTCATCAACCTCATCGGCGGCATCGCGATCGGCATGCTGCAGAACGGCATGGGCGTCACCGAGGCGCTGTCCCACTACGGCATCCTCACGATCGGCGACGGGCTCGTCACCCAGATCCCGGCGCTGCTCATGGCCGTCTCGACCGGCATGATCGTCACCCGCTCCGGTGCCGAGACCGAGATGGGCACCTCGGCCGCCGACCAGCTCTCGCAGTCCAGGGTCGCCCTCATGATCGCCGGGGTCGCCGCCATCGCGATGGGGCTCATCCCGGGCATGCCGATCCTGCCGTTCCTGCTCGTGGGTGGCACGCTGCTGTTCACCGGCTGGCGGATCGGTCAGAACGCGAAGAAGGCCGCCGCCGCAGCCGCCGAGCAACAGGCCATCGCCGCGGCCGCCCCGCCGAGCGACACCCCGGAGGACCTCCTCGAACAGATGCGCGTGCACGCCCTCGAGATCCTCCTGGCCCCCGACCTCGTCGACATGGTCTCCGGTGCGTCGGACGACCTGCTCGGGCGGGTCCGGGCGCTGCGGCGGAAGATCGCCGTCGACATGGGCATCGTCGTCCCGCCGGTCCGCACCCGGGACAGCATCGACCTGCCGCCGTCGACCTACGCCATCCGCATCGCCGGGGTCGAGGCCGGGCGTGGCACCGCCCCCGCGCGGAGCGTCCTGGCCCTCGGCGAGCAGCTCGACGGCCTGCCCGGTGACCCCACCGTCGAGCCGGTCTTCGGCCTGGTGGGCAAGTGGGTGCCAGCCGAGCTCCGGCACGCGGCCGAGATGACCGGTGCGACCGTGATCGACCGCGTGTCCGTGCTCGTCACCCACCTGCAGGCCGTGATCGGCGACAACGCCGCCCGGCTCCTCACCCGCGAGGACGTCAAGGTCCTGGCCGAGGGCGTCAAGCAGGTCAACCCCGCCGCTGTCGAGGAGCTCGTGCCGGGCATGCTCTCGATGGCGGAACTCCAGCGTGTGCTGCAGGGGCTCCTCGCCGAGCGCGTGCCGATCAACGACCTCGGCCGCATCTGCGAGGCGCTGACCCTCCGGGCGAAGGTCTCCACCGACCCCGAGGGGCTCGTCGAGGCCGCGCGGGCGTCGCTCGGTCCGGCCCTCGCCGCCCGACACCTCGACGGCTCCGTGCTCCGGGTGATCATGATCGACCCGGGCCTCGAGCAGGCGATGCTCGAGGGACTCCGTCCGTCCGAGCAGGGCACGCAGATCCTGCTCGACGCGCACCGCATCGAGCAGGTCCTCGGTTCCGTGCGCGACTCGGTCCAGGCCGTCGAGGAGCAGGGGCTGTCCGCGGTCCTCGTCTGCGCCCCGCAGCTCCGTCCGGCCGTGCACCGGATGGTGTCGGCGCAGGCGAACGGGCTGCCCGTGCTCTCCTACCAGGAGGCCACGGCAGCGGGGTCCACCATCGAGACCGTGGGAGTGGTCCGTGCCGCCGATCCGATCGCAGCGTAGCGGGGCCACGCTCGACGAGGTCCGCGCCGCCGTCCTCGCCGAGTTCGGCCCCGGCGCTCGCATCGTCGCCGCCGAACGCGTCACCACCGGCGGGGTCGCCGGGCTGTTCCGGAAGGCCCACGTCGAGGCGACGATCGAGGTCCCGGATCCGCTCGACCCGCCCACGGCCCGCGTCGCGATCGCGGCCTCGCCGGCGAAGCGCATCGGGATCGCGGCACTCCTCGCCGACGCCGAGGCCGCCGAGGCGCGCATCGCCGACACCGACGGGACGGCCACCACCCGCGCCGACGCGTTCGCGTCGGTGCTCGACGGCTTCGCGGCCGACGGGCTGGCTCCGCCGCGCCGGACCGCCGGCCTTCCCGCTCCGGCCGAGCCGGGCCTCCAGGTCGTCCCGTCCGGGGCGACGTCGCCTGAGCCGGTCGCGTCGCCCACCTCGGTCGCGTCCGTCGGGCCGGGAGGCACGGAGACCGACCCGTGGGCCGACATGCGTCCCGAGCGGCCCGCTCCTCCGGCTCCTGCGCCCGTCCGGACACCCGCGCCCGCGGTCTGTTCCGCCGACGGTGACCTCGTGCTCCTCGTCGGCCGGGCCGCCGACGTCGACGCCGCCGCCGGCGTGTTCGCCACCCGGCACGGCCTGCGGGCGACGGCTGCGTCCGACCGACGGAGCGGGATCCTCGCGCGCGCCGACGCCGTGCGCGACGGCGTGGCGTTGCTCGCGGTCGCCGCGTGGACGGACGTCGCGACCACGGCCTCCCTCGCACCCGACCAGGTCTGGGTCGTCGTCGACGCCGGACGGAAGCACGAGGACGCCGTCCGGATGCTCGCCGCGGTGGCCGAGACACCGGTCCCGCTCGCCGGCGTGCTCGCCATCGGCGCCGAGGAGACCGCGACCCCGGACACCGTGCACCTGCTCGGCCTGCCGGTCCGGACCCTCTGACCACCGACCCACACCGGGGCGTCGACCCGCTCGTCCGCGGGGAGTCGCTAGGCTTGGCGGGTGCTGGTACTCACGCGCAAGGTCGGCGAGCGGATCCTCATCGGTGACGACATCGTCATCACGGTGCTCGACTCCCGCGGTGACGGCGTGCGGATCGGCATCGACGCTCCCCGCGGTGTGAAGATCCAGCGCGAAGAGGTCGTCCGAGCCGTGGCCGAGGCGAACGTCGCCGCTGCCGCCGGGGCCGACGACGACGCCGAGGCCCGGCTCCGCGCAGCGCTCGGCGCCTCGCGACCGCCCGCCGCGGGCTGACGCGGGTCCCGTCACCCGGCCCCACGACGCTCGTCGCGCCCCGTCAGGGCGACGGGACGCGACGACCGGGGGACGGTCGCGGCCGCTGCGCGGTGCCTACGGGCGCGGCTTCTTCTCCTGCTCGGGCAGCCGTCCGGCGGCGCGCTCGGCCTCGTACCAGGCGCGGGCCTCGTCCTGCCGGGCCTGCTCCGCACCGCTCGCGATGGGCGAGCGGACGTGGGCGGGTTCGTAGCCGAAGGACGCGACGAGCTGCGGGACCACCGGACGGAGCCGTGCGACGAGGCGGTCGACGTACGCCGAGACGGCACGCGCGCGCTGCGCCGAGATCCGCCCGTGCAGCAGGTGCCAGTCGAGGTGCTCCTCGATGAGCCCGAGTGCGAACAGGTCGCGGAGCCAGACGAGCACCGTGCGGGTGTCGCCCGGCGGCACGTCGTCGATCGCCTCGGTGAACGCCTCCCACTGCATCAGCTCGGCGTGCGCCTTCGACGCCTCGATGAGCTCGTGCTGCGAGCGGTTGAGCAGCACCGCGGCGCGGGCACGGTCCTTGCCGGCGGTGCGCAGGCGCATGCCGATCTCGGTGACCATCGTCTCGACCCGTCCGACGAGCAGGGAGCGCTGCGTCGCCGGGTCCTGCAGGTCCGCGACCGAGGCTGCGAGCGACCCGCGGTCCGAGACGGTCTGGCCCAGACGACGCAGACCCGTCGCGTCCGCCAACTTCGACCCGACCTGGGCGGCGACGAACTTCGCCGTCGACGCAGCGTCCCGCGGCGCGGCCTTGCGGAAGTCGGTGAGCAGACGCTTGCCGACGAGCTGGAGGAGCACGGTGTTGTCGCCCTCGAAGGTCACGTAGACGTCGAGGTCGGCCCGGAGGCCCGTGATCCGGTTCTCGGCGAGGAACCCCGCGCCGCCGGTCGCCTCCCGGCACTCCTGCAGGGTGTCGAGCGCCGACCAGGTCGACATCGCCTTGAACGCCGCCGCCTGGGTCTCGAGGTCCTCGCGGCGCTCCGGGGTGTCCTGTCGGCCGCTGAACACGTCGTCGAACGTCTGCAGGAGCTTCTCGTGCGCGAAGGACTGCGCGAACACGGTGGCCAGGCGCGGGATGAGCCGTCGCTGGTGCCGTCCGTAGTCGAGCAGGACGCCCTCGTGGCCGTCACCGGTCGGGAACTGGCGGCGCTCCATCGCGTACGTCAGCGCGATCTGCAGGCCGATCTTCTGGGCCACGACCGCCGCGCCGTCGAGGGACACGCGGCCCTGCACGAGGGTGCCGAGCATGGTGAAGAACCGACGTCCGGGGGAGTCGATCGGCGAGGAGTACGTGCCGTCCTCGGCGACGTCGCCGTACCGGTTGAGCAGGTTCGTGCGGGGCACGCGGACGTGGTCGAACCAGAGCCGCCCGTTGTCGATGCCGTTGAGGCCGCCCTTGACGCCGTCGTCCTCGCCGCCGACGCCGGGCAGGAACGCGCCCGTGTCGTCGCGGAGTGGGACGTAGAAGGCGTGCACGCCGTGGTCGACGCCCTGGGTGACGAGCTTCGCGAACACGACGGCGGCCTTGCCGTGCAGGGCCGCGTTGCCGATGTAGTCCTTCCACGCACCGCGGAACGGCGTGTGCACGACGAACTCCTGCGTCTCCGGGTCGTAGGTCGCGCTCGTGGCGATGTTCTGGACGTCCGAGCCGTGGCCGGTCTCGGTCATGGCGAAGCAGCCGGGCACGTCGAAGGCGGTGATGCCGGGCAGGAACTCCCGGTGGTTCCGCTCGGTGCCGAGGTGGTGCACCGCGGAACCGAACAGGCCCCACTGCACACCGGCCTTGATCTGCAGCGAGGGATCGGCGACGGTGAGCTCCTCGAACGCCGCGAGGTTCCCGCCGTGGTTGTCCTGACCGCCGAACTCCGGCGGGTACGGGCGCTGGATCGCCCCGGCGTCGACGAGGAGCCGGAGCTGCTCCAGCGTGCGCGCCCGGTGTTCGGCGAGGGGCTGGCCCTCGATCTTGTGCAGAGCCGGGTCGCGGACCAGGCGACGCGAGGTGCGGCGGTCCTCCGCCCAACGACCGAGCAGGTGCTCGGCGAGCAGGTCGACGTCGATGCGGACGTCGGTGTCGGTCCCGCCCGTGGGCGTCCCGGCCGCGGTGTCGCCGGTGGCGTCGGCCTTCGGAGCGCTGACGCCGCCCGTGCTGGTGCGGACGCCGGTGCCGGCTGTGGAGCTGCTGCTGCGGACTGGTGCGGTCTCGACCATCGGGTGCCTCCTGAACTGCACGGTCGCGGACCGCGTCACTGCCACGTCGGTCCGACCGGTCCAGCGTAGGCACCGGTGTTGCGGAAGGCATGACAGCCGTGCCGGACCACAAGCGCGACCCGGTGGCGCCTCCCTCCGATGGTGGGAACCCTCCAACATCCGACGCCCGCCTCCGGTGCGACCCGCGCGACGATTGTGTGCCGCGCCGGTACGGGCGTCACACTGGCTGACATGTCGAGCACCACCGGACCGAAGCAGCAGCGCACCGGACGGACCTTCTTCGGGCAACCGTTCGAGCTGTCGACACCGTTCGCCGTCGAGCTCTGGGAGCGCTTCTCGTTCTACGGGATGCAGGGCATCGTCCTCATCTACATGTACTACTCGCTCACCCGCGGCGGGCTCGGCATCGACGAGGGTGTCGCGACGGGCATCATGGGCGCGTACGGCGGCTCGGTGTACCTCTTCACGATCCTCGGGGCCTGGACCGCCGACCGGTTGATCGGGGCCGACCGGACCCTGTTCGGCAGCGCGGTCGTGGTCATGATCGGGCACATCGCGCTGGCCCTCATCCCGGGGGTCGCCGGGGTCGGGGTCGGCCTCGTGCTCATCGCGCTCGGCTCGGGCGGACTCAAGGCCACGGCGACGACGATCGTCGGGTCGCTGTACGCCCCCGAGGACCCGCGGCGGGACGCCGGCTTCTCGCTGTACTACCTGGGCGTCAACCTCGGCGCGTTCGCCGGGCCGATCCTCACCGGGCTGCTGCAGTCGGCGCTCGGGTTCCACTTCGGCTTCGGCCTCGCCGCGGTCGGGATGGCGGCCGGCCTCGTGCAGTACGCCGTCCGCCGGCGCAACCTGCCCGAGGCCGTGCAGCACGTCGCGAACCCGCTGCCGCGCTCCCGCTACCCGCTCGTCGCGGTGCTCGCGGTCGTCGGGCTCGCCGTCGTCGCGGTCGCCGTCCTCACGGGCCTCCTGACGGTCTCGACCCTCCCGCTCGTGGTCGTCGTCGTGGTGGTCGTCGCGACGGTCGGCTACTTCGTCGTCATCCTCGGCAGCGGGCTGACCCCGGACGAGCGGTCCCGCGTGTTCGCGTTCATCCCGCTGTTCGTCGGCAGCGCGGTGTTCTGGTCGCTGTACCAGCAGCAGTTCACCGTCGTCACGGTCTACGCCGACCAGCGCCTCGACCGCGACCTGTTCGGGTTCGAGATGCCGGTGTCGTGGGTGCAGTCGATCAACCCGATCATGATCATCCTGCTCTCCGGCGTCTTCGCGGCGCTCTGGACCCGGCTCGGGGACCGCCAGCCGTCCACCCCGACGAAGTTCGCGCTCGGCACCGGCATCATGGGCGTCGCGTTCCTGCTCTTCCTGCCGTTCACCGGCACCGGCGAGAACGGCACCCCGGTGATCGCGCTCGTGGGCATCCTGCTGGTGTTCACGCTCGCGGAGCTGCTGCTCTCGCCGACCGGGCAGTCCGTGGCGACCAAGCTCGCGCCACCGAAGTTCCAGACGCAGATGGTGGCGCTGTTCTTCCTGTCGGTGTCGCTCGGCACCGCGATGACCGGTGTGCTGTCCGCCTTCTACGACCCGGAGGACGAGGCGCCGTACTTCACGGTGCTCGGACTCGCCGCCGTCGTGGTCGGGGTCGTGCTGCTCGCCGTCGCCCGTCCGGTGCTCCGCCTCATGCGCGGCATCCGCTAGCCGGCACCCGTCGTCCGCTACCCTGGACCCGGCCACCCCAGGCCCAGCCACACCGGCCCCGGATCACGAGGAGTCACCCCATGCTCGAGCTCATCGCAGGCATCATCATCGGCATCGGCGTCATCGGTGGGGTGGGCACCTGCATGGCGGCCGCCGCCATGATGAAGGCCGGCTCGGAAGAGTACTGAGCCCTCGGCGCTGACGGACCCCGGACGCCACCGGCCTCCGGGCGGCACCGGGCGGTCAGGACACTCCGGCGTCCACCGACGCGGGATCGTGCTCCATCGGGACCGGCACCAACTGACGACTCTGGACGGTCGCGCGCTCGAACGGGCCGCGGCCGTCCGTCGTGTACGCCGGCTCGTCGAACTCGACCACCCAGGCCACCCGCACACCGGCGCCCGCGTACCCGGCCAGCTGGGCGCCGCCCGGCGCGACGACGAGACCGATCGGCTCGTCGGCCCACTGCTCACCCCGGACCGACGGCACGACCCGGACGACGGCACCGATGCCGAGCACGGGGAGGTCCGACGCCCCGGTGGCGTCAGGGGGAGTGGGGCGGGGCTCACGACGTCCGAACACGCGACGACCCTACCGTCGCCCGCCCGGAACGGCCCCCGTCGCCCGGCCCCACTCCCTCAGACCCGGCGGATCTCCGTCACCGACGAGTACCCCGTGTCCGGGTGCTTCCGCATCGACAGCAGCCGCTCCATCGACGGCTCGAGTGCGGTGACCTTGTCGAGCGGTGCGCTCACCACGAGCTGGAACCCGAGCCGCAGCCAGGCCGTCACCGCGCGGCCGGCGAACTCCGAGTCCGCCTTGATGAACGCCTCGTCGAGGAACACCGGCGCGAACCGGGGCCGGGGACGGGTCTCGTCGCCGAGCTGGTACCGCAGGGCGGCGCCGACGATGAACGCCACGAGCTCCTGCGTCTCACCGCCGGACTTGTCCCCGAGTGACGAGTACACCCCCAGGTCGTTGCCCTCGACGTCGTACCGCACGGCGGTGATCTCCATGTGACGGCGGACGTCCAGCACGGCGTCACGCTGGGTGGTCCGGCCTCGCGGGGCTCCGGGATCGGGGCGGATGACCGCCATGAACCGCCGCAGCCGCCGGAAGCGCGTCTCGAGCACGTCGTCGGTCAGCTCGGCGTCCACCGACGCCGACAGCGCGCGGAGCTCCTTGCGGAACTGTGTGACGTCCTCGCGGGTGACGCGGCGGATGACGATCTTCAGACGGTCGCGGTTCGCACCGAACGGCAGGTCGCGGAGGATCTCGTTGACCGGCTCGAGCCGCTCCTCGATCTCGACGACGGCGCGGTCGAACGCGCCGGAGAGCGGGACGAGGTCCTCACCGCTCCACTGCGACAGCCGTCGACGCCACTCACTGCGTCGAGCGTGCAGGCCCGTGGCGACGATCTGGTCGAGGATCGCCCGGTAGTCCGGGTACGACGCCACCCCGGTGCCGAGGTTCGGGTCCGGCCAGGCGTCCTGGTAGCGCTCGAACGTCGTGGTCAGCGCCACCGAAGCGGTCGCTGCACCGTCGAGGGCCTGCGACAGCCGCTCCTCGAGCCGCCGGCGGAGGCGCTTGGTCGCGTCGTCGAAGCCGTCCACGCCGTCGGGCGCCCCGACCTCGTCGAACGCCTCGGCGAGCAGGCGCTCCTGCTGCTCGTCGGGCAGGCGTTCCGGTGCGTCAGCGAACCGCTCGAGGATCTCGGCGGCGGCGTCCTGGCCGTCGACGAGCACCGCGTGTCGTTCCTCCAGGCGCTTGACGCCGAGGCGGGCGGCGGAGCGGCGGTCGGCGGCCTCGTCGAGGGCGGCGCGCAGGCGTGCCACGGACTCGCGGAGCGTCCGCAGCCCGTCGTCGGCGGCGAGCAGTGCCTGCCGTTCGTCCTCGAGACGGGCGAGCGCTGCGTCGGCGCCCGCCACGTCGACGGCGTCCCAGGTGACGTCGACCCGGTGCTGGTGCGCCGTGCGGAGCGCGTCGAGGGCGGCCAGGTCCTGCGCGATGTCGGTGCGGCGGGCCTCCAGGGCGGTGAGGTCCGCGGCGATCTCGGCGAGCTCGGTCTCGACGGAGCGGACGCGGGACTCGTTCGTGAACCCGATGACGTTCGCCTGACGGCGGTCGCCGTGCGCACCGCGACGGCCGTCCCGGAGCTGCCCGGCGACGGTGACGCGCCGACCGCCACCACCGAGGTCGGTGGCGTCGCTGACGCAGCGGGCGTCGATCCGGTCGGACTCGATGCGCTCCCGGACCCAGGTGCTGAAGGGCGACGGCTTGATCGCGAGCTTGCCGGACACCATCGAGCTGTCACCCTGCAGGTCGAGGTGCGGGCCCATCGGGACGCCCTCGAACTGCACCCGCACCGGCAGGCGCAGCGAGTCGATCGCGGCGCTGAAGTCGTCGAGTCGGTCCTCGTCGACGAGCAACGTCCGGGCCACGGGCGCGAGCACGGACTCGATCGCCGTGCGCCACTGCTCCTCGGCCGGCAGGACGTCGAGCAGCTCGGCGACGAACGGCACGTCCGCGGGGTCGAGACCGGCGGCCTGGGCCATCGCGACGCGGGCCTCGTGCATCGGCAGCGGCATCGCGCCCTGGCGGTGCTCGAGCGACCGGCGCTCCTGGCGCAGGGTCCGCTCACGGTCGAGGAGCGGGTACTCCTCGCGGGTCAGGGCGTCCCGGCGGCCGTCGAGTTCGTCGCGGCGCGCCGCGTACGTGCCGAGGAACTCGTGGCTCGCGCGCTGGGCCTCGGCGAACTCGGCCTCGGTCGTCGACGGTTCGCCGAGGGGTGCGGTGCGCTCGTCGAAGACCTCGCGGGCGCGGGCGACGGCGGCACGCTCCCGGGTCCCGCGGTCGATGCGGTCCTCGAGCTGGGCGAGCGCATTGCCGCCGGAGTCGCGGAGTCGGGCCTCGGCGTCGCGGAGCTCGACCTCCACCGCGGCGTGCCGGGCCGACGCGGCCTCGACCTCGGCGCGCGTGGCGGTGCGCTCCCGGGTGTTCCGTTCGACCTCGAGGTCGAGCAGCTCCCGCTTCCGCGACGCCGTCCAGTGCGCGAACGGGGAGACGTCGGCGCCCGTGGCGATGCCGTCCAGCGCGGCTGCTGCGGCACGGGAGCGTTCGATCTCGTCGTGCAGCGCGGTGACGGGGGAGAGGATGCGGACCTTGCGCTCCTCGGTGTCCATCGCCTCGTACGCCTCGTCGAGGGCCGCGAAGTGCGCGAGGGCACGGTCGGCCGCCTCGTACGTGCCAGGGGTCTCGAGCACGAGCGACTTGTAGAGGGCGTCGACCGTCGGCATGTGCTGTCCGGCCTGGATCCGGGCGAGCAGGCGCATCGCGCGGTTGCCGCCACCCGAGTCGCCGATGCCCAGCCGGGTCTGCAGCGTGTACGCCAGCTCCTGGTAGGTGTCGCGGATCACGAGCCCCGGGATCCGACCGGTGAGCTCGAGGTGCGCGAACCGCGACGGCACGAAGTCCTCGAGCCGGCGCAGGTCGAAGACGTCGTCGACGGTCGCCATGGTCATCTGGATGTCCGCCACGCCCCGGGCACGCCGCGGCACGATGTAGGCGCGGAGGACGGTGAAGCGCCGCTCGTCGTCGTTCCGGAAGGTGACCGCGACCGCGCCCCAGGTCGTCTGCTCGTCGCCGCGGAGCGTGACGTCCTTGAGCGCCCCGGTCTCCGGATCGCGCCGGGTGTCGACCTTGCCGCGCAGGTATGTGAGCAGGTTGCGTTGGTCGGCGCTGCGCGCGCGGCCCGTGGTCGCGTCGTTCGAGGCGCCGTTGAACGGCACGTCGGACGGCATCATCACCGCGAGGTACGCGTCCATCAACGTCGACTTGCCCGTCCCGGACGCGCCGGAGATGAGGGTCGCCGTCCCGGAGAGCTCGACCTGACGATGCCCCTGGAAGCCACCCCAGTTGACCACCTGCATCGACTCGGCGCGCCACTGCGCGACGGTGTCGAACAGGGCGGGGATGCCCGTGGTGTCGATGTCGACGGTGCTCACGCGCGGTCCTCCTCGGTGTCGTCGCCCGCTGTCCCGGGCTCGGTGTCGTCGCCGTCCTCGGCGTCCGAGGTGGCCGGGAGGCCCGCCCCGTCGCCGTCCGTCGGCTCACCGCCGCCGCCGGTGGCCGCGGTCCGCAGCCAGGTGTCGAGCTCGACGAGGCGCTCCAACGGGAGCAGGACCTCGACGACGCTCGCGACCCGGAAGCGGTCCGGGTCGCTGGTCTTCAGCAGCACCCGTGCCGTGACGAGGCGCTCGATCGCCTTGGCGACCCGGGCCTCGTCCCGCGTGCGGTCGGTCGCGGTCGCAGGCCGGAAGCCGGACACGTGTCCCAGGATCTCGGACCGGTCCACGACGACCTGGTCGGGGCCCGGTCGGGCGTCTGCCCGCAGGCGCATGCGCAGGTAGACGAGGACGATCGTCTCCTCGCGGGTGTACGGGGCGTCCCGGAGCAGGGTCGGGAACCCGCGCCGGGTGCTCTCGGAGCGCGCCTGGCGTTTGAAGGCCACCTCGCGGTCACGGTCGACGTGCAGCTCCAGGAACAGGTCGTTGAGCCGGGACCGGAGCTGGTGCTCGGCGTCGAGGACCGCGCGCCACTCGTCCACGTGGGTCCGCGCGCTCACGTACGGGTGCCGGAGGAGGGCGACCAGGGCGCGGCGCTGCGGCTCGTCGAGTCGGCCCTCGTCACCCTCGAACAGCGCGAAGGTGCTCTCGTCGCGCACCGGCTCGTCGACGGTCGCCTCGCCGTGGCCCCCTGAGGACACGCCGGAGGCTCCGAACGCGTCCTCGAACGCGACCTCGTCGTGGACGGGTACTGGCGTCGTGTCGCTCACCGTGCCTCCTGGCCGGGCTCGTCGTCGGGGTGGGTCGTGCCGCCGCCGCGGGGGAGCGCGGCGGTCGGCATCTGGAAGGTGACGGGTTCGCCGTCGGGTCGGACCGTGCGGTGCGGCGCGGAGGCGGTGCCCGATTCGAAGTCGTCGTGCCCGGTGAGCAGGTGCGCCAGGCCGAAGAGCTCGACGGGGCGGCGCTGCTCGGCGGGCAGTTCGTGGAACGCGTCCACGCTCGTCGCTGCCGACCCGCCCGCCAGGACGTGCCGGAGTTCGGCGAGGAGCGGCCCGCCGTGCCGGCGGAGGGACTCGACGTCGATCTCCTCGAAGACGTCGTCGTCCGGCTCCTCGATCGGCGGTGGCACGGACTCGGCGTCCGGGTCGTAGAACTTCTCTCGCAGGGTGCCGACGGCCGCCGACGGTGGCAGGAGTCCGAGCGGCACGCGGTCGCGGGCGGAACCGACCTCCATCCACGCCGCCAGGCCGCGGTTCACCGAGCGGAGCACGGCGTCGAGCTCGCGGTCCCGCACGACGTCGTGGGCCACGATCTGGTCACGGAGCGTTGCGGTGAGCATCCGGCGCTGGGCGAGGACGTCCTCGATGCCCTGCCGCAGGATGCCGACCGTCCCGCGGAAGGTCCGTCGCTCGGACGCGCTGAGAGAGCCGGCGAAGGGGTGCTCGAGGATCGTGGTGATGTCGTCCCGGAGCCGGAGGAGCAGGGCGTCGTCGCGGAGGAGTTCGAACGCGCCCTGGAAGGCCCGGCCCTCCGGTGTCGACTCCATGAGGTTGTCGGTGCGGGCGAGGTAGCCGTCGAGGATCTCACCGATCGGGCGCACCTCCTGCCGGAAGTCCTCGACGATCTCGCGGTGCATGGTCGCGACCGCCTCCTCGACCCGCTTGAAGTCGCTCGGCAACTGCCGGATGAGGTCGGTGATGTTCGCGTAGCCGTCCCGCATGCGGTCGGCGTCGACGGTGACGACCTCGTCCCCGCTGGCCAGACGCGCACGCTCGGCCTGCAGTTCCGCGATCTGCGCGTCGAGCCGACGGACCTGGGTGTCCCGGTCCGGCTCGGCGCGCGCGGCCCAGCGGTGCACGGCGTCGACGATCATCGCGAGGCGGCTCTCGCTGATGAGGGCCCGTTCGGCGGACAGCGCGTCGATGAGGCTCAGGGCTTCGAGGGCGTGGCTCGTCAGGCTGTACTGCTCGTCGCCGTCCGGCGAGTTCGAGCGCACCAGCCACTGCGCTGCCACCCACTCGCGGCAGAGCGACCGGCCGTTCGGACGTGGCGCCTCGCCCACCGGGACGTCTCCGGTGGGCGAGTCACCCGCGGGCACCCGGGCGCCCGTGGCCTGCAGGCGGGCGACGTGTTCCTCGACCTGCAGGTGCATCCGGTCGGCGGGGACGTACTGCACGTCACGGTCGAACACCGTGCGGAAGACCGAGACCACGGCGGCGCTCGTCGGACGCGACATCAGTCGGAGCGTCGGCCGGTCGAGCACCTGGCGGACCCTGGCGAACTCGAGGTCGACGTCGGTCATGCTGCCCTTGCTGCGGTCGTACGGGTCGTGGGATGCGAAGAGCCCGACGCGGTTGCGTCGGGCTCTTCGGGTGGTCTTGCTTGCCCGTGATGGGCACGTGGGCGATACCAGACTCGAACTGATGACCTCTTCGGTGTGAACGAAGCGCGCTACCAACTGCGCCAATCGCCCCCTGCACTTGGGTGCGGATCGATAGTAGCGGATGTCGGGCCGTGCTCCGAACACGTGTGGGTCGTCGCGCGCGTCGCGCTGCTTCGGTCCGATCGCGAGGCACATGGGGATGCCGTCCGCTTCGGCCGCGGGGCCCGTCCAGACCCCGCCGATCCGCATGAACGCGGGGGACACGCCCGGTGAACGAGAACGGTTTTGGAGAAACGGCGGGGAATCGGTACAGTTTACGAGTCGCCGCGAGAGCGGGTCGGACGAAAGCGATGTGACTCCGGTCACGTCATGCGGATGTGGCGCAGTGGTAGCGCATCACCTTGCCAAGGTGAGGGTCGCGAGTTCGAATCTCGTCATCCGCTCGAGGTGCCTGTCTTCTCCGGAAGACAGCAACTCTCCAGAAGAGGTGTCCCACCGATCGGGTACTCACGCCAGACGTGGACCTTGATGGTGGGGTGGCCGAGAGGCGAGGCAGCGGCCTGCAAAGCCGTCCACGCGGGTTCGAATCCCGTCCCCACCTCCAGTCCGCTCCGGCGGAACTCATCTGGGCGATTGGCGCAGCGGTAGCGCGCTTCCCTGACACGGAAGAGGTCACTGGTTCGATCCCAGTATCGCCCACCAGATCGAAGGCCCCCGGCCGGTCCACCAGGACCGACCGGGGGCCTTCGTCGTCGTCCACGGCGCCCGCCGCCGCTCAGCGCAGCGCGTCCCCGAGCTCCTCGAGCAGGTACGCGATCGAGGCGGCACCGTCGAGGAGCATCTGCACCGAGACGCTCTCGTCGCTCGCGTGCCAGTGGTCCTCGGGCAGCCCGGTGCCGATGAAGAGCACCGGTGCTCCCAGCACGCGGCCCATCAGTTCCGCCGGGCCACCGCCGGCGTTGCCCATCCGCCCGGCCGTCTCGGTCCCGTGTCCCCGTTCCATCGCCCGCACGAGCGCGTCGAGCGCCGGTCCGGACGGCGTGACGTACGGGTCCTGACCGGACTCCTCGGGGATCTCGAGCTCATGGGTGACGCCGTCGGGCATCTGCTCGGCGACGAACGCCCGGAGCTGCGCCGCCACGGCGGACACGTGCTGGCCCGGGACGGTCCGGATGCTCAGCTCCGCGGTCGCCTGGCTCGGGATGACGGCCCGCGGGAACCCCGTCGGGTCGCCGGCGAGCAGGGTGAGGACCTCGATGGACGGGCGCGCCCAGAGCCGTTCCTCGACCGTGTGGCCGACCTCGCCGGTGATGCTCGTCGTCTCGGTGCGCTCCACCCAGACGTCCGGGTCGAAGTCCAGGTCGCGGAGCTCCTGCCGCCGCTCCTCCGTGAGCTCGTCGACGTCGTCGAGGAACCCCGGGATCGTGATCCGACCGTCGGTGTCGTGCATCGCCGCGAGCACCCGGACCAGGGCGTGCACCGGGTTCGGGGCCGGACCGGATGCCGCCCCGCTGTGCACGTCCCGCGCCGGGCCGGTGACGGTGAGGGTGCCGCCGGTCATCCCGCGCATCGAGGTGACCACGGCTGGGTTCCCCGACTTCCACTGCAGCGTGTCGGAGAAGACCACGACGTCGCAGGCGAACCGCTCGGGGTCCGAGTCGAGCAGGGCCGCGAGGTGCGTCGATCCGAGCTCCTCCTCGCCCTCGACCAGGTACTTCAGGTTCACGGCCGGTCGCCCGTCGTCGCGCGTGCCGAGGTGCGCCCGCAATCCCCAGAGGTGCGCGACCACCTGGCCCTTGGCGTCCGAGGCACCCCGGCCGTACAACCGGCCGTCGCGCAGGACGGGGGAGAACGGCGCGGTCTCGACCCACTCCTCGGGCTTCGCGTGCCGGACGTCGTGGTGGCTGTAGACGAGGACCGTCGGCAGCGCCGGATCGACGAGCCACTCGCCGTACACGGCTGGTGACCCGCCGGCGTCCAGCACCTCGGTGCGCAGTCCGACGGCCCGCATCGCCCCGGCGAGCCACCGCGCGGACCGTTGCACGTCCAGCGCTCGTTCCGGCTGCGACGCCACGGACGGGATCCGCACCCAGTCCGACAGCTGCTGGACGATCTCGTCCTGCGCCGCCCGGAGGCCCGCGGCGACGTCGTCCACCCCTGTCGGCCCGGGCGCCGCGCTCGTCCGCTCCCCCGTGTCGGTGTCCGTCGGACTGTCGGTGTCCGTCGCACTGTCGGTGTAGGTCTCGGTGTCCGTCTCGTGTTCCACGTGGCCGACGCTAGGGAAGGACCGACCAGGCGCCTCCCGGGATCCGCGTGACCCGGATCGTGCGCCCGGGGGGAGCGGACCAGGTGCCCCGGCACGCCGAGTGGGACGGCGCGGTGCGTGGGCTCTCAGTCCGGCCGGCGCAGGGTCGCGACCCCGTCGTGCAAGGGCTGCGTCTGCCACGCCGCCGTGACGGTGCCGTCCTCCAGGTCGACGCTCACGTGCAGCAGGTGCGGGGTCTCGACGAACCGCACGTCCACCACCACCCGGTCCCCGGAGCGGGCACCACTGGCGGCCGTGGCACCGTCGACGAGCCACTCGCCCTCACCGACCGGCACCGTCACCTCGCCCGAGGCGTCGACCAGGGTGAGCACCCACCGACCGGACACGTCCTGGGTCAGGTGCACCGCCTCCAGGCCGGAGTCACCGCCCACCGGGACCGGCGACGACGGCGGCGCTGCGGGGAGGGAGCCGAGCGGACCGTCCCCCGGACCGCCGCCGAGCGGCGGCAACGCGAGCGCGGCGAGCCGGTCGCGCAGACGGTCGTCGGCGTCGACGGACCCGGGACGGTCGACGGCCGGCAGCAGGTGCGCCCACACCGCGTCGAGGACGGCCTGCATGTCGGTGCTCTGCCCGGTCATCGCGACCACGACGTCCTGCTCGGGCAACACGACGCAGAACTGGCCGTAGGCGCCGTCGCCGCGGAAGCCGTGCCGGTCCATCCAGAACTGGAAGCCGTAGCCACGGGACCAGTCCGGGTTCACCTCGTCCGGGTTCGGCACCTGCGCGCTCGTCGCCTGGTCGACCCAGTCCTCGTCGAGGATCCGCTCGCCGTCCTGGACGCCACGCTGCAGGTACAGCTGCCCGAGCGCGGCGATCGCCTCCGTCCTGGCGAACCCGCCGCTGTACCCGAGCTCGGCACCGCGGTCGTCCCGGAGCCAGGCGAAGTCGTCGATCCCGAGCGGGGCGAAGAGCCGCGGGCGCAGGAAGTCGAGGAGCGTCTCACCGCTCACCCGCCGGACGATCTCACCGAGGGTGTACGTGCAGGGCTGGTTGTAGGCGAAGACGCTGCCGGGCTCCTCGTCCGGCGGCAGGAGCAGGAACCCCCGGACGGTGTTCGTCGGGTCGGTCGCCTCGGCGCGGTCGATGGTCTCGGCGCGGTGCCCGCTCGCCATCGCGAGCAGGTGCCGCACCCGCATCCGACGGGTGCGTTCGTCGGTGACCTCGGCGTCGAGCTCCGGGAAGTGGCTGATGACCGTCGCGTCGAGGTCGACGAGGCCGGCACGGACGGCGATCCCGACGGCGGCAGCAGTGAAGCTCTTGCTGAGCGAGTACAGCAGGTGCACCCGCTCCGGGGCGAACGGCGCCCACCACCCCTCGGCGGCGACCGCGCCGTGCCGGAGCACCATCAGGCTGTGCGGCTCCACCGCCGGGGTCGACCCGAGGGCGGACACGAAGGCGTCGATGCCCGCAGCGTCGATGCCGAGAGCGGACGGGGAAGTGCGTCGGAACGTCGTCGTCACCCGTACAAGCGTAGTCCGGGCGTCCGCCGCGACGTCCGGCACGCCCGACATGCGGACGGGAGGCCCGGATCACCACTCGGGTCGGGTACAGTGGTCGACGTTGGTCACCCCGGTGTCCAGCATGCGGATGTGGCGCAGTGGTAGCGCATCACCTTGCCAAGGTGAGGGTCGCGAGTTCGAATCTCGTCATCCGCTCGGAACAGCAGCACGACAGAACCAGCACGACAGAACCCCTCGGCCCATCGGCCGAGGGGTTCTGTCGTCTCGCTTCGTCCGCGTCCGTCGTCAGACCGCGGCGACCGCTCGCGCGCCCGGCAGGCCGACCCACCGCTCGGCGCCGGTGTCGACGACGGTCACGAGCACGGTGTCACAACCGCGGCAGCGGGCGACGCTGCCCATCGCGGTCCGGTGCACCCGCGTCAGCGCGAGCAGACCGGTGGACCCACAGCCGGCACAGCACAGGCGCGCCGACGTGGCGTCGATTCCGAGGACCTCGACGAGGTCCCCGGCCAGGGCGTTGCCGTCGACGATGGTCATCACGCGCCTCCGAACCGTTCCGCACGCACCCCGGTGGTGTCGTGTCCGAGCTCCCCGAGCCACCGCAGGACCTGCTCCACGAAGGGCGTGGATCCGCAGACGTACACCAGGGCACCGGCGTCCGGGGGCGACACCGCCGCCGCCAGTCGCTCGCGGGTGAGCCGCCCGGCGGGGGTCGTCGCGTCCTCCGGTGCCCGGCGGCTGTAGACCAGGTCGAGCGTGAAGGGCGCACGGTCGGCCGCGGCCACGGCGGCGTCGAGCTCCGCGCGGAAGAAGACGTCCTCCGGGGTGCGGACGGCGTAGAGCAGCCGGAACGGGCTCGCGTCGGCGGCTTCGGCGTGGGCGGTGACCATCGGCAGCAGCGGGACGATGCCGGACCCGCCGGCGATGAGCTGGACCGGTCGCTGCGAGTCGTCGGTCCCCGGGTGCCAGACGAACCAGCCGCCGAGCGGGCCGTGGACCTCGAGGGCGTCGCCGACCTCGACCGCGTCGACGAGGAACGGCGAGACCTCGCCGTCCTCGACCCGGTCGACGGCGAGCGTGAGCCGCGTGCCGTCTCCGGAGGACGCGATTGAGTACGACCGGGTGGCCTGGTAGCCGTCCTCGGCAGTCAGCCGCAGGTCGAGGTGCTGGCCCGGGTCGTTGCCGGGCCACGTCGGGACGTCGAGCACCAGGCGACGGGCGTTCGGGGTCTCGGGGGAGACCGCGGCGACGGTGGCGGGGTGCCAGGCCGGGCGGCGGAGCTGCGGGGCCGGCGGAGTGGGCGCGGGACGGGCTCCCGGGACGGCGGCGTCGTCGGCGGTGGACAGGGTCACCAGTACCGCTCTTCCTTCCACGGGTCGCCGTGCATGTTGTAGCCGGCGTTCTCCCAGAAGCCGGGCTCGTCCTCGGCGTGCATGACGATGCCGCGGACCCACTTCGCGCTCTTCCAGAAGTACAGGTGCGGTACGAGCAGCCGGGCCGGCCCACCGTGCTCCGGGGTGAGGGGTTCGCCGTCCGCCTCGAACGCGATCCACGCTTGGCCCTCGAGCAGTTCGTCGAGGGGGACGTTCGTGGTGTAGCCGCCGAAGCTGTGCACCATGCAGAAGTCGAGCGAGGTCTCGACGTCGGCGAAGAGCTTGTCGAGGGGCACACCGCGCCAGCCCATCCCGAGCTTCGTCCAGTGCGTCACGCAGTGGATGTCGACGGTGACGTCCTCGAGCCCGAGCGCCCGGACCTCGTCCCAGGTCCACGAGTGCAGGCCGGATTCGGTGCGGATCGAGAAGCTCCACTCGGAGGGCTCGATCTCCGGCGTCGCGCCCGCCGAGAGGACCGGCCAGTCCTGCACCAGGGTCTGCCCGGGCGGGATCCGGCTGTCGTCGGCGTCACGGCGGCGTCCGCCGAACCCGCGTGTGAAGGTGGCCATCGCGTCCTCGTTCCCTGGTCGTCCCCGGCGTCCGTCCTGCCGATGGCTCGATCCTGCCGCACCGCGGCGCGGTTGTCAGCAGCCGCGCGGCGGCGCCGTGCCGCAGCCGTGTCGTCAGCCCGTGGGGGTGACGAGCCCCGACTCGTACGCCAGCACGACGGCGTGCACCCGGTCGCGGAGCTGCAGCTTCGCCAACACCCGGCTGACGTGCGTCTTGACGGTCTGCTCGGCGATGTACAGCTCGCGGCCGATCTCGCCGTTCGAGCGGCCGCGGGCCATGAGCATGAAGACGTCCCGCTCCCGGTCGGTGAGTGCCGCCAGCACCTCGGCGGGCGCACCGGTGGGCCGGGGCCCGGCCACGAAGGCCTCGACCAGGTGCCGGGTCACCCGTGGCGCGAGGAGGGCGTCCCCCGAGGCGACCGTGCGCACGGCAGCGATGAGGTCCTCGGCTCCGGCGTCCTTGAGCAGGAAGCCGCTCGCGCCCGCCCGCAGCGCGTCGAACACGTAGTCGTCGATGTCGAACGTGGTGAGCATGAGCACCCGCACCGGACGACTGTTCGGCGCCGCGGTCATGCGCCGCGTGGCCTCGATGCCGTCGAGGACCGGCATACGGACGTCCATGAGCACGACGTCGGGCTCGAGACGGACGCCGAGCGCGACGGCCTCGGCCCCGTCCCCGGCCTCGCCGACGACCTCGAGGTCGGGCTGCGACCCGAGGATCGCCACGAGCCCGAGCCGGAACACCGCCTGGTCGTCGACGACGAGCACCCGCGTCACCGGTCGGCTCCGTCCAGCCGGCGGGGCAGCGCGGCGACGACCCGGAAGCCGCCGTCCGGTGTCGGCCCGGCGTCGAGCGAGCCGTCCAGGGCGGCGACGCGGGACCGCATGCCTGCGAGACCGTAGCCGCCGTCGTCGGCGGGTGGCGGGGGAGCGTCGGGCGCTGCCGCGTTCACCACCGCGACGCGCAGGACGCTGCCCTGGCGGGTGACCGTGACGGCGGTGTCCGCGCCGGGGGCGTGGCGGACGACGTTGCCGAGCGCCTCCTGCACGACGCGGTAGGCGGTCAGCTGCGCGACGGGGTCGACGGATCGGTCACCGATGCCGTCGCCGGGGGCCGTGCCGGGGTCGACGTCGAGCACGACCGACAGGCCGGCCGCCCGCGTCGAGGCGACGAGGGCGTCGAGGTCGCCGAGCCCGGGCTGCGGAGCGCGCTCGGCGTCCTCGTCCCCGCGGAGCGTGCCGAGCAGCTGTCGCATCTCGCGGAGCGCCGTGCGCGAGGTCGCGGCGATCGTGGCGAACTCCGCCCGCGCGGCCGCCGGCAGGTCGGCCACGCGGTACGGCGCGGACTCCGCCTGCATGTGCACGACGGACATGCTGTGCGCGACGACGTCGTGCAGCTCGCGGGCGATCCGCGCCCGCTCCTCGACCGTGCGACGTGCGTCGGCCTGCTGCTCGGCGTCCCGCCGGGCCGCCCGGAGCTCGACTCCGACTGCGCGTCGCTGCCCGAGCAGGACCGCGGCCGCACCGACGACGAGCCAGCTGCCCGCCGACACCGCGAGGGTCGTCACCCAGACGTCGGTCTGGTCCCACCGTGCGGGCACGACGGCCACGAGCACGAGGGTGAGGACGGTCGCAGCACCCCAGACGACCGAGGTCGTCAGCCAGTCGGTCCGCAGCCCGAGCACGACGAGGAGCACCGCGACGCCGATGATCGCCGTGACCGACAGCGGCCACGGCCCGACGGTGCCCGGTGCGGCGAGGAGCCCGAGGCCGACGAGCGTGACGAGGTGCACGGCGGTGGCGGTGCGGGGTCGGACCGGCGCGACGAGCAGGGTTGCGCTCAGCACCGCCGGCAGGAGGAGCGCGAGGGGCACCGGGACGTCGTGCACGACCGCGGCCACCGGGGCGCCGACCGCGAGCAGGGTGACCGCTGCGACGACGAGCGTCCCGCGGGTGGCGAGCACCGACCAGGAGGCCCGGATCCGGGTCCCGGGGATCCGGATCCTGGTGTCGGGGTCGGGGTCGGGGTC
>NZ_QKTS01000019.1:0-46225 GCF_003234525.1 Curtobacterium sp. MCBD17_021 | reverse complement strand
GTCCTCGATCGCGCGGGGGTCGGGGGCGTTCGGGACCGGGGGCACGGCAGCGGGCGGCGGGACCCGGCCGGCGACGCCGCCGGGCAGTGCGAGTTCCTCGGGCATCGAGATCGCCTGCGTGGCCCCGGGGTCCGGCACGGACGCGGGAGCGGACGACGACGCGGGAGCCGGTGCCGACGCCGGGGCGGCCGGCACGGACGCGGGGGCGGTGAAGGGCTCCGGCTCCGGTCGACCCGCCTGCCGGGCGGCGCGCTCGGCCTCCCGGCGCTCGCGGCGGGAGGGCCACTCGTCCTCCGTCAGCGGCGCGCCGAAGATGTCGGCGGCACTGCGGAGCCCCTGGAACGGAGCGCCCGTGTCGGAGCCGCGTCGAGCCTCCCGTCCGTCGTCCCCGGTGTCGGGGGTGACGGACCGGTCGGACTCGTCGCGCCCCTCCGGACGCTCCTCGGTCACGCGGACAGCCCCAGGTCGGCCAGTCCGATCGCCGCGAGGTACGGGTACCCCGCCGCCTCGATCCGTTCCTTCGCGCCGGTGTCCCGGTCGACGACGACGGCGACGGCGGCGATGACGGCGCCCTCGCGCTCGAGCGCCTCGGCTGCCTTGAGCGGCGATCCGCCGGTGGTGGAGGTGTCCTCGAGCACGACGACCCGCTTGCCGCGCACGTCGGGCCCCTCGACCTGCCGGCCACGGCCGTGGTCCTTCGGCTCCTTGCGCACGACGAAGGCGTCGTACGCGAGGCCACGGGCGGCTGCCTGGTGCAGCACGGCGCTCGCGATCGGGTCGGCGCCCATGGTGAGACCGCCGACGGCGTCGACGTCGGCCACGTCCCCGATGAGGTCGGTCATGACCTGGCCGATGAGGGGGGCGACGCGGTGGTCGAGGCTCACCTTGCGGAGGTCGATGTAGTACGACGCCTGCTTCCCGCTGGTCAGCGTGAAGTCGCCGTGGAAGACCGCATCGGCCTTGATGTGCTCGATCAACTGCTCGCGCGCGTGGGTCACGGTGCCCAAGATTAGCGGGCACGGCCGGTCCGCGCTCCCCGGGGCGCTCTGTCCGGCTTCCGGGACGCCGTCGCAGGTACGCTCCGGTCATGCCCCTCGTCCGACCGCAGGACGGAGTCCGGCCGCTCGAGGCCGGCGACCGTCCTGCCCGTTCCGCCGTCGTGTGGGCGGTCGCGCACGAGGTCGTCGGCGCCCTCCTGTCCGTGGCCCTGGCGGTCGTCGCACTCCGGCACGTGCTCGCCACGGAACGGGTGGCCCTCCTCTGGTACGACGGCGACTCCGTGCTGCTGCCGCTCGTGGCGCGGTCGATCGCACTCGGGCAGCCGTTCGAGTGGGCGATGTCGCCGGCGCTGTTCTTCTTCCCGGAGCTGCCGGTCTACCTCGCCGTCTCCGCCGTCACCGCGACGCCGCAGCAGGCCCTGGCGCTGAACGGCGTCCTCGTGCTGCTCGCCGTGTACGCGATCGTGCGGGCAGCGGCGACCGAGCTCATGCCGGCTGCTGCCCGTCCGGCCCGGGTCGCGGTGTCCGTCCTCGCCGCCGTCCTGGTGACGATGCTCGTCCTGACCGAGTCCTCGGCGACCGCGACCTCCCTCGAGCTGGCGTCCCTGCTGCTCACGACGACCTACTACTACGGGGCGGTGCTCGCGATGCTCGGCACCGCGGTGCTCGTGCTCCGGACGGTCCGGACCGGCCGGGCGTCCGTGGCGGTCCTCGTCACCCTCGGCCTCGTGGCGGCGGTGACCACCGCCTCCAACCCGCTGTACGTCCCGTGGTCGGCCGGACCGGTCGTCGTGACGCTCGCGCTGCTCGTCGTGGCCCGACGGCTGCCGTGGCGACCGTCGGTGTCCGTGGCCGCGACGCTCACCCTGGGAGCGGTGGCCGGGTACCTCGTCCGGATCCCGCTCCGACCGTTCGTCTCACTCGACCCGTCGACCTACGTGCACCCGGAGCAGGCGGGCGAGACGGCCGCGTTCTTCGCCGCGCTCACGGACGACCGGGCCGCCTCGGCCTCGGGGGACGCCGGGCTCGTCCTCATGCTGCTCGGCGTGCTGCTCAGCGCGGGCGGGACGGTCTGGGCGTTGCGGGCACGGTCGTCCCGGACGGTGCTCGTGGCGACCGCGCTGCCGCTCGTGACGATCGTCGCGGTCTCGGTCGGGGTCGTCGTCGCGGGGTCGGAGACGCCGCGCTACCTCGAGCCGGTCGTGACGATGCCGCTCCTGGCGCTCGTCGCGGTGTGCGAGCTGACTCGGACCGCCGTCCGGCAGACCCGGCTGCACCGCCCCGTCCGTGCCCTGCGGACGGTGCTGACGGTCGGGGCCGCGCTGGTCCTGGTCGTGGGGGTCGCCGTGACGCCCGGCACGGTCCGGACCGTGGCCGATGCCCGGTACACGCCGGTCTCGTGCCTCGACCGCTGGGTCGACGCGAACCGCACCGCGGGTCGCGACCCCGTCGGTGTCGGGCAGTTCTGGACGATCCGGCCGCTCGCCGCCTACGCGGAACAGGACGTCCGGCTGCTCCAGGTCCGTGACACCTTCGACACCTACCCGTGGCTCGTCGACCTCGGGTCCTACCGCGACGCCCGGCCGGACTACGTCGTGATCGGCTCCGGCGACGTCTGGACCACACCGGTCGAGGACTCGCTCGGACGCCCGGCGACGATCACGCACTGCACCGGGTACGACGTGTACGACTACGCGGGCACCCGGGGTGCCGAGCTGCTGCGCTCGCGCGTGGTCGGGTCGGCGGAGCAGATCCTCCGCGAGCGCGGCTTCTGACGGTCATCCCGTCCTCCACAGCCTCGATCTCGCCACGGATCCGTCCACAGCGGAGCGTCGCCGCAGCGAAGCGCCTGTGGAGATGTATAGGCTCCGTTCCGATGTCTCGCTCCGTGGTCACCGCTCCCCGTCCCCGCTCCGCGCCGACGGGCCGACGGCGCCTGCTCGCCACCGGGTTGGCGATCGCCGGCCTCATCGGCACGCTGGTCCTCGACGCGCCCGCCGCGCAGGCCGCCACCTACCCCTCGTGGGACGACGTGGTCGCGGCCCGCGGCAAGGAGTCCGCCAAGCAGTCCCAGATCGTCGAGATCCGCGGCATCATCTCCGGCCTGTCGGAAGAGGTCGACTCCGCGCGTGCCGAAGCCGAGCGTCTCGGCGCCGCGTTCGAAGCCGCTCAGCGGAAGGCCCTGCGTGCTGCGGAGAAGGAACAGTCCCTGCGGGAAGACGCCGAGGACCACGCCGAGGTCGCCGAGGCCAGTGCCGCGCAGGCCGGTCGCTTCGCCGCGCAGATGGCCCGTTCCGGTGGCGCTGACGTCACCACGAGCGTGCTCACCGGTGGCGAGGACGCCCGCGATCTGCTCTACGACCTCGGCGCGCTGAGCAAGCTCTCCGAGCAGGCCGAGCGCGTCGAGACCGCGGCCACGAACGACGCCTCCGTCGCCCGCTCGCTGACCGACCAGGCCGACCGCGCGGCCCTCGCGCTCGAGGACCTCGCCCAGGCCGCACAGGACCGGATGAGCGAGGCGCAGGCAGCGTCCGACCGCGCCCAGGCCGCCTACGACGAACAAGAGGCGAACAAGTCCCGCCTGGAGGCGCAGCTCGCGTCCCTGACGTCGGGTCGCGCCACCACCGAGGCCCAGTACGAGAAGGGCGAGCGGATCCGCAAGGCGGAGGAGGAGCGTCGACGCAAGGCCCTCGAAGCCGAGCTGGCACGTCAGCAGCGCGAGCAGGCCGCAGCGGCCGCAGCCGCCGCGAACCAGGGAGGTGGCGGTGGCGGCGGCGCCCCGGTCAGCTCCGGTGGTGGAGCCGCCCCCGGCAGCGGCTCGGGTTCCGGGTGGGTCCGACCGGCCGGTGGTTGGATCACCAGCGGGTACGGCGTCCGCGTGAACCCGGTCTCCGGTGTGGTCCGCATGCACGACGGCATCGACCTCGGCAGTGGCTGCTCGACCGCCATCGTCGCGGCGTCCTCCGGCACGGTCGACTACGTCGGGCCCTACGGCGGGTACGGCAACTACGTGCGGATCGACCACGGCGGCGGCGTGAAGACCGCGTACGGGCACATCGTCAACGGTGGCTTCCGGGTCTCCCCCGGTCAGCAGGTCAGCGCGGGGACGCTCATCGCCCTCGTCGGCTCGACGGGCAACTCGACCGGGTGCCACCTGCACTTCGAGACGCACGTCGGCGGCGGCACCGTGGACCCGGTGTCGTTCATGGGCGCCCGCGGCGTCGGCTTCTAGCCCACCGGCAGCGTCCGGGGTCGCGCGACCGGACCACCTCGCGGCTCAGGCCGTGCGACGCGGATCGTCCACGTCGTCCACGTCGTGCTCCCACAGTGCCCGGTACCAGGCGGTCCGCTCCGGGTCCTGTGGCAGCCCGTAGGCCTCGTGGAACAGTCGGTCCCAGCCCGGGCCGTGGTTCCAGCCGAGGCTCATCGACGCCACCGCCAGGTCGGCCCACCGGTCCGCGACGCCCAGCGCTCCGAGGTCCACGTGTCCGAGCCACCGGCCGTCCGCGCCGAGAAGGGTGTTCGGCGTGCAGGCGTCCCCGTGACAGACCACGAGCTGGTCCACCGCGGGTCGCGGGCCGATCGCGTCGACGTCCGCGCCGGCCGCCCGGGCACGGTCGAGCCGCTCGTCCGTCGACCACGTGAACGGGCACGGTGCCACCGGCAGCGTGTCGTGCATCGCGCGGAGCCCCTCCCCGACGGCGACCACGACCGCACGCGGGTCGTCCGCCCAGCGGGGTTCGACCCCGCTCCAGCCCGGCACCGGTCGGGTCGTCATCCACGCGCCGGACTCGTCCGCGCCGTGGTCGACCACCTGGGGCACCGGTAGCCACCGGCCGGCCCAGCGGAGCCGCTCGACCTCGGCGACGATCCAGGGCGCGTACCGCGGCGGCACCCACTTCACGTAGCCCGCAGCACGGGCCGGGGACGGTCCGATCCGGAAGGTCTTCCCACCGGCGGAGTTCACCCACACCGGCTCGACGGCGCGACCAGCGGCGAGTCCGACGACGGCGGCCGGGAGTTCGACGTGCCCGTCCGGTGCCCCGCCACGACCGGCGAGGTCGTCGGGCTCCGCTCCGGATGCGAGCGGGTCGTCCGGCAGGGCACCGACGTCCCTCACGGTTCAGCGCACCCGGTCGGGCCGTGACGAGCCACCGCGGACGATCCGCAGCAGCACCGGCAGCTGCTCTCCGAGCAGCGCATCGAGGTCGCGGACGACGTCCTCGACGCGCTCGACGAGTTCGCGCGGGGGCGCACCGCGACGGGTGCGGACGACGATCCGGACCGCGGTGCGTCGGCGGACGCGCCGGACGTCGACCGCGAGGGACGCCACCTGCGGCAGCGGGGCGATCGCGGACGACAGCGCGTGCTCGATCGCCGCGGCCTCGATCCGGACCCGCCCGGGCAGACCGTCCACCGGACCGTCGTCGTCCACGACGGTGCTGGTCCGGCCACCCCCGAGCGACGAGAGGACGAGCAGCGCGAGGATGCCGAGCACGACGGCGCCGCCGAGCACCCACGACCAGGCGGGCACGGCGACGTCCCGTGCCGCCCCGGACCCGAGGCCGCCGAGCACGGGACCGGCGGCACTGCGCCAGCGGTCGGCCGCCTCGGGAAGGGTCTGCACCAGGACGACGGCGGTCCCCAGGCCGAGGAACGCGAGACCGACCAGGACGAGGACCAGCCGGCCGAGGGTGCGGTTCGTGCCGTTCATCCGTCGATCCTGCCGGTGGGTCGCACCCGGACCCGGGTGGTCAGGGGTGGTGCGACCTCGACGGCGGCGAGTTCCCGTTCGACCGCGGCGGTCGCGGCGGCCGCGTCGACGTCCACGCCGGAGGCCGGCAGCAGGACGACGTCCAGCGTGCGGCGACCCACGGAGCCGACGGCGGCGTCCGGACCCAGGCGCGTGGCGGAGCGCGCGGCACGGGCGGCTGCGGACGCGAGGACCTCGTCGTCGACGACCACGCCCAGGCGGGTGGACCGGACGGCGTGCCGCGGTCGTCGGGCCGGCAGGACACCGTGCAGCAGGAACCACAGCCCGAGCACCGCGAGTGCGGCACCGGTCGCGATGACCACCGCGTCGACGAGCCCCGCCGGTGCGCGGACGGCGGCGTCGACCGTCGTCCGCGGATCGATGCCCGCGATGCGCTGGTCCAGCAGGACGACGACCGCTGCGGTCGCCACCGCCACCGCGACGAGGAGCAGGACCGTCATCGCGACGACGACGGACGCCGACCGTGACACGGTCGTCTCCCGACGGACGAGTCGGCGCACGAAGCGGTCGTCGTCCGCCGAGAGGGTCGTCGCGGCGGGGCCCCCGCTCACCGGACCCTCCGCGGCGCGGCGAGGACGGCCGACGAGAACGTCAGTGAGACGCGCTCGACCTTCCGCCCCGTGATCGCCCGGAGGCGCTCGGCGATGGTGGCCCGGGCACGGTGTGCGGTCGCGAGGACGGGTTCGCCGGGGAGGACGTGCGAGCCCAGGACCGGCAGGGTGAGCGGACTCGTGACCTCGACCGCCAACGCACCGCGACCGTCGTCGACGACCCGGGCACGGACCTCCCGGAGCGGTGCGCGGAGTGCCTCGGCGGCCACCGCCTGCGCGGTGTGCACGAGGGCAGGGGACGCGATGCGGTCGGTCCCCGGCACCGGTCCTGGGGTCACGACGAGCTCCGGCGGCCGCGGAGCACGTCGAGCAGACGGCGCAGGTCGACGTCACCGCTGACGATCCGGCCGACCAGGCCACCGATCGCGATCGCGACGGCGACCACGACGAACGCCCAGAAGCCGAGCGTGAGGGCGACGATCGCGAGGACCGCGCCGACCGCCATGCCGACGACGGTGGCGTTCACCGGACGCGCGTCTCGGGGACGACCGGTGCGTCGAGCGCCGGGATGTCGACGTCGACGATCGCGATGTTCACCTCGGTGACCTGCAGGCCGACGAGGTCGGTGATCGCGTCGGTGACGGCTTGCCGGACCGCTGCGGCGACCTGCTGCATCGGCGTGGGGTACTCGACGACGATCGTCAGGTCGACGGCGGCCTGGGTCTCGCCGACCTCGACGCGGACGCCCTGCCCGAGGTCGCTCGAGCCGATGGCGTCACGGATGGCCCCGAAGGCCCTGGCCGTGTTCCCGCCGAGGGCGGCGACCCCGGCGACGTCGCGGGCGGCGATGCCGGCGACCTTCGCGACCACTGCGTCGTCGATGATCGTGCGGCCGGCCGAGGTGACCTGGGTGGTGGTGCTGCCGGTGGTCGTGCCGTCCACACGGTCGGAGTTCGCCGTCGTTGCCATGAGTGCCTCCTGCGGTCCTGGTCTGGATGTGCCCCCAGGCAACACCCTGGCACCGGAGCTCGTCCGGGTCCACGGGGTCCCGTCCAGCTGCGGCAACTGACGACCGCCGACGGCTCCGGCGGCCGGCCGGTCGCTCCCGGTAGGTTCGATCCCATGCGCGTCGCGACCTGGAACGTCAACTCCGTCCGTACCCGAGTGGGCCGGGTCGTCGACTGGTTGGTCCGGGAGGACGTCGACGTCCTCGGCATGCAGGAGATCAAGTGCAAGCCGGAGCAGTTCCCGGTCGAGGCCTTCGAGGCCGCCGGGTACACGGTCGAGGCACACGGCCTCAACCAGTGGAACGGCGTGGCCTTCGCCAGTCGTCTGCCGATGGAGGACGTGACCCGGGACTTCCCCGGACAACCCGGCTTCCTCAAGGGCCAGGAGGGCCCGGACCTGCCGGTGGAGGCCCGTGCCATCGGCGTCACCGTCGAGGGCGTCCGACTGTGGAGCCTCTACGTCCCGAACGGCCGGGAGCTCGGTGACCCGCACTACACGTACAAGCTCGACTGGCTCGCCCAGCTGGCCGACCGCACCACCGAGTGGCTGCAGGCCGAGCCCGACCTGCCCCTCGCGCTGATGGGCGACTGGAACGTGGCGCCCCTCGACCAGGACGTCTGGGACATGCGGGTCTTCGAGGGTTCGACCCACGTCAGCGAGCCCGAGCGCGCGGCGTTCCGCACGTTCGAGGAGCGCGGCCTGCAGGACGTGGTCCGCCCGATCGTCCCGACCGGGTACACGTACTGGGACTACAAGCAGCTCCGGTTCCCCCGCAACGAGGGCATGCGCATCGACTTCGTGATGGGCTCGCAGGCCTTCGCCGACGTCACGGTCGCCGCGACCATCCACCGCGACGAGCGCAAGGGCGACGCCCCGAGCGACCACGTGCCGGTGTCGGTCGACCTGGACCTCGACACGGTCCTCGACGACGACCGCCCGATGATCTTCTGACCTCGCCCCTCTCGGACAGGAGGCGCGCGCCGGATCCGCACCGCGCCTCCCGTCCGCCGCGCCCCACCTACGGGTGCAGCAGCGCCGCGATGGCGACGAGGACCGGCACGGAACCGACGGTCGTCAGCAGCACCACGTCCCGCGCGACCGGGACCGCCGCGTCGTACCGCTGGGCGTAGTTGAAGACGTTCTGCGCCGCCGGCAACCCGGCGAGCACCGTCGACATGAAGACGTGCTCGGCGTCGAGCCCGAACGCGTACCGGGCCAGGAGGAACGCGACCACCGGCATCACCAGGAGCTTCCCGACGGTCGCGAGCAGCACGTCGAGGCGGATGGCAGGGTCCCGCAGCGGTGCCGACCCGTGCAGGCTCATCCCGAACGAGAGCAGCACGAGCGGGACCGCGGCCCCGCCGACGAGCGCGAACGGTTCGAGCACCGGTTCCGGCAGCGTGAGCTGCGTGACCGAGCACACGAGTCCGAGCAGCGACGCGATGATGAGCGGGTTCGACACCGGCCCGAGCACCCGCCGCCGCCACCCGCCCCCGGAGGCCGTGGCCGCGTCGAGGACGGTCAGCGCGATCGGCGCCATCACGACCAGCTGCAGCATGATCACCGGCACGACCGCGGTCGCCTGCCCGAGGACGTAGACCGCGACGGGCAGGCCGATGTTGTTCGCGTTCGAGTACGACGCCGCCAGGGCCCCGACGGTGGTCGTGGGAAGCGGGCGCCGGAGCACGAGCGCGAAGACGACCGCGGTCACGACGGCGACCGACAGCGCGGTGAGGGCCGAGACGGCGAGCATCGGGGAGAACAACGTCGCGACGTCGGCCGTGGCGATCGTGTGGAAGAGCAGGCACGGCATGAGGACGAAGAACGCCAGTCGACTCATCACGAACTGCGCGTGCGGCCCGAGCAGCCCGGCTCGGCCGACACCGTAGCCGGTCGCGATGACGACGCCGATGATCGCGAAGCCGACCAGGACACCACTCATCCTGCCCATCCTCGCAGGCGATCGCGGAAATACCGGTGATCCCACGGATGTTCGGTCGACCATGACGACGAACACGCTCTCGCGCTCGACCGACTCCAGCCAGCCCCTCGTGCCCCTGCTCGAGGAGCGTTGGAGCCCCCGTTCGTACGACGAGACCGCGACGATCTCGGACGAGCAGCTCGACGCCGTCCTCGAGGCCGCGCGCTGGGCTCCCTCCGCCGCGAACACGCAGCCCCGTCGCTTCATCGTCGGCCGTCGCGGCACCCCGACCTTCGACCGCATCCACGCCACGCTGATGGGCTTCAACGGCGCCTGGGCCCACCGCGCCGGAGCACTCCTCGTCGCGATCGCCGAGCCGGTCACGGCCGACGGCGAGCAGCGCCGCTGGGCGGAGTACGACCTCGGGCAGTCGGTCGCCGCGCTCGCCGTGCAGGCCCACGCAGAGGGGCTGCACGTGCACCAGATGGGCGGCTTCGAGGTCGACGCGCTCCGTGCCGCTTTCGACCTCCCGGAGCACCTCGTGCCGGTGACCGTCACCGCGATCGGCCACGTCGCCGACGCCTCGCAGCTGGACGAGAAGGCCGCCGCGCGCGAGACCGCACCGCGCACGCGCCTCCCCCTCGACGAGGTCGTGCTCGTCAAGGAGTGACGCGGCGGTCGGGGCCGGCACCGAGCCGGGGCCGTCCCGGACCGGTGGGCGCACCCGGCCCTGGCATGATCGAGGGCATGTCCGCACCTCGCCTCGTCGCCTTCGACCTCGACGACACGCTCGCCCCGTCGAAGTCCCCGCTCGACGCCCGCATGCTCGAGACCTTCGCGTCCCTGCTCGAGGTGGTCCCCGTGGCCGTCATCAGCGGCGGCAACTTCCAGCAGTTCGAGCAGCAGCTCGTCACCCCGCTCCGGAAGCGCGAGGGGCTGCGCCTCGACGACCTGCACCTCATGCCGACGTGCGGCACGCGGTACTACCGCTGGGATGCGGGCGACTGGGCACTGCAGTACGCCGAGGACCTCACCGAGGACGAGAAGGCCCGTGCCCTCGCGGCGGTCGAGGCGCAGGCGAAGGCCGCCGGCTACTGGGAGGCGGAGCCCTGGGGCGACATCCTCGAGGACCGCGGGTCGCAGATCACGTTCTCCGCGCTGGGGCAGACGGCTCCGGTGGACGTCAAGAAGCAGTGGGACCCCACCGGCGCGAAGAAGGACGACCTCCGTCGCCGCGTGCAGGCCGAGCTCCCGGACCTCGAGGTCCGCTCCGGCGGCTCCACGAGCATCGACATCACCCGCAAGGGCATCGACAAGGCCTACGGCATGCAGCGGCTGGCCGAACTGACCGGCATCGCGCTCGACGACATGCTCTTCGTCGGGGACCGGCTCGACCCGGAGGGCAACGACTACCCGGTCAAGGCGCTCGGCGTCCCGTCGCACGCGGTCGAGGGATGGGAGGACACCGACGCGTTCCTCCGCGACCTCGTCCCCACGCTCCGGTCCGCCTGACGGCGACCACGCGACGGACGCGAGACACGGCGCCGGTCGGTAGCGGGCCTCGCGTGGTTCAGGGGATGCTGCGGACGGCCTCGACGAACGCGCGGATCCTGGCCGGGTCCTTGACCCCGCGCTCGGACTCCACGCCGCTGGAGACGTCGACACCGTCCGGGTCGAGCCGCTGTACCAGGTCGGCGACGTTCGCCGGGGTGAGCCCGCCGGCGAGGATCCACGCCTCGTCCACCGTGCCGGTCAGGGTGGCCGGGTCGACGAGGTGCCCGCTGCCGGGGACCGCCGCGTCGAGCAGGAGCAGGTCGTGGTCGTACGATCCGCGCTGCTCGGGCGTCTCGCCGAGGTAGTCCGCGGCGGCGACGGCACGGATCGTGAAGAACCCGGCGTCGCGGGCGCGTGCGAAGTCCGACGCGGATTCGCGGCCGTGCAGCTGGAGGGTGGTGAGCCCGACCTCGGAGGCGATGCCGACGACCTCGTCGATCGCCTGGTCGCGGAACACGCCGACGGCGTCGATGCCGTCGGGCAGGCGCTCGACGAGTTCCTTCGCGGCGTCGGCGGTCACCGTGCGGGGGCTGCCGGCGGCGAAGACGAACCCGACCGCGTCCGCACCGGCGTCGACGGCGGCGTCCACGGTCTCCGCCGTGGAGAGGCCACAGATCTTGATCCAGCGCTGGTCGCTCATGCTCCCATCCTGCCTGATCGCTCCCGGGCGGGAACGGTCCGCCCATCGTGCGCTGAGCGAACGGGGGCCGGGACCGGGGAGGTCGGTCAGTGCAGCGCGCCGACCACGTACGACCCGACGCAGGCCGCGGCGACCGCGAGGGCGGTGACCGACGCCGCGATCACGTTCCGCCGACGCCACCGTCGCACCACGTCGAACGTCCCGCGGCGGGCGTGGCGGTGCGCGGCGCGGTGCATGCGGTGTTCCCGTCGGTGGACCTCCCGGCCCGGCCCGAGCGGCACCGGTCCGGTGACCTGGGTCGATCCGCCGCGGAGTGCGCGTGCGACCGCGACCGCCGTCGGTCGCTTCGCCGGGTCACGCGCGGTCATCCGGGTGAGCAGGTCCCGCCACTCCGACGCCACCGAGTCCGGCACCTTCGGGTCACGTCGGAGCCGGGCGAGTGCCGCCTCGATCACCGTGCCGGAGTACTCCTGCGTGCCGGTCAGGGCCTCGAGCAGCACGAGTCCGAGTGAGTAGACGTCGGTGGCGTAGCTGATCGGCTCCCCGGCGACCTGCTCCGGCGACAGGTACGCCGCTGTGCCGATGATCGTGCCGTCGTTGGTGAGCCGGGAACCGTCGACGAAGTGCGCGACCCCGAAGTCGGTGAGCTTGACGGTACGGACGAACCCGGAGGCACCCTCGTCGCTCAGCAGGATGTTCGCCGGCTTCACGTCCCGGTGCACGATGCCGCGGGAGTGCACGTAGGCCAGGGCGTCGGCGAGCTGCGCGCCGAGGTCCGCGACCTCGTAGTTGTGCAACGGTCCCTCGGCCAGGCGGCGGAGCAGGGTCGCGTCGGCGATGAGCTCCATCACGATGTAGCGGTGCGGGCCGTCCTCGAAGTCGTGCGTGCCGGCGTCGTAGAGCGGGATGAGGCCCGGGTGCGAGAGCATGCTGAGCAGGCGGATCTCACGCTCCTGGCGCACCCGGTCCGCGGTGGTCATCCGCTCCGGGGTGGCGAACATCTTGACCGCGACGGCGCGGTACGTGTGCTCGTCCCGGGCCTCGTACACGGACCCCATGCCGCCGGTCCCGATCAGTTTGACGAGACGGTACCGTCCGGCCAGGACGGTCTCGGCCCTCGCGCTGTCGGTGGCCAGGCTCATGGTGCACGTCGATCCCTCGGGAGTCCGGATCCGCGTCGGGTGTTCGCGGTGTGACTCCTCGGCAACGGTACCCGCGGCCCCGCCGATCCGAGCCGCCGTCACCCGATCGTGATGGCCGACGGGGCCGGAACTGCGCACCAGGGATGATGCAGCGTCCGCGCGTACCGTCCGGGTCCCGGACGGATGGTCCTCCGGAGGACGGCGGGAGGCCGACATGCGCAAGGGCGACGAGGTCCAGTGGAACACCTCGCAGGGGAAGACGACGGGGAAGCTCGTCGAGAAGAAGACGGAGGACTTCGAGTTCGACGGCCAGACCTTCAAGCCGACCGACGACGACCCGTACTGGATCATCGAGTCGGAGAAGTCGGGCAAGCAGGCCGCGCACAAGGAATCGGCGCTCACCGCGAAGTAGCGGGTGCGGGTCGGGTGCCCCGGCGCGACCGGGGGCTGGCGCCCTCGGTGGTCGTCGGACTGGCGGGGCCGCCGGGGTCAGTCGCGCGCTGCGGCACGACCCCGGCGGATGCGCCGGACGACGAACGCCACGACGACCACCACGACGGCCAGGTACACGGCCCGGTCGATCCACTCGGTGTACGCCTCGACGCGGTCGTACTGGGTGCCGAGTGCGGCTCCGCCGAGCACGAGGACCGAGTTCCACAGCCCGCTGCCCAGGATCGTGAAGAGCGAGAACGTGGCGAGGTGCATCCGGTCCGCGCCGGCGGGCAGCGAGATGAGGCTCCGGACGACGGGCACGAGGCGACCGAAGAAGACCGCGCTCTTGCCGTGCCGGTGGAACCAGGACGCCGCCTTGCGGAAGTCGTCCTCGTCGACGAGCGGGAGCTTGCCGAACCACCGCACGGTGCGTTCGAAGCCGATCACCGCGCCGAGCCAGTAGAGCACGAGTGCCCCGACGTACGAACCGACCGTGGCGAGGACGAGCACCAGTGTCAGGTTCATCCGGCCGGCACCCCCGAGGAACCCGGCGAGCGGCAGGATCACCTCGGACGGGATCGGCGGGAACACCGTCTCGATGAAGAGCATCAGGGCGACGCCCCACTCCCCCATCGTGTCGATGACCTGCAGGACGAGGCCGGTGAGCCCGCCGATGTCCGGGTCCGGGCCTCCGCCTGATCCGGGGTCGCCGGAGGCGGTGCCGACGTGGGCGACGGTCGAGGGGACGGCGGTCGTCATCCCGCCACCCTGCCTGAGCGGGCTGACAGAGTCCGGTGTGCGGCGCCGCCCTGCCTCCGGTGGGGAGCCTCCCGTCCGGACGGGGCTGCGTCAGGCGGCGACCGGCGCGCGCTGCCCGACCGTGTCGCCTGCCGAGGCTGCCTCACCGGCCGCGACGTCCGTCGCCGCCGGAGCCCGACGCACCCACTTCTTCAGCGCGACGAGCACGAGCGCGGAGACGACCGTGCCGGCGAGGACCGCGACGATGAACATGAGCACGTTGCCGATGGCGAAGAACACGAAGATCCCGCCGTGCGGTGCCCGCGAGGTGACGTCCGCCGCCATCGAGATCGCACCCGTGACGGCCGCACCGACCATCGACGCCGGGATCACCCGCAGCGGGTCGGCCGCGGCGAACGGGATCGCGCCCTCGGAGATGAACGAGGCACCGAGCAACCACGCGGCCTTGCCGTTCTCCCGCTCGGGCTTCGTGAAGCCCTTGCGGTAGAGGAGGGTCGACGCGAGGGCCAGTGCCAGCGGCGGGACCATGCCGGCGGCCATCACCGCGGCCATGATCTCGAACGGCACGACGTTCGACGCGCTGCCCGCACCGAGCCCGGCGACGGCGAACGCGTACGCCACCTTGTTGACCGGGCCGCCGAGGTCGAACGCCATCATGAGCCCGAGGATGATGCCGAGCAGGACCGCCGAGGCACCGGTGAGCGAGTTGAGGAACCCGGTGAGCTGGGTCATCAGCCAGGCGATCGGGCCGCCGAGCACGAGGAGCATGAGGCCCGAGGCGATGATCGACGCGAACAGCGGGATGATCACGACCGGCATGAGCCCGCGCAGCCAGCGCCACGTCGGGATGCGCCCGATCCAGTACGCGGCGGCACCGGCGATGAGGCCACCGACGAGACCACCGAGGAACCCGGCGTTCATGAACACGGCGATCGACCCCGCGACGAAGCCCGGGGCGATGCCCGGCCGGTCGGCCATGGCGTACGCGATGTACCCGGCGAGTGCCGCGACGAGGAACCCGAGGGACACGCCGCCGATCTGGAACGCCGCGGCACCGAGGTAGTACCCGAGCCCCTCCGGCGGCAGGTCCAGCAGCGTGTGGTTCGTCAGCGTCCAGACGGCGTTGTTCTGCCCCGAGTCACCGTGGTCGAGCGCGATGCCGTAGCCCGACAGCAGGAACCCGAGCGCGATGAGCAGCCCGCCGCCCGCGACGAACGGGATCATGTACGACACACCCGTGAGCAGCCAGCGCTTGAGCGCCTGCCCGAAGTGCTCGTCCTTCGCGGTGCTCGTGCCCGCCTCGGCCGCGGAGCCGGAGACCCGGGCGGCCGCGGGGTCGTCGGCCGCGCGGAGCGCCTCGGCGATCATCGCGTCCGGCTCGTCGACGCCGCGCTTGACCGGGCCGGAGACGAGCGGCTTGCCGGCGAACCGCGCGCGGTCCCGGACGTCCACGTCGACCGCGAAGACGACGGCGTCGGCGCGGGCGATGAGGGCCGGGTCGAGGGGCTCCACCTGCGAGGACCCCTGCGTCTCGACGTGCATCTCGGCGCCGGCCCGCTGGGCGGCGGCGACGAGGGCGTCGGCGGCCATGTAGGTGTGCGCGATGCCGGTCGGGCAGGCGGTGACGCCGACGATGACCTTCCGGCGACCGGTGGTGCCGGAGGAGTCGCTGTCGACGACGTGCGTCTCCGCGGCGCGGTCGGGACGGGCCTCCTGTCCGGTCTCCGTGGAGGCTCCGCCAGCGGTTCCGACACCGGCTGCGGCGACCTCGCCGCTCACCTCGCGGTCGACCAGGTCGACGATCTCCTGCGCGGTGGTGGCGGCGCGCAGCGCAGCCGTGAAGTCCTCGCGGATGAGCGCCCGGGCGAGGGTGGAGAGCACGGTGAGGTGGTCCTTGTCCGCCCCGTCGGGCACCGCGATCATGAAGACGACGTCGGCGTCGCCGTCCGGGGCACCGAACGGCACGGTCCGGGCCAAGCGGGCGAAGGCGAGGGTCGGACTCGTCACCGAGGTCGACCGAGCGTGCGGGATGGCGATGCCCCCGGGGACGCCGGTGCCGACGGAGGCTTCGCGCGCGATGGCGTCGGCGGCCAGGGTCTCGCCGGAGTCGGCGCGGCCGGTCGCGGCGATGCGGTCGGCGAGCACGCGGATGACGTCGGACGACGTGGCGCCGAGGTCCTCGTCGAGCCCGACGAGATCGGGGCTGATGAGACGCTGGTCGCGTCCCGCGCTGTGCGCAGCGGACATGGTGTGCTCCTTTGCAGTGGCGACGGGCGCCGGGCGTGCTGGTGTCGGGGAGGGCGTGTCGCCTAGGCGACGGTGGGGACGGGGCCGGTGGTCCTGGTGGGGGCCAGCCCGAGGGCGTGGACGGTGACGGCGTCCGGGTCGGTGGCGTCGAGGGCGGGCACGTCGCTGCCCGGCAGGGCGGCCGCGGCGGCTCCGGTGGCGACGGCCTGGGCGAGCCGGGCGGCGGGGTCGACACCGGCGACCTCGGCGAGCAGGTACCCGGCGAGCGCGGAGTCCCCCGCACCGACCGTCGAGCGTGCGGTGATGCGGGGCGCGGCAGCGGTCCAGGAACCGTCCGGGGTGACGAGCACGGCTCCGGCGCTGCCCAGGGTGAGCAGGACGGTGTCGACTCCGCGGCTCCGGAGCCGTCCGGCGGCCTCGGCGGCGAGGGCCGGGTCCTGCTCGTAGGCTTCCGGGTCACCGCCGACGACCTCGGCGAGCTCCTCGGCGTTCGGCTTCGCCAGGTCGATCCGTTCGCCGGACTGCAGCAGCGCGGTGAACGGCACGCCCGACGAGTCGACCGCGATCCGCACGTCGGCGCCGTGTCGGGCGCGGACCGCGCGGACGAGGACGGCGAGGGCGTCGTCGGGCAGCCCCGGCGGCAGCGACCCGGCGAGGACGACCCAACGCGCGGCCGGCCCGGTGGCCGTGGCGCCGGCCGTGCTCGCGACGAGGTCGGCGAGGTCGTCGAGGCGTCCGGCGAGCGAGGGGCCCGGCTCGTTGAGCTTCGTGGTGGTGCCGGTCGGCTCGGTCACGGTGACGTTCGAGCGGAGGGCGGCACCGATGGGCAGCGCGGCCGTCGGGATGCCCCGGGTCGCGAGGCCGAGGAGCACGGGGTCGGCGTCGTCACCGGGCAGCACCGCCGTGGTGTCCCCACCGCTCGCGACGACGACGCGGGAGACGTTGACGCCCTTGCCACCGGGCTCGGCCGTCGACCGGGTGGCCCGCTGCACGGCACCGCGCTGCAGTTCCCCGGAGAGTTCGATCGTGCGGTCGAGCGATGGGTTCGGGGTGACCGTGACGATCCGTGTGGAGGTGCTCATGCGACGACCACCTCGACGTCGGCGTCGGCGAGCGCGCCGGCGAGGTCGGCCGGGGGCGCCTGGTCGGTGACGAGCGTGTCGACCTCGTCGAGGCGTGCGAAGCGCATCAGGGCCTCGACACCGTGCTTGGCCGCGTCGGCGAGGACGACGCTGCGCCGGGCGGCACGGACGTAGGCGCCCTTCACTGCGGCCTCGTGTTCGTCCGGGGTGCTGAGCCCGAATCCGGCGGACAGACCGTTCGTGCCGACGAAGGCGACGTCGGGGCGGAGGGCACCGATCTGGTCGACGGTGGCGGTGCCGACCGCGGCACTCGTCACGCCACGCACCCGACCGCCGAGCAGGTGCAGCTCGACGTGCGCACTGTGCTGCAGCGTGCTGGCGATCGGGACGGAGTTCGTGATGACCGTGATCGTGGTGCCTGCGTCCGCCGGGGTCCAGCGCGCGAGTTCCATCGCGACCGCGCCGCTCGTGGTGCCCGCGTCGAGGGCGATCGAGCCGGTGAAGGTCGGTGGGACCAGGCGCATCGCGGCTCGTGCGATCGCGGTCTTCTCCGGGCCGTGCTGTCCCTCGCGCTCGGCGACGCTGAGCTCGACGAGGCTCGACCGGTCCACCGGCACCGCTCCCCCGTGCACCCGGCGCAGGACCCCGAGGGTCTCGAGGGCGTCGAGGTCGCGGCGCACCGTCTCGGTCGTGACGTCGAGGTGCTCGGCGAGCCCGGCCACCGAGACCCGCCCCGCGGACTGCAGGGCGGCGGTGATGGCCTCGTGCCGCTCCGTTGCGTACATGCCCGGACTCCTTCGTTCCTGTTGCTTCCGAGCACTGTACGCGCGGAAGCAACAGGAACGCAACCATTCAGCGTCGGAAACCAACAGGACCACAGACGCAAGGCCCGGGCCGGTCCGGCGGACCGGTTCCGGGCCTCCTGGCCGCCCGCCTCAGACGGCCGCCAGCGCGCTGGTCGGCGGGATCCGCGCTGCGCGCGCCGCCGGGTAGAGCCCGGACACCCCGCCGATGAGGACCGTGGCCCCGAGTCCGCCGGCGACGGCCCACAGCGGTACCGCGATCGGCCAGCCCTGCCCGAGGGCGAACGCGATGGTCACGCCGAGACCGATCACCACGCCGGCGACCCCACCGAGGAACGACAGCAGCAACGACTCCACGAGGAACTGGTCGCGGATGTCCCGCCGCCGGGCACCGAGCGCGCGTCGCACCCCCACCTCGGCACGCCGTTCGAGCACCGTGATGACCATCGTGTTCGCGACGCCGATGCCGCCGACGAGCAGCGCGACCCCGCCGATGCCGACGAGCAGCCCGGTGAACGAGTCGTCCGTCGCGTTCTTCGCGGCGAGGGCATCGGACGGCCGGGTGACCCCCACGTCCTGGGGCGACGACGGGTTGACCGTGCGGGCGAGGACGGCACGCGCCTCGGACACCCGCTCCGGGTCCACCCGGGTGTACACGGCCGTGGGATGCCCGTCGAACCCGAGATCGCCAGCGAGCCCTCGCGGGACGAACGCCTGATTGTCGAGGTCCGGTGCGAGCTGCATCGGCCCGAGGACCCCCACGACCTGCACCCACCGGCCAGCCGTCCAGATCCGCGCGTCGGGGGTGACCCGGTCGATGCCGAGCGCCAGGGCGGCATCCGCGCCGAGGACCATCTGCGGTGGAGCGTCGGCCGCCGTGTCGAGCCAGCGCCCCGAGGCGACCGAGCCGCCGAGCACCTCGGGCACGTCGCCCCACGAGCCGAACACCCCGATGCCCTTCGTCTCGGCGGCCGGCACGAACGGGTTCCGGTACACCTTGCCGCCGTCGACCTTGCCGACCCCGGCGGCCGTGAGCACGTCGTCCTGTCGCCGTACGGAGTCGACCGCGGTCTCGGGCAGCGGCACCGGTTCCCCGAACCCCTCTGCCTTCGTGACGGTGAGCACGTTCGTGCCGAGTGCGTCCAGCACACGGTCGAGTGCGGCCTTGCTCGACGCGGAGATGCCGACGACCGCGATCATCGCCGCGATGCCGAGTGCGGAGAGCACCACCCGCGTGGGGCGCGTGCGGAGGCCGAACACCCCGAGCCGCAGCAGGTCGCCGGTGCCGAGGGTGCGCCGGGCGCTCACCGCCCGACCCCGATCGCCGCCGCGAGGGAGGGCGCGTCGCTCGCTGAGTCGTCCTCGACGGTGCCGTCCCGCATCCGCACCTGGCGCGGCAACGAAGCGGCGAGGTCGAGGTCGTGCGTGATCACGAGCACGGTGGTCCCGGCGGCGTTGAGCTCCCGGAGCAGGGCGAGGACCGTCGCACCCGAGGCGGTGTCGAGCGCGCCGGTCGGCTCGTCGGCGAGGAGCACCGTCGGCTCCCCGACCACCGCCCGGGCGATCGCCACCCGTTGCTTCTCGCCACCGGAGAGTTGTCCCGGCCGGTGGTCGACCCGGTGCCCGAGTCCGACGCGCTCGAGCGCCGCGACCGCGCGCTCCGACCGCTGCCGACGGTCCGTGCCCGTGTAGAGCAGCCCGTCCGCCACGTTCTCGGCGGCGGTCGCGCCGGCCTGCAGGTGGAAGTGCTGGAACACGAAGCCGATGTGCTCGGCCCGCAGGGCGGACAGCGCGTCGTCCGGCACGGCTCCGACGTCGGTGCCGGCGATCGACACGGATCCGGACGTCGGCCGGTCGAGGGTGCCGACCACGTTGAGCATCGTCGACTTCCCGGAACCGGACGGCCCGACCACGGCGACGAGTTCTCCACGCCGGACCCGGATCGAGACGCCACGCAGCGCGTGCACCTCGCCGTACGTGCGCGTCACGTCCCGCAGCTCGAGCACCACCTCGCCGCTCACGAGGGCACCACCACGCGGTCGCCCTCGTGCAGGTCCCCGGTGACCGCGGCTCGTCCGTCCGCGACGAGGCCGACCTCGACCCGCACCGACTCCGTCGGCTCGCCCGCGCGCACCACGTCGACCGCGTAGCCCGAGCCGTCGGACGCCCTGAGGGCCGACACCGGCACGGACAGGACGTCGCGTTCGGTCCGACCCCGGGCGATGACCTGGGCGGACGCGGCCTCCGCCAGACGACGGCGACCGGCGTCGAACGAGACCGTGACCGCGACGGACTGTCCGCCGTCGTCGCTCTCCGTCGGCTCGGCATCGGTCACCTCACCGGGCATGGCGTCACCCGTGCCGTTCACGAGGACCTCGACCGCCGTCCCGACGGCGAGTTGCCCGGCGTCCCGGTCCGGCACGGTGGCCTGGACCACGCGCCGGGTGCTCGTCACCTGCAGGACCTCACCGCCCGCCGGCTGCCCGAGGCCCGCCGGCACCGAGGCGACCCGGACGTCCCCGTCGACGAAGGCGATCTGGTCGGCCGTGACGGTGCCGGTGACCGTGAGCCCGTGGTCCTCCTGCCACGTCCGGACCGCGGCGGCGGTGCTCCGTCCGAAGACGTCGTCCTGCACGACGTCGTAGCCGAGGGCGGCGAGGTTCTCGTTGAGCTGCCGGACGTCCGCGCCCGCCGTGCCGGGGACGAGGTCGCGCCAGAGCGGGGTCGTGCCCATGAAGGCACGGACCGGGCGCTCGTCCACCGCGTAGAGCGGTTCGTCGCGGTGGATGACCTGTCCAGGCTCCGGCAGCCAGGTGATCGTGCCGGAGGCGGAAGCGGACAGCGCGGCCGTCTCGCCGTAGCCGAGCACGCCCGCGAAGGTCCGCGACTCGACGAGGTCGCCCTTCGTGACGACGGTGGTGCTGCGGTGCGTCGTCGTGTCGGCGGTCGCGGTGCTCGGTGCGGCGACGGTCGCCCATGCGGCTGCTCCCGCGCCGAGAGCGACGACCAGGCAGCCAGCCGTGACGAGGACGGTGGTGCGACGGCGGTTCATCGGTCGCCGCCGCTCGAGGAGGCCTCGTCGCCGAGGCCGGCGAACGCCTCGTCCTCGCACTGCTCCGCGACGCGCTCGAAGGCGCTCTCGTCCGCCGGGTGGTACGCGGATCGGTCGTCGTCGTCGTCCGGGTAGTCGGCGAACCCCTGCTCGCGGATGCACTCCGACGCCTTCCGGTCGGCCTCCTCGTACCCCGGAGGTGACTTCGCCTCCGACACCTGCCCCGCAGATGTGCTGGTCCCCGAGCAGGCGGCGGTGTCCTCGAGCCACTGCTGCTCGTCGACCCCTCCGGGGAGCGAGAGCTCGGCTGACGTCCCACCGCCGACACCGAGCTCGTCGTCGGAGACGTCGTAGCCCTTCTTCCGCAGGCAGTCGCCCAGCTCCCCTGCCCCCGCGTGGGCGGCGCTCCTGCTCGTCCCGGTGCCGGGTCCGGGTCCGTCGTCACGGTTGCCGCTGCAGCCGGCGAGCAGGCCTGGTGTGAGCAGCAGCACGGCGAGGGCGCCGAGGGTCGCGGTGGTCTTCGTGGTCGTGGTGCGTGTCATGGTCGTGGTGCTTCTTTCGTCGTGGTCGTCGTCGTGTCGGGAGCACTGTCGGGACGTGCGCGGCCCGGCGGGCGTCATCCGGCCTGCTGCGTCTTCGTGCCCGGGGAGAACTCCTCGAGGCAGGCGTCGGCCTTCTCCTGGAACCCGGACTCCGTGGCCCGCGGGTAGTCCTCCGGGGAGAGGCCGAGCGTCCCCTCCGGCTGCTCCGGGTAGTCCGGGTACTCGTCCCGGATGCAGGACGCGACGCGCTCGTACTGGCGCGCCCACGAGTCCTGCGCCGCGGAGTCCTTCCGCTCGACGCCGACGGCGGACGAGCAGCGGTCGGCGGCCGCGGCGTACCGCTCCTGGTCCACGCCCTGGGGCGCGAGCACCGTGCCCGACCGGACCAGGTCGTCACTCGGGTCCTCGACGTCGAAGCCGGCGGAGCGCATGCAGGTGCCCCAGTCCGCGCCGATGCCGGTGCTGGCGGTGGAACTCGAGTGGGCGTCCGGGCGGTCGTCGCCCGAGCCGCTGCAGCCGGCGAGGCCGCCGATGAGCCCGAGGGCGACTGCGGCCGTCAGGAGCAGCCGTGTCCTGATGTGTGCGGTGATCGTCATGCTCACAGCACAGCCGACCGGGTGTTTCGGCAGCGGACCGGTCGGGGTTGCACCGACGAAACACCTGCGGGCGGGCGCACCACCGGCATCGGGACGATCAGCGCGCCGTGGTGCCGACCGACACGACGAGTCCGCCGCCGCCGCGCGGCGCGACCTCGACGCACCACCCGTGGGCCTGCGCCACGGCGTCGACGATCGACAGTCCGAGGCCGCTGTGTCGACGCGCGACCGGAACGCCGACACCGCGGCCGGTGTCGGCACGGGTGACGCCGTCCGCCCGGCGGAACGGTTCGGTGAGCGTCGCGACGACTTCGGCGGGCAGGGGATCGCCGGTGTTCTCGACGCGGAGGCCCGTTCCGTCGACGGTGACGTGGACGTCACCGCCGTCGTGGTTGTACTCGATCGCGTTGTCGACGAGGTTGTGCACGAGTTGCCGGGTCAGCACCGGTTCGCAGTCCACGGTGGTCGGCGTACCGCCGGGAGGCCCGGACGCACGTCGGCACGTCACCGTCACGCCCGCCGCCGTGGCCGTGTCCGACAGCTCCGCCACGACCTCGTCAGCGAGGGCACCGAGATCGACGGCGACCGTCCGGCCGTCCAACCCACGCTCGGCCTCCGCCAGCACGAGGAGCGACTCGACCAGGTGCTCCGTCCGCCGGTTCTGCTCGAGCAGGTCCTCCCGAGCGCAGGCGATCTCCGTGGGACGGGCACCGTCGTGCAGGCCGATCTGGATGGCGGCGCGCTGCACGGCCAGGGGCGTCCTGAGTTCGTGCGAGGCCTGCGCGACGAACCGACGCTGGCTCTCGAACGCCTGCTCGAGCCGGTCGAGCAGGCCGTCGATGGTCCGTGACACCCGCCGGAGCTCGTCGTCCGGGCCCTCGAGGGCGATCCGTTCGTGCAACGTCGACGCCGAGATGCGTGTCGCGGTCGCCGTGATGCGATCGATCGGCGCGAGCATCCGCCGGCTGAGCAGCCAACCCGTGCCGCCGGAGAGCACCCCCGCGGCACCGATGCCGAGTACCGACCACTGCCACTGCGACGTCGCCACGCGCGACACGATGGCGATCCGCTCGGTGGGCGGTGGTGACGACGGATCGGGGCGGACCACGGGTGCCCGGTGCAGCCTCGGCTCGGGCAGGGTCTCGGAGAGCTCCGTCACCTCGGCGATCGAGTGCTGCGATCCGAGGTTCAGGACGACGATCGCCGCGGCGGTGAGCGCCATCGACGTGAGCGCGAACGCGAGCGCCGTGCGGGCCCGGATGCTCCAGGCACGCCTCACAGGGCGTAGCCCTGCCCGGGGACCGTCCGGATCCGGTCGGGCGGGCCGAGCTTCCGCCGGAGCTTCGACATGGTGACCCTGACCGCCGCGGTGAACGGGTCGACGTTCATGTCCCAGACCTTCTCGAGCAGCTCCTCGGCGGGGACGATGCGGCCATCGGCCTGCAGGAGCACCTCGAGCACGCCGAACTCCTTGCTGGTCAGGTCCAGGGGGCGGCCGTCGCGGGTCGCCATGCGCCGGTTCGAGTCGACGACGATGCCGTCGCGTTCGAGGACGGGCGCGATCGGCACGACCGCGCGTCGGCCGAGGGCTCGGACCCGCGCGACGAGCTCGGGGTACTCGAACGGCTTCGCCAGGTAGTCGTCCGCGCCGAGTTCGAGTCCGTGCACCCGGTCGGTCAGGGTCGTCGCCGCGGTGAGCATGAGCACGCGGGTGAGGCGTCCCCGGGCTGCGAGGCGCTTGGCGACCTCGTCGCCGTGCATGCCGGGCAGGTCGCGGTCGAGCACGACGACGTCGTAGTCGTGCACGGACAGCAACTCGTCGGCGTGGTCCCCGCGGTACGCGACGTCCACGGCCATGTCCTGCCGTTGCAGCCCACGGGCGATCAGGTCGGCCAGCGGGATCTCGTCGTCCACCACCAGTACGCGCACTGACATACCGTATGCCGGTGCGCTGTGGATCAGCTGGGGGGAGGGAGACGGTGCCGTGCCGGTCGTCGACGAGCACGCCGGAGACGGGTGCGCCGGCCCGAGCGGACCTCGGCGGGCACCGGTCCCCGCGGGGCTCAGGCCTCGGCGTCGTACGGCACTTCGCCGTGCTCGCTCACGCCGGCTCGCTGCCGGTAGGACAGGTGCCCACCGAGGTAGCCGCCGACGCTCACGACGGTCAGCCCGGCGAATCCGAGGAGCCTGCCGGCGCCGTGGTTGCCGCGCTTCCGCTGCAACCAGGACAGGCCGTACAGCGAGATCCCGACCCAGTTCACGGCCTGGTGCACCCATCCGGTGCGGAGCTGCTCACGGTTCAGCTCCGACCAGTCGACGTACCCGGCGACGCTCGCGGTGCCAGCGGACGCGACGCCGACGCCGACGAGCGTCTTCGCGGCCTTCGCGTTGCCCGTGCCGCCGACCAGGTCGAGGACCGCTGCGGAGATCCAGGCACCCAGGGGCACCTGCACCATGAGCGGGTGGATCGGGTGCCCGAAGGGCACACCGTGCAGGAGCTGCCGGACGGCACGGGGTCGAGCGACGGCGCGGACGAGCGCACGGTCGACGTCGACGGCTTTGTCGAGGATGCTGGCGCGCTCGATGGACTCGGTGATGCGACGGATGGCGCGGAACTCGGGCATGGAACCAACCGTAGGCCGGTGGCGCTGTGGCGGCCCACATCGGCGGACGGCAGTGCGCTCCGCGGACCCCCTCGTCCGGTCGTCCGCCGTGCCGGACGCCCCGGGCGTCCGCCACCCGCCGCTGGCGCCCCCGGCGGACGGGAGGCCCGGTGCCGTTCCTGCGGACCGACACCGGGCCTCTCCCACCGACACTGCTTCCCCCGCCGGCACGGCCTGACCGCCGCTGACGCGGCGATCAGGTACCGGCGGCGTGGGCCGGTCCGGTCACTCCTCGACGAGCTCCGCGACCTCGAACGGTTCGACGACGAGCTGTTCGCCGTCCGCTGCCACGTCGACGCGGACCGTGTCGCCGTCCCGCACGTCGCCGGCGAGGATCGCCCGCGCGAGCTGGTCGTCGATCTGGCGCTGCATGAGGCGCCGGAGTGGACGGGCACCGTAGGCCGGGTCGTACCCGCGCTCGGCCAGCCAGGCGCGGGCGTCCGGCGTCACGGCGAGCTCGAGGCGACGACCGGAGAGCCGACGCGCCAGCCGGTCGACGTAGAGCGAGACGATCTGACTGAGGTCGTCCGGGGTGAGCGCCTGGAACACCACCATGTCGTCGAGGCGGTTGAGGAACTCCGGCCGGAACGCCTGCTGCACGAGCTCGCGGACGGCGCCCTCACGCTGTTCGGCGGTGAGGGCAGGGTCGGTGAGGAACTGCGACCCGAGGTTCGACGTGAGCACGAGGATCGTGTTCCGGAAGTCGACCGTCCGGCCCTGCCCGTCGGTCAGGCGACCGTCGTCGAGTACCTGCAGCAGGACGTCGAACACCTCGGGGTGGGCCTTCTCGATCTCGTCGAGGAGGATCACCGAGTACGGCCGACGTCGGACGGCCTCGGTGAGCTGACCGCCGGCCTCGTACCCGACGTACCCCGGAGGAGCACCGATCAGCCGCGCGACGGAGTGCTTCTCGCCGTACTCGCTCATGTCGATGCGGACGAGGGCCTTCTCGTCGTCGAACAGGAACTCGGCGAGCGCCTTCGCCAGCTCGGTCTTGCCGACGCCGGTGGGGCCGAGGAACAGGAACGAACCGGTGGGCCGGTCCGGGTCGGAGATGCCGGCGCGAGTGCGACGGACCGCTTCCGAGACGGCACTGACGGCGGTGCGCTGCCCGATGATGCGACGGCCGAGCTCGCTCTCGAGGTGCAGGAGTTTCTCGGTCTCGCCCTGCAGCAGTCGGCCGACCGGGATGCCGGTCCACTGCGCGATGACGGCGGCGATGTCCTCGTCGGTGACGCTGTCGTTCACCATGCGATCGGCGGACCCGGCCTGCTCGGCGGCGGCGAGTTCGGCCTCGATGCGGGGCTTCTCGCCGTACTCCAGCCGCGACACGGTCTCGTAGTCGGCCTCGCGCTGGGCGCGCTGCGACCGCATGTTGAGGTCGTCGAGCTGCTGCTTGAGCTCACCGATCCGGTTCAGGGTCGCGCGCTCGGCCTGCCACCGCGCCTCCAGGCCGTCGAGGAGTTCACCACGGGTGCGGAGTTCGTTCCGCAGGGTCTCGAGCCGGGCCTTCGAGGCGTCGTCCTTCTCCTGCTTCAACGCGAACTCCTCGACGCGGAGCCGGTCGACGGTGCGCTTGAGCTCGTCGATCTCGACCGGGCTGGAGTCGATCTCCATCCGCAGTCGGCTGGCGGCCTCGTCGATCAGGTCGATGGCCTTGTCGGGCAGCTGTCGGCCGGAGATGTAGCGGTCGGACAGTGCCGAGGCGGCGACCAGTGCGGAGTCGTTGATCGTCACCTTGTGGTGCGCCTCGTAGCGCTCCTTGAGGCCGCGGAGGATCGCCACGGTGTCCTCGACGCTCGGCTCCCCGACGTAGACCTGCTGGAAGCGTCGTTCGAGGGCGGCGTCCTTCTCGATGTACTCGCGGTACTCGTCGAGCGTCGTCGCACCGATCAGCCGGAGCTCGCCGCGGGCGAGCATCGGCTTGAGCATGTTCGACGCCGCGACCGACCCTTCGCCGCCACCGGCGCCCATCAGCGTGTGCAGCTCGTCGATGAACGTGATGACCTGGCCGTCGGAGTCGTCGATCTCCTTGAGGACGGCCTTGAGCCGCTCCTCGAACTCACCGCGGTACTTCGCGCCGGCGATGAGGGCGGACATGTCGAGCGACACGAGCCGCTTGTCCTTGAGGGAGTCCGCCACGTCACCGGCGACGATGCGCTGCGCGAGCCCCTCGACGACGGCGGTCTTGCCGACACCGGGCTCGCCGATGAGCACGGGGTTGTTCTTGGTACGGCGGGTGAGCACCTGCGACACCCGTCGGATCTCGGCGTCGCGGCCGATCACCGGGTCGAGCTTGCCACTGCGGGCGACCGCGGTGAGGTCGACGCCGTACTGCTCGAGGGCGGTCTTCTGCTTCTCCTGCGAGTCAGGGGCGCCCTGGAGGTTCGCCATGCGTTGTCCTTTCCGTTGCGTCGGTCGTGTGGTCACGGAGTCATCGGACTCACATTGAGTCCACCTGGCTCAACTTTACAACGGGCTGGTTTCTTCCGCTTCCGGTGATCGTACGTCCACGATGCCGATCGCACTCACCACGGCACCGGCCAGGAGCAGGACCGCCATCACCACCATCGCCCGGTGGACGCCGGCGACACTCACCTCACCACCGAGCACGACACCCGCGAGCGCGACCGTGACCAGGCCGGCGATCCGGGCGACCGCGTTGTTGATCGCCGACCCGACCCCGGCCTCGTGCTGCGGCACCGAGCCGAGCACCGCGCTCGTCAGCGGCGAGACCATCAGGGTGATCCCGAACCCGACGAGCACCAGCCCGGGCAGCACCGCGGTCCAGTAGCCGCTCGGGTCCTCGCCGACCGTGACCATGAGGAGCGCACCGGCGGCGGCCACCGCAGGGCCCGCGGCCATGAACCACCGCGGGCCGAACCGTCCGGCCAGACCACCGACCGTGGTCGAGAGCAGCAGGAGCACCACGGTCGGCGGCAGGGTCGCGAGCCCCGCCACCCATGCAGGGAAAGACCAGACCTCCTGCAGGAACAGCGTGACGACGAAGAAGACCATGCCGAGCGCCCCGTAGATCGACAGCGTGGCGAGGTTGCCGACCGCGAAGTTCCGGGCCCGGAAGAGTGCGAGCGGCACGAGCGGCGACCCGGAGGTCCGCGTCACCCGGAGTTCCCACGGCACGAAGGCGAGGAGCGCCAGTGCGCCGACGACCAGCGCCGCGACGACGACCGGTGCACCCCACCCCAGGCGCTCCTGCTCGATGAGCCCGAGCACCACCCCACCCACCCCGACGACGGCCAGGACTGCGCCGACCACGTCCACCCGGGGGCGGTCCCCCGCGACGACGTCGCCCGAGATCCGCCGGACCAGCGGGATCGTCACCGCGATCGGCACCGCCGTGACGACGAAGATCCACCGCCAACCGATGCCGTCCACGATGAGCCCGCCCACGACCGGGCCGAGGATCGACGCCGCGCTCGACCAGGCCGTCCACGTGCCGATCGCCTTCGCTTGCACGGCCCCGCGGAACGCCGCCACGATGAGTGCCAGTGCACTCGGCGTGACGAGCGCTCCGCCGACGCCCTGGAACGCCCGGGCGACGACGAGGACCTCACCGGTCGGGGCGATCGCGCACACCACCGAGGCGATGCCGAACACGACGAGCCCCCACGTGATGACGCGCACCCGGCCGAACAGGTCCGAGAGCGAGCCGGCGACGAGGATCAGCGAACCGAGCGTCACCAGGTAGGCGTCGACGGTCCACTGCTGCACGACCAGTCCGCCGCCGAGCTCGGTGCGGATCGCGGGCAGGGCCACGTTGACGACGCTGGAGTCCAGGCCGACGACGAACGAGGACAGGATCGCGACCACGAGCACGAGTCGGCGGTCGTCGTGGAGGGGTGCCGTGCCTCCCGACCGGTCGGCGGCGGGGCGGGCAGACGTCATGGTGCCATCATGCGCCGCCGGACGACCGCGTGGTGGCGGAGCGCAGGACGACGACAGCCTCCGGGCGACCTGCGGAGGAGCAGGTGCACGGAGGCTGTCGGTCCCGGGGCCGGGATGCCGATGGGTCGGCGGTCCGGAGGCGCTACTGGGAGCGCGAGTCGCTGTTCGGCTGCACCGAGGGGCCGGGGTTGACGACCGGCTGCTGCACCGGGGCGGCCTGCTGCGCCGTCGCGCCGTAGCCCGCTGCGTCGGTCACGTCCGGCGTCGTCGGCTTCTTGCGGTCGTCGGTGTCCATCTCCTTCTTGAAGATGTTGATCGACTGACCGAGGCCCTTCGCGAGTGCCGGCAACTTCGTCGCACCGAACAACAGCAGCACGATGCCGAGGATGATCACCAGGTGGAGTCCGGTGAGGCCTTGGAACATGATGTCTCCTTCGGTACTGGGACTGATCGCGTGGTCCGGTCATCGTCGACCGGCGCGGCGGCGTCCCGCTGTCCGACCATGCTAACTCGCGGGGGCCGAGAAACCCAGGCGGGCAGTGCAACGGACACCGATCGTCCAGGGTGGCCCGACGCGACGCCTCAGTACGCGCCGCGCGACCGGAGGACCGACGGCACCGTGCGGGCCAGGATGACGAGATCGTGCAGGAAGGACCAGTTCTCGACGTAGTGCAGGTCGAGCCGGACCCCTTCGGCCCAGTCCAGGTCGGACCGTCCACTCACCTGCCAGAGCCCGGTGATGCCCGGGGTCACGAGCAACCGGCGCTCCGCGTAGTCCGCGTAGACAGCGACTTCGCCGGGGAGCGCCGGGCGTGGACCGACCATGCTCATCGAACCGGTCAGGACGTTCCACAGCTGCGGGAGCTCGTCGAGTGACGTCCGACGGAGGAACGCGCCGACGCGGGTGACCCGCGGATCGGCCTGGAGCTTGAAGAGCGGGCCGGCACCCTCGTTCGCCGCGAGCAACTCGGCCTTCCGGTCCTCGGCGTCGACGCACATGGTCCGGAACTTGACGATGGAGAACTCCGAACCGCCGCGCCCGACGCGCTGCTGACGGAACAACACCGGTCCGCCGTCGTCCAGGCGGATCGCCACCGCGATCGCCGCGGCGACCGGAGCCAGCAGCACGAGGCCACACAGTGCCCCGACGACGTCGAAGGCCCGCTTGCTCGGACGTCGCGTGTAGGCCGGCGTCTCGACGTGCATCAGCGGGAGACCGTCGACGGCTCGGTGGTGCACGCGCGCGGCTGCGACGTCCACGAGCGGAGAGGAGACGACGAGCTCGATGCCGTGACGCTCCATCTCCCACCCCAACCGCCGCAGACGCTCATGACCGCCGGGGACCGCGCCGGCGAAGACGACCGCACGGACGCCGGCACTGCGGGCGACGGCGAGGACGTCGTCGACGTGGCCGAGCACCGGGACGCGGGTCGTCCCGTCCAAGGCCACGTGCCCACTCGGGCGACCCTCGGTGAGGACACCGCGCACCCGGTACCCCGCTGCCGGTGACGCCTCGATCCGGTTCCCGACGTACTCGACGTCGTCCAGATCACCCACGAGGAGGACGTCGACCAGGTGGAGACCCCGGGCCCGACGGCGGACGAGCGCCGTCCGCCAGGTCTTCCTGCCGATGGCGAGCAACACGAACGCGAGCGGGAGCGCGACGGCGACGTACCCGCGGCTGATCTGCAGGTCGAGCAGGAACGCGGTCACGGCGAGGGTGCCGCCGGTCGTGAGCGACGCGAAGAGCAACCGCCGGTACTCGTCGCCGCCGACCCCGACGACGCGCGGGTCACGAGTCCGCATCGTCGCGAGCAGGACTGCCCAGAACCCGATGGTCACCAGACCCGCGAGCCAGTCGACGCTGACGGGGGGACGCACGAGCGAACCGTCCGGGAACCTGACGATGTGCGCAGCGGCGAACGCGATGAGCAGTGCCGCCACGTCCGTCACGGCCATGACGAACGGGACGGAGACGAGACGCTTCGATGTGGACACCTGCGCCCGGGAGCAGGTCTCAGGGGTCGACCGGGACGATGGGGTCGGTCGGGTCGACCGGGTCGACCGGGTCGACCGGGTCGACCGGGTCGACCGGGGAAGGGTCTGGGACAACGGGCCTCCTGATCTCGGGCGACCCGCAACTGCAGCCGCCGTCGGCGACGGACCGACCGACGCTCAGACGACCAGTATACGGCCTTTGAATATCACATGCAGGCAGACGGTCAGTCTGCGAGCACGCGGTCGAGTGTCCAGAGCACCGGCGCCGCGGTCAGGGCCGCAGCGTCCGCCTCCGTGACGCCCGCGACGCGGTACTCCACCCGTTCGCCGGGCAACAGCGTCATGAACCCCCGGTCCACGGTGCCGGTCGGGGACACCCGGTCCGGCTGCACGAGCAGGTCCCGCACGAGCGACTCCGCCTCGACGACCATCCGGACGCCGGAGCGGTCCGGCTCGTCCGCCATGGTCACCCGGTAGTGGGCCGGCTGCCAGCGCATGTCCTGGTCGGGCGCCGGCGTCCACACCGCTCGACGCCAGTCCATGTCCGCCACGATCAACTCACCGCGCGGGTCCGCCACGACGCCGACCGAGGCCGGCAGCCGCACCACGGCGACTCCGGGGCCGTTCAGGAGCACCGGCAGGTACTCCTCGGCCAGGATCTGCCCGGCCAGGTCGATGCGCCGCACGCGGACCACCGAGTCGATGCCGTTCCGCGCGGACCGGACGGCGACCTCGACCGGGGAGCCGTCGGCGTCGGGAACCGGCAGCTGCGCGGTCGGCGGGTGCGCGCCTCCCGTCCGGTCCTCGCGCTCCGAGCCCGGCGCGAGCGGCGTGATCGTGGTGACCACGGTCGAGACCGGACGGATCGTCAGCAGGACGTCGTCGTACAGGCGACGCAGCTCGTGCGCGAGCGGCTTGCGGCGCCCCGCCGAGTCGATCGCCGACCACGACGACACCGGCCACAGGTCGTTGAGCTGCCAGACGACGACGCCGGTGGTTCGCGGCCAGTGCGTCCGCCAGTGCTCGACACCGGTCGCGATCGCGCGTGCCTGCTGCAGCTGGGTGAGCCAGTGCCAGCGGTCGAAGTCGGTGTCCCGACCTCCGCCGAACCGGGGCTCCAGGCCGCGGGCGAGCTTGCCCATGCCGTCGTCGGCCTTCTGGTGGTGCACGACCCCGGGAGAGGTCGGGGTCATCGGGTCGTCCGTGACGGCCTCGCGGAGGGTCCGCCACGCGGGCGGCGCCTGCCAACCGAACTCGGACACGAAGCGCGGCACCGAGTCGCGGTAGTGCTCGTCCGACACCCGGTTCCAGACGTCCCACGAGTGGTGCGTCTCGTGGTCCACGTCGTTCGGAGCCAACGCCTCGTCACCGGACCAGGGCGACGCCACCGTGTAGAACCGCGACGGGTCCACGGCGTCGACGATCGTCGGCAGCAGGTCGAGGTAGTAGTCGAGCCCCCAGCCGCGGTCGCCGAGCTCCTCGCCCCACCCGTCGGCGTCGTGCAACCAGATGTTCTCGTTGTTGCCGTTCCAGACCACGAGGGACGGGTGCCGGGCCAGGCGGCCGACGTTGTCCCGCGCCTCCGCGATGACCTCGCTGCGGATCGGTTCGATCTCGGGGTACGAGGCGCAGGCGAACAGGAAGTCCTGCCACACCAGCAGCCCGAGTTCGTCGCAGCGCTCGTAGAAGTCGTGCGACTCGTAGACGCCGCCGCCCCACACCCGCACCAGGTTCGCGTTGAGCATCACGGCCGCGTCGAGCCGCTCGGCGTACCGCTCCTTCGTCACCCGGGAGACGATCACGTCGTCCGGGATCCAGTTCACGCCACGGACGTCGATCAGGGTGCTGTTCACCCGGATCGCGAAGGGACGGCCGACCGAGTCCTCGGCCGTGTCCACGTGCACCGAGCGGAAGCCCGTCCGGAAGGACGAGCGGTCGAGGACGTCCCCGTCCACGGTCTGCAGGTGCACCTCGACGTCGTAGAGCGGCTGGGGGCCGTACCCGCGCGGCCACCAGAGTTCGGCCTCGGGGATCCGGACCGTCACGACGGCCTCGTCCTCCTTCGGCGTCACGTTCACCCGCGAGCGCTGCTTCGTGCCGTGACCGGACACCGTGACGACGAGCACCAGGTCGTCGTCCTCCCCGTCCTGGTCCAGGTCGTTCATGCCGGAGCGCTCGAACGCGATGTGGGCGTCGAGGACACCTTCCCCCGCTTCGACGTCGACCAGCGGCCGGACGTCGCGCAGTCGTGCGGTGGACCAGCGCTCGATGGCGACCGGACGCCACGGGCCGCTCGTCACCGCCGTCAGACCCCAGTCCCAGCCGAAGTTCGACGCCTGCTTCCGCACGTACGGGAACGGCTCGTCGTACGGGCCGGGCATCGTTCCCGCGCGGGCGGCGACCCGCTCGGCCTCGCGGTACGGTGACTCGAACAGGACCTCGAGCTCGCGGTCGGTGCTCGCGTTCGTCCCGTCGGTCAGGTCGAGCAGGTCGAAGCGGTAGCGACGGTGCATGTTCCGGGTGGTCCCCACCTGCACGCCGTCGAGCGTCAGGGTGGCGACGGTGTCGAGACCGTCACAGACCAGGTCGACGCGTTCGAACCCGCGCGGGTCCACGTCGACGGTCCGTCGGTAGACCCAGTCGGTCTGTCCGACCCACGCGGTCGACGACTCGTTGCGGTCGAACGCGGGGTCCGGCAGCAGCCCCTCACGCTCGAGGTCGATGTGCACCTGGCCGGGCACCGTCGCCGGGAGGGCCCGGCCGCGCACCGCCTGCGGGAGGTCGGCGCGTGCGTCCTCCTCCGCCGCGGACACGGTCCAGTCGTCGCGGAGTTCCTCGCGTTCGAGGGTCATGCGGGTCCTTCTCTGCTGGCGGATCGGTCCGCATCGAGCACGGTCCGGGACGTCGTCCGACACTCCGGCACCTCGTCGGCCACGGCCGGGAGGCACGGCACCGGTCGCCCGGGCGTCGTCGCGTCGCGCACGCGGACCGGCGGGCGGTCGCACGTGAGGATGCTCGGTGATGCTAGTACGGCTACCCGGCATCGTGGTCCGAGGTGCGGAACGTGCGGTCCACCGGCCGCGACCTCCACGGTCACCTGCCACGGGCCTCCCGGCCGGACCGCACCCCCGAGTGCCAGGGTGGAGCGCATGATCAGCGTCGAACTCGCCCGCTCCCTGCGTGACGCCGGCCTCCGCTGGCACCCGGACACCGGCGACCGCTTCGTCATCGACAAGCCGGGCGTCGACGAGGACGTCTACACCGTGTCCGAGATGACCGTCGAACGGCACGACCACCCGACCGGTACGATCCTGGGCTTCAACGGCACGACGGAGTGGGCGCTCGACTCGGTGACGGCGGACGAGTCGCTCTGGCTCCCCCGCGAGGACCAGCTGCGCGACCTCCTGGGGCCCGCGTTCGTCGGACTGACCCGGACCGTCACGCCGGCCGGAGGCGCCCTGCACACGGTGTCGGCGACGATCGGCGGCGCCGACCGGACGTTCGCCGCGACGGACCCGGCGATCGCGTACGGCGAGGCCCTGGTGGCCTACATCACCGCGGCGCTCGAGTAGCCACCGGGCCCTGGGTCTTCCCGCAACGTCTGTGAGCCGCGCGGGTGTTGTCTGGGGACATGACCGTTCCGAACATCACGCTCAACGACGGACGCACGATCCCCCAGCTCGGCTTCGGCGTCTTCCAGATCGACCCCTCCGAGACGAAGGCCGCCACCCTGGCCGCGCTCGAGGTCGGCTACCGCCACATCGACACCGCCGAGATGTACGGCAACGAGAAGGAGGTCGGCGAGGCCATCGCGGAGTCCGGCATCGACCGCTCGGAGATCTTCGTCACGTCGAAGCTCAACAACGGCTTCCACGACCCGCAGCTCGCCGCCGAGAACGGCAAGAAGTCGGCCGACCTGCTCGGCGGCTACACCGACCTGTTCCTCATCCACTGGCCGCTCCCGACGGTGAGTGACTTCGTCCCGACGTGGAAGGCGCTCGAGGAGCTCTACCACGCCGGTACGGCGCGTTCGATCGGCGTCAGCAACTTCCAGGCGCACCACCTCAACCGCCTCGCTGCCGAGACGACGGTCACCCCGGCCGTCAACCAGATCGAGGTGCACCCGTACCTCGTGCAGGACGAGCTCCGCGCCTACGGTCGCGAGCACGGCATCGCGACCGAGGCCTGGTCCCCGATCGCGCAGGGCCTCGTCCTCGACGACGAGACCATCGTCCGCATCGCCGGAGCCACGGGCAAGACCCCGGCACAGGTCGTCCTCCGCTGGCACATCCAGCGTGGCGACATCGTCTTCCCGAAGTCGGTCACCCGCTCCCGCGTCGAGGAGAACTTCGCGATCTTCGACTTCGAACTCTCCGACGAGGACATGACGGACATCACGACCCTCGACAAGGGTCACCGCACCGGCCCGGACCCGGACACGTTCGACTACGTCCCGGCCTGAGCCTCCCGGCTCGCCGACCGCGCCGGCCCCGCGCCCGTCACACGACGGGGCGGGGCCGTTCGCTGTCCGGAAGGGCTTCAGTGCCGAGCGACCGAGGCGGTCACCGTGTACTTGGCCGTCCGCGCGACCTGACGGGTCGGTCCGACCGTGCGCTCGAGCACCGGGCGGTAGCGCAGGTGCGAGTTCCAGACCGTCCACAGCTCACCGCCCGGTCGGAGGATCGCGGCCGCGTTCCGGAACATCGCCTCGGCCGCGTCCGTGGTCACCGTGGTGTCGGCGTGGAACGGCGGGTTGCACAGCACCAGGTCGGCGGTGTCCGCGTCGAGCTCGTCGCCGGCGTCACTGCGGATCGTCCGGACACGTTCGCCGACGCCGTTGGCGTCGGCAGTCGACCGCGCTGAGGCGATCGCCGCCGCCGACACATCGGTCGCCACGACGCGGACGTGCGCGCGGCGGCGAGCGAGGACGGTCGCGACGACGCCGTTGCCACACCCGAGGTCGACGACGTCCCTGGCGGCGGGGACCGCAGCCTCTGCAGCCTCGAGGAGCACCCGGGTGCCGAGGTCGAGCGACGTCCCCGCGAAGACGCCGCCGTGCGCGGTGATCGTCACGTCGAGGTCGTCCTGGTGGACCCGGCGCGGCCACGGGTCGGCACGGTCGGCCTCCGCGGCGGCGTCCAGCCGAGGGTCCGACGCGATGAGCAACCGGGACTTCCCCCGGCCACGGCTCGCGGTGACCTCGCCGAACCAGCGCCGCAGCAGGTCGTTCTGCGAGAGCGTCATGTACTTCGTCCGGCCGCCGCACACGAGCACGACGTCGGGGGCGGCCCAGCGTGCGACGGCCCGGGCGACCTCGTCGAGGCGGTCATGCCCCTTCGTCAGCCGCAGGAGCACGAGCCGAGCGTCCCGGAACGCCTCCTCGAAGCCCTCGGGGTGGTGGAACCCGCGCCGGCCGAACGTCCCGGCGCTGGCCTCGAGCGCACGCTCCCCCACGAGCGAATCCTGGACGACCCGCACGTCGGAGGCGCCGTGCAGGGCGAGGACGCCGAGCGTGAGCACGCCGTACCGGTCGTCGACGACCGTGACCGCGCCGGGGTGCCGCAGGGCGTCGCCGTGGAGGTGCGGTACCTCGTCGAGCAGGAAGCGGTCCGTCCCGTCGATCGCGATGAGGTCCGGGCCGTGTTCCCGGGAGTCGCGCCGGAAGTGGTCGGCGAAGTCGAAGGACGGCACGGTCCGAGGGTAGTGGTCGCGAGCTGTCGAGCACCGCCGGATGGACAGTCGCGGTATATCACACGTGACGGAGGCTGGACGGGACCCTACGCTCGGGATCGTCCGGACCGACCGGGCTTCAGCCGAGGGGCGAGAGGGGCCGATGTTCGCACCGCGATCCGACACCAGGCCGTTGCTGCGTGACCTCGCCCGGGAGCGCCTCCGGGTCGAGATCATGCGCGGGTCCCTGTGCCCCGGCGACCGCCTCGACGACGAGGACCTCGCGGTCCGACTCGGATGCTCCCGGACGCCGGTGCGCGAGGCCCTGGCCGACTTGGCGCACCTCGGCCTGGTCGAGCTGCGGGCGAACCGGTACACACGGGTCGCCGTGCCCGCGCGTGAGGACGTCGTGCCGGCGCTCCAAGCGCTCGGTCTGCTCTTCGGCGGCGTCGTCCGTATCGCGGTGCCACGACTCGGCGACCGGAGCCGAGCCGTGCTCTTCCGGCGCCTCGGCGTTCTGCTCGACTGCCTGGAGACACCGTCGTGGCGCTCGTCGGCGGACGCCGCGACCCCGATCTACCGGACCTTCATCCAGGAGTGCCGGAACCCGATGCTCACGGCGACGCTGCACGGGTCACTCGACGGCCTGACGTTCCGGCTACGGCACGAGGAGCTCGACGCCGTGCTGCCGTGGCCGGACATCCGGAACAGCGTCGTCGCCCTCCGCGTGGCCGTGGACTGCCGCGACGGCCGACTGGCAGAGCGGGCGACGTGGGCGGCGCACCTGCTGCCCGACCCGGACGCGGCGGACCGCTGACATGTGCTCGTCGTGCATCCGCGCCGTCATCGCACACGTGCGGTCCGCCCGGCCCGGTGCGCCGCTCGACCCGGGAACCCTCCAGGAGGCGAACCGGCGCTGTGCGTCCGCGGACGCGGACTTCGACGCGCTCTTCGACGACCCGCTGCCGTGACGGGACGATCGCCGGCATCGGAGGTGATCACGCACGCGAGGACGAGAGCGGGCCCGGGCCTGCACGCCGAGCTTGCAGGCCCGAGCCCGGGCATCACTGGACGCGCAAGGACACGGTGTCCGTCGTCGTGTTGGCACCGCGGGACTTCGCCGTCGCGAGGAGCGCCTGGTTCCGCACCTCGAGCGCCGGTGTCGTGATCGCCCAACGACCGGCGTCGTTCGCGGTCACGGTGCCGAGGTCGCTCCCCGCCACGCCCTGCTCGCTGAGCCGGACGACGGCATGCGGGGCCGCGGTGCCGACGATGCGGACCTCGGGGAACGCCGGCGGGATGACGAACCCGTTGCCGGGCGACGTGATCCGGACCCCGGGACCGTAGTCGATGTCGACCGACGCACGCGCGGCCGGGACGCCGGCGCCCGACTGTTCGACCTCGACCCGCCGCACGCCACCGCGGTCGGGTGCGGCCAGCGTCACCGACCACGCCCCCGCGGGGTCGACCGTCGCGTGCGCGAGCTCATCGTCGCCGTCGCGCACGACGACCGTGGCCCCGGGAGCACCGTTCCCGCCCACGGTCACCGGCTTCGTCACGTCGTCGGGGAAGGATGCCGTTGCGCTGAACGCCGGCGCGGGGACGTCGACCACGACCGAGGCTGTGCCGATCGACTGCGCGCCGGCGAACGCCTCGACCCGCACGGCGTTCTGCCCGAACACCAACCCGTCGACGTCGAGCGTCCACGAGCCGTTCGACGGCCGGACGATCCGCTTCTCCTCCACGCCGTTCCGGGTCCAGACGACGTCGATGCTCGTCGCGCGGTTCGGTGCCTTCCCGGAGACCGTCGCCGTCCGCGCGACCGGGTCGACGTGCGACGCGGTCGCCGTGAGCGCCTGGTCGGCGATGGTGACCGACACGGACTTCTGGTCGCGGTAGGTGCCGTCGACGTACTGCTGGTACGTGCGTGTGTTCGTCCCGACGCTGAGGCCGGTCAGGGTGTGCGACCAGGTGCCGGACGAGTCCGCCTTCGCGACCTCGTCACCGTTCAGGCGGATCGATGCACCGGGAGTGGCGGACCCTTGGACGCGAGCGGTGCGGGCGACGTCGTCCTTGCTCGCCACCGACACGTTCAGCGCTCGCGGGGCGTACGGGCGCGTGATGGTGCCCACGGAGGCGCTCCGACCGAGGTTGTAGTAGCAGTTGATGAGGTCACAGGCCTCGCTCAGCACGACGCCGTCGGAGCGCGACGTCCCCTCGGCCCAGTTCGACGGCCAACGGACGAAGTACCCGTTCCGGGTGTTCACCTGCCACTTGTCGACCTGGGCGCTGAGGACGCGGACCCACGACTTGCAGTAGGTCGCGAGGGTGCACTGCGGTGTCGCGTACACCGTGAAGCCCTCGGTGCTCGTCTCGACGCGGACGCCGATCGGCACAAGCGGGATCGTCCTCGTCGACGGCCCCTCAGGCGCACCGCGCTGCTCGGCGGACTCGTGCTGCGGGAGTTCCGCAGCGGTGGCACCGGAGACCGGACTGACGAGTGTGCTGATGGCGATGAGCGCTGCCGTCACGGCCGCGATGACGGGTGGTCGGGATCGCATGGTTCCTCCTCGGTGTCGATGGGTGACTCGAACGAGCCACCTCGAAGCTACCGAAGGGGTATGTCACATGTCACCGGAGAAGGAATCAGCGCGGTGGGCGGTAGAGCACCACGGCGTTGTTGCGCTGCGGTCGCATGCCGGCTCGGAGTGAGACCGCCGCTCCGGTGGTCGTCGCTGCGAAGACGCGTGCGCCCGGCCGGTTGATGAGCTGGTCGGCGAGCGCGGTCTCGAGCTCGCGGACGCGCGTCCGCAGCAGGGCGTTCTCGTTCTCGAGGTCCAGCACCCGGCGGATCCCCTCGAGGGACACGCCCTCGGACCCGAGCCGCGCGATCTCCCTGAGCTGCGTGATGTCGCGCATCGAGTACCGGCGCGAGCCGCCACGGGTACGCCCGGGCACGACGAGGCCGAGCCGGTCGTACTGCCGCAGGGTCTGCGGGTGCATCTCGGCGAGCTCGGCCGCGACCGCGATCGCGAAGACGGGCGAGTTCTCGTCCATGTCGGCCATCAGAGCGCTCCTTGCCGGATCGACTGGAGGCCCGGTGCGGTTCCCTGACGGAGCCACACCGGGCCTCCCAGCTGGGTGTGGTGCGCGCTACTCGCGCGCCCTGGCGAGGAGGTCCTCGCGGGGGTCCTCGTCCGGCAGGGCGTCCGCGAGGGCGTCGAGCGCTGCGCGTGCCTTGTCGGACAGGTGGGACGGGACGGCGACCTGGACGGTGGCGAGCAGGTCACCGGTGCCGTTTTTGCCCGGGACGCCCCGGCCCTTGACGCGGAGGACCCGGCCCGAGGGCGTGCCCGGCGCGACCCGCAGTTTGACGGGTTCACCACCGAGCGTGGGCACCTGGATCGTGGCACCGAGCGCCGCCTCGACGAACGTCACGGGGACGTCCACGCGGAGGTTCTGCCCGTCGCGCTCGAACACCGGGTGCTTGCGGACGGAGACGGTGACCACCAGGTCGCCGGCCTCGCCGCCGTCGGGGCTCTGTTCACCCCGACCTCGCAGCCGGATCTTCTGCCCGTCGGCGACGCCCGCGGGGATGCGGACGTTCACCGGCCGGCCGTTGCCCTGCGCCAGCTTCACCGTGTCGCCGGCGATCGCGGTGGCGAAGTCGAGCGTCGTCGTCGCGGTGACGTCGCGCCCCTTCGTCGGTCCCCCGAAGCCCCGGAAGCCGCCGGAGTTCTGGCCGAAGCCGCCCCCGCCGAACATGCCGCCGAGGATGTCCTCGAACCCGCCGGCACCGCCGGCGCCGCCCTGGCCGAAGCGCACGCGCTGTCCGCCGCCGCCTCCACCGAACATGCCGCCGAAGACGTCCTCGAAGCCGCCCTGGCCGCCCGGCCCACCCGAGGTGAACCGAGCGCCGGAGCCCATCGCACGGACCTGGTCGTACTCCTTGCGCTGCTCCTTGTCGGAGAGCACCGAGTACGCCTCGCTGATCTCCTTGAACTTCGACTCTGCAGCAGCGTCACCCGGGTTGGAGTCCGGGTGGTACTGCCGCGCGAGCTTGCGGTACGTCTTCTTCAGATCAGCCTCGGAGGCGTCCTTCGACACCCCGAGCACTGCGTAGAAGTCCTTGTCGAACCAGTCCTGACTGGCCACGGCTCACCTCCCTTCCACCGTCGCCGACCCTCAGGCCGGCACCGCCACGGCGACCTTGGCCGCACGGAGCACGCGGTCACCGAGCTTGTAGCCCGGCTCGACGACGTCCGCCACGGTCTGGCCGGTCGCACCCGGCGTGGGCAGCTGGACGATCGCCTCGTGCACGTTCGGGTCGAAGGTCTCGCCCTTCTCGCCGATCTGCACGAGCTTGAACCTGTCGAACCCGCTGCGGAGCTTCTGGGCGATGACCTGCATCGGCCCCTCGGCGAGGTCGCCGTGCGACTCGGCCCGGTTCAGGTCGTCGAGGGCGGGGAGCAGTGCACGCACCACCTCGGCGATGACGGCCTCGCGGTTGGCGTCCCGGTCACGCTCGACGCGCTTCCGGAAGTTCACGAGCTCGGCCTGGGCGCGGAGCATGTCCGTCCGCATCTCACCGACGAGGTCGCGGTCGGACGGCGAGAGCCGGTCCTCGGCGATGCCGGTCGCTGCGTCCGCCAGGAGCGCCTCGTCCTCGGGGCTGAGGTCGTTCGCCGGCGGGGCGTCCGTCGACACCTCGACGTCCGGACCCTCGGCCTCGATGAGGTCCTCGGTGCCGTCGACGTCAGCCGTCGCACCGTCCTCGGAGCCCTCGACCGGGTTGCCCGGCGCCTGGCCGCCCTGTGCCTGGCCGCCCTGTGCCTGCCCACCCTGGGGAGCGGACCCGGCGGGCCCGGCGGAAGCGTCCGCCGGGCCCGAACCGGTCTGCCCACCGTCAGCCGAGCCTCCGGGCAGGTCGGCGCCGTCGTGCTGCGGGTCCTGCGGGTTCTCGTTGCTGGTGGTCATGTGTCCTACTTCTTGTCGTTGTCGTTGTCGTCGTCCACGACCTCGGCGTCGACGATGTCCTCGTCGTCACCGGTGGTCTGACCCTCGGCACCGGTGCCCGCACCCGCATCGCCGGCGGCGTCAGCTGCCTGGCTCTGCGCGTAGATCGCCTGTCCGAGCTTGCCCTGCGACTCGTTGAGCTTGTCGAACGCGGTCTTCACGGCCTCGTCGTCGTCGCCCGCGAGTGCGGACTTGAGGCCGTCGACGTCACCCTGGACCTCGGACTTGACGTCCGCGGGGAGCTTGTCGTCGTTCTCCTTGATGAGCTTCTCGATCGAGTAGACGAGCTGCTCGGCCTGGTTGCGACGCTCGCTCGCCTCGCGGCGGGCCTTGTCCTCGGCCGCGTGCTCCTCGGCCTCGCGGACCATGCGCTCGATGTCCTCCTTCGGCAGCGACGAGCCGCCGGAGATGACCATCGACTGCTCCTTGCCGGTGCCCTTGTCCTTCGCGGACACGTGCACGATGCCGTTGGCGTCGATGTCGAACGTGACCTCGATCTGCGGGATGCCCGCGGGTGCCGGCGCGATGCCGGTGAGCTCGAAGGTGCCGAGCGGCTTGTTGTCACGGGTGAACTCGCGCTCGCCCTGGAAGACCTGGATCGCGACCGACGGCTGGTTCGAGTCTGCGGTCGTGAAGGTCTCGCTGCGCTTGGTCGGGATCGCGGTGTTGCGGTCGATGAGCTTCGTCATCAGGCCGCCCTTGGTCTCGATGCCGAGCGAGAGCGGCGTGACGTCGATGAGGAGGACGTCCTTGCGCTCGCCCTTGAGGACACCGGCCTGCAGCGCGGCGCCGACGGCGACGACCTCGTCCGGGTTGACACCCTGGTTCGGCGACTTGCCACCGGTCAGCGACTTGACGACCTCGGCCACGGCGGGCATGCGGGTCGATCCGCCGACGAGGACGACGTGCGCGATGTCGTTGACGCTGACACCCGCCTCCTTGATGACGTCGTTGAACGGCTTCTTCGTGCGGTCGAGCAGGTCGGAGGTCATCTGCTCGAACTGGGCGCGCGAGATGGTCTCGTCGAGGTTGAGCGGGCCCTCGGCCGTCAGGGTCAGGTACGGGAGCTGGATGCTCGCGCTGAGCTGGCTCGACAGCTCCTTCTTCGCCTGCTCAGCAGCTTCCTTGAGGCGCTGCTTCGCGATCTTGTCGGTCGACAGGTCGACACCGTGCTCGTCCTTGAACTTCTTGACGAGGTGGTCGACGATGCGCTGGTCCCAGTCGTCGCCGCCGAGGCGGTTGTCGCCGGAGGTCGCGCGGACCTGGATCGTGGAGAAGTCCTCGTCCTTGCCCACCTCGAGCAGGGAGACGTCGAACGTGCCGCCACCGAGGTCGAAGACCAGGATGAGCTCGTCTTCCTTGCCCTTGTCGAGGCCGTACGCGAGTGCCGCAGCGGTCGGCTCGTTGATGATGCGGAGGACGTTGAGGCCGGCGATCTCACCGGCGTCCTTGGTGGCCTGACGCTCGGCGTCGTTGAAGTACGCCGGGACGGTGATGACCGCGTCGGTGACGTCCTCGCCGAGGTACTGCTCGGCGTCGCGCTTGAGCTTGCCGAGCGTACGGGCCGAGATCTCCTGCGGCGTGTAGCTCTTGCCGTCGATGTCGACCTTCCAGTCGGTACCGATGTGGCGCTTGACGCTCGCGATGGTGCGGTCGACGTTCGTGACGGCCTGGCGCTTGGCGGTCTCGCCGACCAGGACCTCGCCGTCCTTCGTGAACGCCACGATCGAGGGCGTCGTGCGGAGCCCCTCGGCGTTGGCGATGACGGTGGGCTCGCCGCCCTCGAGAACAGAGACGACGGAGTTGGTGGTTCCGAGGTCGATGCCTACTGCACGTCCCATGTGTTGGTGCTCCTTCGATCGGGTGCGTGGTCTTGCTGAAGTCTACGCGGACTTGCGTCCGCTGGGCTCAAGTTTACTCGCGACGAATGGCGCGTCAAGTCCAGGGGGGAGAAGTTGCGCCAGGTGGACGCAAGGTTGCGCGGTACACATTGCACTCGGCATCCCCACAGCGATCGCATGTGACATTTCTTACTCCAGCAATTCGCCGCGCTCCTGTGCGGCCCTACCCCGAAAGACACCTCTTCACATGAAGTCATTCCTTCGAGCTGCGGCCGCGACCGGCGTCGCCGCAGCCACTCTCGCAGCCGGACTCTCGTCCGGCCCCGCGACGGCAGCGGCGACAGCAGCGACAGCGGTCGACCGCCTGACCGGCCCGCTCGTGCAGAGGAACCTGTCGAACCAGTGGTTCTCCTGGGAGAAGCCCTCCTCAGGAAGCGAGATCAGCGCGACACCGTCGGGAAGCGAGGCAGGCGCCCTCGAGAGGGCGACCATCTGGACGTTCCCTGCGAAGGGGACGACAGGACCGGTCAAGCCCTTCGGTACGGATCTCTGCGTCACCGCCGGGGACCTCCGCGCCGCCTGGCTTGCAAGACCTTGCGACGGATCCGATTCGCAGCAGTTCGAGTGGACGACCGTCGAGAATCCGTACGCGGGAAAGGGTGACGGCCTACGCGCCAAGGGCTCGACCAAGTACCTCAGCACCTGGAAGATGGGTTCGACCTGGAAGGTCTCCGGCGAGAACCGTGAGGGCGCCAACACCACCGTTTACTCGAACCTGAAGCTGATCGATGCCGAAGTGTCGGACATCGATGTCAATGCAGGAACCGCAGTCCTCAGCGGGTACCTCCCCGAACGGACCACGGAGGTGGACATCTCTTGGGTCGATGAAGAGGGGAGCAACAAACACGTCCGCAAGGCTCTCGCATCTCCCTCCTTCATGGCACAGCTCACAGGCCTGCCCATCGGGAGCACGAAGGTCTCGATCGAGGCCTTCGACGGCGGCGAGTCCGTCGCGGAACTCGAGGTGGAAGTGGCACTCGAGGTCCGGAGGGTCAGCGCGTCCGCCAGCTTCGACTCGGACGTGGCGACCGTGGCACAGCTGGCGGGCAAGGCCCAGCCGAACACCACTGTCAACTTCTGGTTCGGTCAGCAGAAACTGCCCTTCACCGCCGAGTCCGACGAGAACGGTGACTGGCAGACTCCGCTGAACCCGCCGAACCGAGCCGGGGTCTGGGACATCACGGTGAGCCAGACGATCCGGAGCGATCGCCACAACGGAGAACTCGAACTCCCGGTCGACTACGGGGACGGCGTCACCGTCACGTCCGACTCGGAGCCCGAGGTCGCGGCAGGAGAGTCGTTGCTCGTCACCGGCACCGCTCCCTCCGGAACCCAGATCAAGGCATACGAGACGAGTTCTCCCCAGAACGTCCTCGGGTCGGTTCGTGCCGGCACAGACGACAGGTTCCGCCTCTGGATCGACGATCTCGAAGACCGGGAGTACAAGCTCCTCGTCAGCGGCATGACCAAGGGAGCGAACATCACGTCGGCTGCGGTCACGGTGAACCCGGGCAAGTCCTCGGTCGCGAACCCGACCGCGTCGGTGGAGTTCCCGGATGACATCACGAAGAAGGCCGTCGTCTCGGGTACGGGTGTCGCCGACGCGACGATCGAGGTCGAGGACGAGGACGGCAAGCGCCTCGGTGACACCACTGTCGACGACGAGGGCAACTGGTCGCTCGCCATCGACCCGATCGGTCCGGGCAAGCACGAGCTGACGGTCGAGCAGACCGGCATCGAGGGCGCACAGACCACCACGACCGAGATCGACTACGGTGCCGCGGTGTCGCTGGACGCTCCGACCACGTTCACCGGCGGGAAGACGACCGTCACCGGGAAGTCCTCGAAGGGTGCGCAGGTCACGATCACGACCGGCGGCAAGCAGGTCGACTCGTTCACGGTGACGAATGCCGACGGTTCCTTCTCCCGGGACCTCACCGGCCTCGGTGCGGGCAAGATCGAGCTGCAGGCGACCGCGAAGTCGAAGGGCGCCCTGACGACCACCACCACAGCCAGCTCGACCGCGCCGATCACAGCGGAGTCGATCCAGATCAGCTCGCATGTCAAGAACGGCACGTTCATGCCCGGCGAGCAGCTCTTCACCGGCCGTGGCACCGTCGGCGCGACGGTCACGTTGAACGTCCACGGCTTCTCCCCCGCGACCGCTGCGCAGGACCTGACGACCACGGTCGACCAGTTCGGTGAGTGGAGCATCAAGCGGGGCCTGGCGAACACCACCTACCCACTGTTCTCGGTGAAGCAGACCCCACAGGCCGGTGTCACCAACGAGCTCCTGAACTGGAACCTCCGCCCTTACGACGGCATCGGTGCACCGGGCGACCTGCAGCTGACCAACTTCAAGGACGGCGATTTCTTCAACCCCGGTGACCAGACCTTCGCGGGCAAGGCGACTCCGGGCGCGACGATCGTGTTCAACCCGTTCGGCCTCGACAACCCCGCCGTCGAGCAGTACGACATCACGACCAAGGCGGACAGCAAGACCGGTGACTGGACCATCCGCCGCGGTCTGGCGAACACCAACTACGACCGGATCGGCATCCGTCAGGAGCCCGCCGCCGAGGGCAAGGTCAACCAGATCGACGACATCCGCGTCGCACCCTACGGCTGGGTCGGCGCCCCGGCCGACCTGACGGTCACCAGCCACGCGGGCGGCGCCTTCACCCCCGGGAACCAGACGTTCACCGGGACCGCGACACCCGGCACGACGGTCACCCTCTACGCCTGGGGCGACAACCCCATCAACCCGGCGACGGGCATCGCCGACGCACGCGGCAAGTGGACCATCCACCGCATCCTCAACACCCCTCCGACGAACTACAACATCAAGATCGTCCAGGAGAACGCGGGCGCCAAGGTCGACACCGTCTACCTGCCCCTCACCGCCGAGCAGTGACACCCCGCGGGGCCGGCGGACGCCCTGTCCGACCGGCCCCGCCCACGCTTCCCCGC
>NZ_QKTS01000018.1:0-47372 GCF_003234525.1 Curtobacterium sp. MCBD17_021 | reverse complement strand
CCACGTCACGGCGCCCCCAGCGCCCATCGCCGACGACCTGGACTGCCGCGCGCAGGTGGACTTCACGCACGGGCTGCGGCACTTCGCCCCCGCCCCGCCCCGCGCCGCCCGCCTCCACCGTCCGTTCAGCGCGGCAGCGCCGCCGCCACGTCCGCCTGCAGCAGGTCCCCGTGCACGGCCGCCCCGGTCTGCGTCCCCGCCGCCGCCGAGCCGATGACCGTCAGCATCGCGTTCGCCACGTTGCCCGCGGCGTACACCCCGGCCACGTCGGTCTTCCCGAGGCCGTCGACCGCGAGCACCCGGCCGAAGCGGGTCCCGTTCGCCTCCTGGTCGACAGGCGTCAGGCCGAGGCCGACGGCCCAGTCGACCCGGGCCTCGAGGCGGCTGGCGGCGGCCAGGGCGTCGAGCCCGACGACCGTCCCGTCGGGCAGCTCCACCCCGGTCAGGGTGTCACCCTCGGACAGCACGCGTGCGATCGTGGAGCGGACCACCTTGACGCCGCGGGCCGTGAAACCGGCGAGGACAGTGTCGTCGAGGAGTGCCGGATCCGCCACGAACGCCGTGACGTCGTCGCTGAGCGCCCGGAACATCTGCACCTGGTGGGCGCCCGCGGGTGTGGCCACGAGGACGCCGATCCGCCGGTCGCGGACCTCCCACCCGTGGCAGAACGGGCAGTGCACGACCCCGCGACCCCAGTGCTCGGCGAGGCCGGGGACGTCCGGCAGGACGTCGACGCCACCGCCGGCGATGACGACACGGCGCGCCGAGACGACCTCGCCCGAGTCGAGCGTGAGGTGGAAGCCGAGCGGATCGCCGTCGGTGACGGGTGCGGCGGACGCGGACACCACCCTCCCGTCGGTGACGGTGACGCCGTACCGGGCCACCTCCGCACGGCCGGTGCGGACGAGGTCGAAGGGGCTCACGCCCTCCTGGCCCAGGTAGTTGTGGACGCCCTCGGCCGGCGCGTTCCGCGGTTCGCCCGCGTCGACGACGAGGACGGACCGGCGCGAACGACCGAGGATGAGGGCTGCGGACAGGCCGGCGGCACCGCCGCCGACGACGATGACGTCTCGTGATGGGGACATGGCACGATGCTGTGCTCCGCCGTTTGAAGTTGGCAAGACGCGTTGCTGCTCTGGCAACATGAGCGCATGACACACGGACGGGAGGCCCACCCCGCCGAGCCGACGACGGCTGACGTCGTCGACGCGGTCGGCCCACGCCTCCGGGCGCTCCGGGCGCGCCGGGGCACCACGCTCGCCGCGCTCGCGGAACGCACCGGGATCTCGGTGAGCACGCTCTCGCGGTTGGAGTCCGGGCAACGGAAGCCGACGCTCGAGCTGCTGCTGCCGCTGGCCCGGGCCCACCAGGTGCCGCTCGACGACCTCGTCGGGGCTCCGGCGACGGGAGATCCACGCGTGCACCTCAAGCCCGAGCGGCGCGGCGGCCGCGTGGTCATCCCGCTGACCAGGCGGACCGGGGGTGTGCGGTCCTTCAAGCAGCTCATCGCGCCGCACGACCACGGAACGGACACCACCCTCAAGACGCACGAGGGGTACGAGTGGCTCTACGTGCTGTCCGGTCGGCTCCGACTGGTCCTCGGGAACGAGGTGTTCGACCTCGGCCCGGGAGAGGTCGTCGAGTTCGACACCCACACGCCGCACTGGGTCGGCAACGTGAGCGACCAGGTCACCGAGATCCTGTGCCTGTACGGGCCGCAGGGTGAGCGGGCGCACGTCCGGTCGAAGCCGGCGGCGCGGCCGGACTGACGTGGGGCACACGGTCGCGGACGCGACGCCGGCGACGATCCGCGACGCCGTGGCGTTGCGGATCGCCGCCGACGTGGCGACTCGCGGTCAGCCGACGGCGGCCCGGTAGCGCTCGAGCACCTCGGGGTGCGGGGCCGCCGGTATCGACGTCGTCGGCACCGTCCAGCCGGGCAGGTCCCCGGTGAGGACCCACGCGGCCTGTCGGGCAGCGCCGGCGGCGACGTACTCGCCCGGTTCCGGCACGAGGACCTCGCGGCCGAAGACCTGCGCGGCGACGGCCCGGACGGCCTCGTTCTGTGCGGCGCCACCGATGAGCAGCAACCGCTCGACCGTGACGCCCGTGCGCTCGACCGCGGCCAGGCCGTCGGCGAGGGTGCAGAGCATGCCCTCGACCGCGGCACGCGCCAGGTGCGCCCGGTCCGTCGTCCCCGGGGTCATCCCGAGCAGCGACGCGGTGGCGTCGGGACGGTTCGGGGTCCGCTCGCCGACGAAGTACGGCACGAGGACGAGCCCGTCGGCACCGGCGGGTGCCTGGAGCGCGAGCCGCCCGAGTTCGGCGTGGTCGACGCCGAGCAGGCCGCCGATCACCTCGAGCACCCGTGCCGCGTTGAGCGTCGTGACGATCGGCAGCCGCGAACCCGTCGCGTCCGCGAACCCGGCGACCGTGCCGGACGGGTCCTCGATCGCGGTGTCGGTCACACCGAACACGGTGCCGCTCGTGCCGAGGGACACCGCGACGTCACCCGCGGCCAGCCCCAGGCCGAGCGCGGCTCCGGCGTTGTCCCCGGCGCCGGGTGCGACGACGAGTCCCGCCGGAGCGGTGGCGCCACCCGGGAGCTCGATCGCCTGCTCGAGCGTGCCCATCGCCTCGGACGGGGCGACGACCCGCGGCACGACGACCGCGTCGCCGTCGTCACCGGTCTCCGCACCGCGCAGCGGACGGCCCAGGGCGAGCTCGAACAGCTCCGGGTCGTACTCGCGGCGTGCGGGGTCCCAGTAGGCGGTGCCGCTGGCGTCCGAGCCGTCGGTGGCCAGGGCGTCCAGGTCGGGGCCGAGCGGGCTCTCGTCCGCCGGTCCGTAGCCGCGGAGGCGCCAGGACAGCCAGTCGTGGGGCAGCGCGACGGCCGCGACCCGGGCCGCGTTGTCGGGTTCCGCGTCACGGAGCCAGCGCAGCTTCGTGGCGGTGAACGAGGCCACCGGCACCAGACCCGTCCGGGCGACCCACGCCTCCCGGCCGAGTTCCTCGACCATGGCGGCGGCGGCGGCCGCACTGCGGACGTCGTTCCACAGCAGGGCCGGGCGGATCACGCGACCGTCGGCGTCGAGCACGACCATGCCGTGCTGCTGCCCGCCGATGCCGATCGCGGCCACGTCGTCGAGGCCGCCGGCGTCGGCGACCGCGGTGCCGAGGGCCGTCCACCACGCTGCGGGGTCGACCTCGGTGCCGTCGGGGTGCGAGGCCCGGCCGGAACGGACGACCTCGCCCGTCGTGGCACGACGGATGACGACCTTGCAGGACTGCGTGGACGAGTCGACCCCGGCGACGAGCACGTCGTCACCGGGGTCGGTCGCGCTGGAGGCGAACTCAGCCACGAGCACCCATCAGGTGCTCGACGGCCAGCTGCTGGAGCTTGACGAAGCCGAAGCCCTTGCCGCCGAGGTACGCGTCGGCGTCGAAGTCCTCGTACGCGGAAGCGTCGGCGAGGAAGTCGTCGTACGACTCGCCCGCGTTCAGCGTCGGCTGCGAGAGCTCGGCGACCTTCGAGGCCTCGAGTGCGGCCTGCACCTCGGGGTCGGCACGGAACGCCTGCGCGCGCTCCTTGAGGAGCAGGTACATGCGCATGTTCGCGGCGGCCGACTCCCACACGCCGGTGATGTCCTCGGTGCGGGACGGCTTGTAGTCGAAGTGACGCGGGCCGTCGTACGCGCGGCCACCCTGCGGGGCGCCGTGCTCGAGCAGGTCGACGAGCGAGAACGCGTTCTGCAGGTCGCCGTGACCGAAGACGAGGTCCTGGTCGTACTTGATGCCGCGCTGACCGTTGAGGTCGATGTGGAAGAGCTTGCCCGAGTACAGCGCCTGGGCGATGCCGGCGGTGAAGTTGAGGCCCGCCATCTGCTCGTGGCCGACCTCGGGGTTCACACCGAACAGCTCGGGGCGCTCGAGGGTGTCGATGAACGCGATGGCGTGACCGAGCGTCGGGAGCAGGATGTCACCGCGGGGCTCGTTCGGCTTCGGCTCGATCGCGAACTTCAGGCCGTAGCCCTTGTCGGTGACGTACTGGGCGAGGAGGTTGACGGCTTCGCGGTAGCGCTCGAGCGCCGCCTGGACGTCCTTGGCGGCGTCGTACTCGGCGCCCTCGCGGCCACCCCACATGACGAACGTCTCGGCGCCGAGCTCGGCGGCGAGGTCGATGTTGCGGAGCACCTTGCGGAGGGCGAAGCGGCGGACCTCGCGGTCGTTCGAGGTGAAGCCGCCGTCCTTGAAGACCGGGGCGGAGAAGAGGTTCGTCGTCACCATCGGGACGATGAGGCCGGTCGACTCGAGGGCGCCCTTGAGGCGGTCGATCTGCGTCTGGCGCTCGGCGTCGGTCGAACCGAACGCGAAGAGGTCGTCGTCGTGGAAGGTGAGGCCGTAGGCGCCGAGCTCGTCGAGCTTCTCGACCGCCTCGACCACGTCGAGCTGGGGGCGGGTCGGGCCGCCGAAGGGGTCGGTGCCGTTGTAGCCGACGGTCCAGAGACCGAAGGAGAACTTGTCGTCGCGGGTGGGCTGCACTGCCATGGGGTCTGCCGATCGTCGTCGAGCGGATTTGTTGTCAGCGAGAACATATGCGCTGCACCGGCCCGAGCGCAACCCCCGGACGGACGGGAGGCGCGGTGCGAGCCCGCACCGCGCCTCCCGTCCGTCACCGGTCAGAGGTCGTAGACGCCGTCGGCGGCCTCCTGTCGGACGGCCGGCCCGGCCGTCCAGCCGCGCCGGAGCAACGACGTCGACTCGCGGAAGGCGGCCAGGACGTCGATGCCGTCCCGCAGCAGGGCCTGCAGCTGCAGCCCCTCGTACAGGGCGAGGAGCTGGACCGCCGCCCGCTTCGGGTCGAGCGCCGCCGGTTCACGCCCCGTCGCCACGTCGTGCTCGAGCAGGCGACGGACCGTGCGGTGGAAGCCCTCGTACTGGTTCCGGTAGAACGGCCCCACCGGGTTCGACACGTCCGTGCCCGCCGTCAACGTGCTGACCAGTAGCCGCATCATCCGGGGGTCGGCGAGGTTCGCCTCGATGAGCCCGCCGAGGAACGCGACCGCGCCGACGTCGACCGCGTCCTCGAGCAGGGGTGCCAAGCGGGTCTCGTGCCAGTGCATCACCGCGACGGCGACCAGGCTCTCCCAGGTCGGGAAATGCTGCTGCAGCAGGTCCGGGTCGACGTCCGCCGCCGCTGCCACCGCGTCACCGGTGGGCGTCAGGGTGTCGCCGGTGCGGATGAGGTCGATGGCGGCCTCGGCGATGTGCTTGCGCAGGCGCGCGTGCTCGAGGAGTTCGTCGCCGGCCGTGTCGGCGCCGGTCTCGCTGTCGAGCTCCGCCGGGCTGTCGAGCTCGGTCTCAGCCCGGTCGAGCTCGGTCTCGGGCACCGTGTCGGCCCCGACGGTCTCGGTACCGGTCCCGGTACCGGTACCCGTCCCGGTGTCGGTGTCGGTGTCGGTGTCGGTGTCGGTGTCGGTGTCGGCGGAGCGGGCATCGGTGGTCATCGCAGCCTCGGTTCGTCGTTCGGCCCCCGGGGTGGACGGGGCTGTTCACCACCAGTCTGGTGAGTGGACCGGTCTCCGTGCCTGCCCCAGTAGGCGGGGCAGCGACGGCTCGGCGCTGCGGTACCCGGCGGACGAGCGTCCACGCTGCGATACTCGGCGGATGAGCATCGGCGCTGCGGACCGGTCCGGCTCCCGGCCGACCCTCGACGCGATCGCCCGGCAGGCATCGGTCTCCCTCGCCACCGTGTCGAAGGTCCTGAACGGCCGCCCCGGTGTGTCCGACCCCACCCGCGAGCGCGTCGAACACCTGCTCGCCGCCTCCGGCTACGCCCAGCGCGGCCGTCCGCCCGAGCCGGGCTCCCTCGTCGAGCTCGTCGTCGAGGACCTGGCCAGCGAGTGGTCGATCGAGATCGTCCGCGGTGTCGAGCAGGTCGTGCGGGAGCACGGGTACGCGCTGTCCCTCTCCGCACTCGGCCCCGACCACGCGGTCGGTGCTGACTGGATCGCCGGTGTGCTGCACCGACGCCCGGTCGCGGTGGTCCTGCAGTTCTCCGCCCTCACCGCGGGCCGGCGCGACCAGCTCCGCGCACGCGGCATCCCCTTCACCGTCGTCGACCCGGTCGGCGATCCCCCGGCGGACGTCCCGGTGGTCGGTGCGACGAACACCGCCGGGGGAGCCGCCGCGACGCAGCACCTGCTCGACCTCGGGCACCGCAGGATCGCCGCGATCGCCGGGCCCCTCGAGATGCGCTGCGCCGCGGACCGGCTCGCCGGACACCGCGCGGCGCTCGCCGCGGCCGGCCTGGAGGCCCGGACCGGCTCCGGCGGGACGGCCGCGGTGACGGATCGGACGGCCGGGCACGTCGTCGTCGCCGACTTCAGCCGCGCGGACGGCGAGCGCGCGGCCCGTGTGCTCCTCGCGACCGAGCCCCGTCCGACCGCGATCGTCACGGGCAACGACCTGCAGGCCCTCGGGGTGCTCGACGCCGCACGGGCGTCCGGTCTCCGGGTGCCCGAGGACCTGTCGGTCGTCGGGTTCGACGACGTGGCACCGGCCCGGTGGGCCCGTCCGGCGTTGACGACGATCCGGCAGCCCCTGCAGGAGATGGCCCAGCGGGCGACGCGGATGGCGCTCCGTCAGCACGCCGGTGGCGGGACCGGACCAGCGGCGGACGACGGGCCGGTCCGGGTCGAACTCGCGACGTCGCTCGTGGTCCGCGACTCCACGGCCGCACCCGGTCCCGGGACGCGGGTCGAGCCTCCCGTCCGGCCGGACGTCACGACGGTCGAGATCGTCGGCGGGCCGGAGGCGCTGCGGGTCGGACTGCACGACCCTGATCCCAGGTGGGCGGAGACGTTCCGGGCACACCGACGACGGATCAGCGCCGCACTCGGGTCGTCCGCCGTGCAGATCGAGCACATCGGGTCGACCTCGGTGCCCGGGCTCGCCGCCAAGCCGATCGTCGACCTGGTCGTCGTCGTGCCCGACGTCACCGACGAGGCCGCGTACCTCGTGCCGCTCCTGGCCGCCGGCTACGAGCTCCGGGTGCGTGAACCGGGCCACCGTCTGGTGCGGACCCCGGAACGCGACGTCCACGTGCACGTCTACGAGCGTGGTGCACCCGCGGTCCACGACTACCTGCTGCTCCGCGACCGTCTGCGCGCCGACGCCGACGACCGGGCACTGTACGAGCGGACGAAGCGGGCGCTCTTCAGCGAGCGGTGGGACGACATGAACGACTACGCGGACGCGAAGACGGACGTGATCCGCGAGGTGATGGCCCGCGCGCGGGTCGCGCGGGCGGCGCAGGTCGTCTGACCGGTCGATGCCGCGCTGTCGGTGCGTCGCCCGGTGCTCACAGGTCGGGGAGCCGGCGGCCGTGCGCCGTGTCGTTCCAGGTCGTCCGACCGTGCGCGTCCGTCGACGTGTGGAGCCCGCCGTGGCCCTGCCGGAGCCCGCAGTGCCACCGGTCGAACACGCTCGGGCAGCGGTCGTCGGTCGGGGTCGGGTCGTGCATCGGTGTCCTCCAGTCGTCCGGATCCGTCATCCGGCTCTCTCTCCGAGGTGTTCGGAGGGCGTTCCGTCACGGATGGCGTCCGACCTGGTCCGGAGTTCCGTCGGGAGCGGCCGCCCTGCTCGGTAGGGTCGGGCGCATGAGCACGGACCACGTCGACGTCGACTGGGAGCACGCCCGCGACACGAACCGCGCGAACTGGGACGACCGGGTGCCGATCCACGAGGGCGCCTACGCGCTCGACGCCTTCACCGACCCGGCCCACCGGTCGGACGTCGTCCGCGAGGACCTGCCGGCGCTCACGCCCTGGCTCCCCGGTCGGTCCCTCGACGGCCTGGACGTCTGCCACCTGCAGTGCCACATCGGCACCGACACCGTCTCGCTCGCGCGGGAAGGAGCGCGGGTGACCGGCGTCGACTTCTCGCGCCCGGCGCTCGTGTCGGCGGCGGCACTGGCCGAGCGGTCCGACGTCGACGTCTCGTGGGTCGAGTCCGACGTCCTCGACGCCCGGGCCGCCGTGACGGGCGACTTCGACGTCGTCTACACGAGCATCGGCACGATCTGCTGGTTGCCGGACCTGGACCGGTGGGCCGCGCAGGTGGCCGCACTCCTGCGACCCGGCGGGGTCTTCTTCATCCGCGACGGTCACCCGGCGCTGTACGCCCTGGACGAGGACGCCGACGAGCTCGTCACGCGCCACCGGTACTTCCCGGACGGGACCGCCCAGCAGTGGGAGGACGCGACCACCTACGCCGGCGACGGGACCGTGTCGCAGCCCCGCACGTACGAGTGGCCGCACCCGCTGTCCGAGATCGTGAACGCCCTGCTCGGCGCCGGACTCCGGCTCCGACGACTCGACGAGGGCCGGACGCTCCCGTGGCGCTTCAGCTCCCGCATGGAGGAGACCGGCGACGGGTCGTGGGCGTGGCCCGAGCAGGACCGCGACCGCATCCCGACGACCTACACGATCGTCGCCACCCGCGACTGACGCACCCGCGACCTGAGCGTCGTGGCGGACGGCGCTCCCGCTACTTGCGGAGCGCCGTGACGGGCGTCCCCCGCACCGCTTGGGCCGCGGGCCCGAGGGCGGCGGCCAGACCGGTGCAGACGGCACCGGTGAGCACGACGACGATCAGCCACGCGGGCACCGTCGGCCCGACGAGCACCGCCCCGTTCGTCGCGCCGAGGAGTGTGTAGGCGCCGGCCCACCCGTACGCCGTGCCCAGGACGACCCCGAGCACGACGGCGATCGCGATCGTCATGGCGGTCTCGACGAGGACGAGCGACCGGATCTGCTGCGCGGTGGCGCCGACGACCCGGAGGAGCCCGAGTTCCCTGCTGCGCTGGGCGATCGTCAGCGCGGTCACCGCCACGACCCCGGCGGCCGCGATGACCCCTGCCGCACCGACGAGTCCCGCGAACATGACCGCGAGCTGGTCGAACTGCGCCTGGATGCCGCGGTAGTACACCGGGTCGCCGGCGGCCTGCCGCTGGAGCATGGTCGCGTAGGTGGCGAAGCCGACCGAGAAGGTCGACATGAGGGTCACCGCGATGACGAGGCCGACGGTCGCCCGAGCGGTGCGCTTCGGTGCACGGAGGGAGTTCCGTGCGGCCATCGACGCGATGATGCTCTGCGTGCTCGCCGACGCGACGAGGCGGAGGACGGCCGGCAGGAGTACGGGGGACGCGATGACGACCCCGGTGAACGACAGTGCGCCGCTCGCCACGGCGAGCAGCAGGGCGTTCACGGTCGTGGCGCCGAGGACGAACGCCACGCCGATGCCGGCAGCCCCGGCGAGGAAGAACACGGCCGCGACGGCGTTCCGGGTCGTGGTGCGGGTCGCACCGGGCACCGGTTCGACAGCCGCGTCGAGCGCACGGAGTGGCGGGATCGACAGGACGTCCCGGGAGCCGATGCGGAAGGCGATGGTCGTGATGACCGCGACGAGCACGGCGATCGGACCCGAGGCGGGCGGGAGGAACCAGCCCAGCGGCGGGAGGACCGACGTTGCAGCCGCGATCGCGAGTGCGACGTTCGCGACGACCGTCCCCGCCACCACCCCGATGAGGGAGCCGACGGCCCCGGAGACCAGACCGACGCTCGTGATCTGGCGACGGAGCTGGGCGCCGGTGGCGCCGAGGACACGCTGCAGCGCCAGGGAGCGGGTCTGACCGGCGATCACCGTCGCGCAGGTGTTCGACGCGACGACGGCGCTGACGTACAGGGCGATCGCGATGAACACCCACGCCACGACGGGCAGGATCATCGCGACCGTCGCGCTCTCGCCGGTGCGCGCTCCCAGTTCGACGATGCGTTGCGCCGCTTCCGAACCGGTCACCATGAGGGCTCCGAGGCCGGCGGACAGGGCGGCGACGGACACCGTCGAACGGCTCTCGGACAGGGCGCGGACCCTCGTGCGGAGCCGACGAGGAGCGGGTCTGCCGCGATGACGTGGCACGGTCAGGACGCGCCGTCGCCCGTGTTCGGCGTCCAGGCGACCCATCGGTCCTCCTCGGACGCCAGGGACCAGGCGCCGCACCGGACGACGGTCTTCGCCGCGTACGCGTCGGGAGCCTCGGGGACGGTCATCACCGGTGCCGAGGTCCTCGGGACCGTGTCGCAGCCCTGCGCGCTCACGCCGTCGGCGCTGGTGAACACGACCGTCTCCGGCGCGTCCGCGTCGTCCTTCGCCGCCGTCCCCGTGACGGACGTGATGTCCGTCGCGTCCGCGGGCATCCACGCGGGCGGGGAGGCGAGGTCAGCGCGGCTGTCCGCATGGCCGCTGACCTGGTTGTGCATGGAGTCGCTCAGGGTGGCGCAGCCGGTCAGGGACAGCGCGCAGAGTGCGAGCGTGCCGAGGGCGAGCGTCGTGGTGGGGGTGTGGGACACGGGGTGCCTTTCGTCGTTGCTCCGATCCCATCGGATCGGGACGGTGGCCCGGATCGGTTCGGAGGAGGACCGTCGTGCTCCTCGGGGATGACATCCACTCATCCGGTCGTCACCGACGGGACCACCTGCCGGCCGGAGGCACCCACGAAAGTTTTCCGATCCTCCCGTCCGGCTTGTCCCGGCCGCCCGCCGGTCCCTAGCGTCGACGGCGGACGCACGATGCGAGGGAGCATGTGATGACGGAGGACCGGTTGCGGGTCGCGATGGTGGGCCACGGCTTCATGGGGGCCGCGCACTCGCAGGCCTGGCGGGTGGCGCCACGGTTCTTCCCGCTCGACCGTGAGCCCGAGATGACGGTCGTCGTCGGGCGCGACCCGGAGCGCACCGAGGCAGCCCGCGCCCGCTTCGGCTGGCAGCGCGCCGAGACCGACTGGCGCCGTGTCGTCGAGGACCCCGACATCGACGTCGTCGACGTCTGTTCGCCCGGCTCCTCGCACGTCGAGGTCGCGATCGCGGCGCTCGAGGCCGGCAAGCACGTCCTGTGCGAGAAGCCGCTCGCCAACACCGTCGCCGAGGCGGAGGCGATGGTCGCCGCCGCGGAGTCGGCCGCCACACGCGGGATCCGGTCGATGGTCGGCTTCAGCTACCGGCGCGTCCCCGCCCTCGCGTTCGCCCGCCAGCTCGTGCAGGCCGGTCGGATCGGCGAGGTCCGCCACGCACGTGCGCTGTACCTGCAGGACTGGCTCACCGATGCGGACGGGCCCATGACGTGGCGGCTGGACGCTGCGCTCGCCGGGTCCGGCTCGCTCGGCGACATCGGCGCGCACGCCGTCGACCTCGTCGAGCACGTCACCGGTGCCACGCTCGGCACCGTGAGCGGCACGCTCGAGACCTTCGTGCCCGAGCGGCCGCTGTTGGCCGACGGTGTCGGCCTGTCCGGCACGGCATCGGACGAGCGCGGGCAGGTCACCGTCGACGACGCCGCCTGGTTCCTCGGCCGTCTGACGGGAGGCGCGGCCCGGCCGGGTGGGACCGTCGCCACGTTCGAGGCCACCCGCTACGCGACCGGGCGGAAGAACGGCCTGACGATCGAGATCAGCGGGTCCACGGGCGCGGTCGCCTTCGACCTCGAGGCGATGAACGAACTGCGCGTGTACGACGCCACCGCCCCCGCTGGGGAGCAGGGCTTCCGGCGCGTGCTCGTCACCGAGCCGGAGCACCCGTACATGGCGAACTGGTGGCCGACCGGACACACGATCGGCTACGAGCACACCTTCGTGCACGAGGTCGTCGACTTCGTGACCGCGATCACGACCGGGCAGCAGCCGGAGCCGTCCTTCGCCGTCGGGCTGCACGTGCAGGACGTCCTCGACGCCGTGCAGCGGAGCGCCGCCGACGGCAGCGCCTGGACCCCCGTCACCGCCCGATGACCTGCCCCCACCCGATGACCGACCCCTTCCCCTCAGGAGCTGCATCCATGCAACGCCAGGCACTCGTCGTCCGCGGCGGCTGGGACGGGCACATGCCCGTCGAGACCACCGAGCTCTTCATCCCGTTCCTCCGCGACCACGGCTTCGACGTGCGCGTCGAGGAGGGCACCGCCGTCTACGCCGACCAGGCGGTCATGGCCGCCACCGACCTGGTCGTGCAGGTGAACACGATGTCGACGATCGCCGACGAGGAGTTCGCCGGTCTGCAGCGGGCGGTCCTCGCCGGCACCGGCATGGCCGGGTGGCACGGCGGCATCGCGGACTCGTACCGCGCCAACGCCGACTACCTGCACATGATCGGCGGCCAGTTCGCCCACCACGCGGGCAAGCACCCGGACGAGCGCGTGGGGGAGCAGTCGGACAACTACATCCCGTACACGGTGCACATGACGGACCTCGGCCGCGAGCACCCGATCACGCAGGGCATCGACGACTTCGACCTCGTCAGCGAGCAGTACTGGGTGCTCAGCGACGAGTACGACGACGTCCTCGCCACCACCACCCAGGAGGCCCGGAGCTGGGACGCCTGGAACCGCCCGGTGACCTCGCCGGCGATCTGGACACGGCAGTGGGGGAAGGGGCGGATCTTCGTCTCGGCGCCCGGGCACCGGATCGAGATCGTGGAGTCGCAGCCGGTCCGGACCGTCATCGAGCGCGGTCTGCTGTGGGCAGCCCGATGAGCGCCGCACCCCTCCGCGTCGGCATGGTCGGCGTCGGCAACATCAGCCGGCAGTACCTCGAGCAGTTCCCGTCGCTGCCGGACCTCCGGCTCACCGCGGTCGCCGACCTCGACACCGCCCGCGCTGCCGCCGTCGCCGCCGAGCAGGGCGTGCAGGCGCTCGGGGTCGACGAGCTGCTCGCGTCCGACGACGTCGACGTCGTGCTCAACCTGACGATCCCGGCTGCGCACGCCGAGGTGGCCCTCCGGGCGCTCGCCGCGGGAAAGCACGTCTACGGGGAGAAGCCCCTCGCGCTGAGCACCGCCGAGGCCGCTCCCGTCCTGGCCGCTGCAGAGGCCGCGGGCCTGCGGGTCGGCAGCGCGCCGGACACCGTCCTCGGCACCGGGATCCAGACCGCCCGTGCGGCGCTCGACGAGGGGCGAATCGGCACGCCGGTCGCCGCGGCGGTGTCGTGGAGCGCACCCGGCCACGAGCTCTGGCACCCGGCACCCGGCTTCTACTACCAGCCCGGCGGCGGCCCGCTGCTCGACATGGGCCCGTACTACCTGACCAGCCTCGTCACGTTCTTCGGCTCCGTGGTGCGCGTCAGCGGCACCACGACCCGGTCGACGCGACAGCGCACGGTCGCCACCGGACCGAACGCCGGTCAGGTCCTGCCGGTCGACGTCGACACCCACGTCGTCGCGGTCCTGGAACACGAGGGCGGGGTCGTCTCCACGATGACGGTGTCGTTCGAGGTCTGGGCGACCGAGGCGCCGCTGTTCGAGGTGCACGGCACCGCCGGGTCGCTGTCGGTCGCCGACCCGAACCGGTTCTCCGACCCCACCCGGATCGCCACCGCGGAGGACCGCACGTTCCGGGAGCTGCCGGAACTCGCCGGGCACCGGGACGCCGGGCGCGGGGTGGGCCTCGCGGACATGGCGCGGGCGATCGCCTCGGGGGAGCAGCACCGGGCCTCCGGCGAACTGGCGTTCCACGTGCTCGACGTCATGGAGTCCATCGCGACCGCGGGGCGGACGCACGCCGTCGTCGACGTCGTGAGTCGGGCCTCCCGGCCGGCACCGGTCCCGCTCACGTAGGCCGGACGAGCTGGAGCGGTACGAGGGCACCGTGCCCCCGTGCCCGCTGAGCGGGGCCTAGGTCCCGCTCAGTGCTTGCTCGTCCGCCGCGACCTCCTTCTGCACCGCGAACTGGGTCCGGTGCAGTTCCTCGTACCGCCCACCGGCGGCCAGCAGTTCCTCGTGCGTCCCGCGCTCGACGATCGAGCCGTCCTCGACCACGAGGATCAGGTCCGCGCTGCGGATGGTGGAGAGGCGGTGCGCGATCACCATCGCCGTCCGGCCTTCGAGCGCCTCGCTCAGTGCCGCCTGCACGGCGGCTTCCGACGTCGAGTCCAGCGCCGCCGTCGCCTCGTCGAGGATGACGACGCGCGGCTGCGCGAGCAGGAGCCGCGCGATGGTCATCCGCTGGCGCTCACCCCCGGACAGCCGGTAGCCACGCTCACCGACCATGGTGTCGAGCTGGTCCGGCAGGGACCGGATGAGCGGCTCGAACCGGGCACGGCGGACAGCGTCCCACACCTCGTCGTCGGACGCCTCCGGCTGCGCGAGGCGCAGGTTGGCGCCGATGGTCTCGTGGAACAGGTGGCCGTCCTGCGTGACCATGCCCATGGTGTGCCGCATCGAGGCGAACGTGACGTCGCGCACGTCCGTCCCCGCCAGGCGCACGGCACCGCTGTCGACGTCGTACAGGCGCGCGAGGAGCTGCGCGATCGTGGACTTGCCGGCACCGGACGTCCCTACGAGGGCGACGGTCTGCCCCGGCTCGATCCGGAAGGACACGCCGTGCAGCACCTCCTCGCCGCCGCGGGTGTCCAGTGTGGAGACCTCCTCGAGGGAGGCGAGGGACACCTTGTCCGCGGAGGGGTAGGCGAAGCGGACGTCGTCGAACTCGACCGCCACCGGACCGTCGGGGATCGTGACGGCGTCGGGCTTCTCCTGGATGAGCGGCTTCAGGTCGAGGACCTCGAAGACGCGCTCGAAGCTCACCACCGCGCTCATGATCTCGACCCGTGCGTTCGCGAGGCCGGTCAGCGGCACGTAGAGGCGGGTGAGGAGGAGCGCCAGGGTGACCACCGCGCCGGTGTCCAGCTGCCCGGCGAGTGCGAGGAACCCGCCGAGCCCGTACACGAGCGCGAGGGCGAGGGCGGACACGAGGGTCAGCGCGGTGACGAAGACGAACTGCAGCAACGCGGTGCGGACCCCGATGTCACGGACCCGGGCCGCGCGGACGCGGAACTCCTCGGCCTCCTCGTCGGGCCGGCCGAACAGCTTCACGAGGGTGGCGCCCGGCGCGGAGAAGCGCTCGGTCATCTGCGTGCTCATGGCGGCGTTGTGGTCGGCGGCCTCGCGGCGCAGCGCAGCCAGGCGGCTGCCCATGCGGCGGGCTGGCACGAGGAAGATCGGGAGCATGATCACCGCGAGCACCGTCACGAGCCAGGACGTGCTGAGCATGACGGTCAGGGTGAGGACCAGTGCCACGAGGTTCGTGACCACGCCGGAGAGCGTGCCGCTGAAGGCCTGCTGCGCGCCGATCACGTCGTTGTTGAGGCGGCTGACCAGGGCGCCCGTCCGCGTGCGCGTGAAGAAGGCGATCGGCATCTGCTGCACGTGGTCGAAGACGGCGGTGCGGAGGTCCAGGATCACGCCTTCGCCGATCCGCGCCGAGAACCAGCGTGTCAGGAGCGACACGGCGGCGTCGGCCACGGCGACGAGGGCGATGACGACGGCGAGCCAGACGATCGTGGCGACCGCGCCTCGGTCGACGATGACGTCGACGACCCGGCCGGCGAGCACCGGCGTCGCGACCGCGAGGAACGCCCCCACGACGGAGAGGCCGATGAAGACCACCAGCTTCGCCCGGTACGGCACGGCGAACGTCATGATCCGCCGGACCGACTCGCGGGAGAAGCCGTGCTTGCCGTCCCTGGCGGTCGAGATCTTGTACAGCGAGCTCCAGGCCGCGCTCTCCATGCTCATTGCAGTTCCTTCCGTGGCAACGGGCCCGACCGCGATGTCGGCATGCCCGAGACTGCGTCGTTCCGCACGGCGACGAGCAAGGGGCAAGAATACGGCCGATCGGCACACCTGGTGCGAGCGGGTGCGCGACCCGGCTCCCACGGAGTCGGCGGGCGGCAGTCGGACGGGCCGCCGGGACGGTCTGCTCGTCAGCCGCCGGACGCAGCCGAGATGCTGACCGGCGAGCCCACTGCGCTGCAGGCCGCTCCGACGGACTGGATGGCGTCCTGCAACTCCGCGTCGTCCGGATCGAGCGCGAGCGCCGAACCGTCGGCCGGGTGGTCCGTCAGCCACCACGTCTGCAGCTCGGCGACCGACGCGCCGACGTCCCCGACGGACGGGAGCCGTTCGTAGACGAAGCGCGCAGCGTCGAGACGAGACCGGTACGCCTCGTCGCCGAGCGCACCGCGCTGGTGTGCATCGGCGGCGTTGAACGTGATGGTCTCGACGGCGCTCACCTGCCCGCACACGGCAGCGGCGCTGACGTCGGTGTCGCCCGGTGCCAGCGCCCGGGGTGTCGCGCTGACGGTCACGGTCCTCGTCGGCACTGGTTCACCGGCCGTGCACCCGCTGAGCGCCACCGCCCCGATGGTGCTGATCACGAATGCGGTCATGACGTACGTGCTGCGTGCCCCCATGCGGATGATCCTGGCAGGGAGACCTGCGCCGAACCCACGAAGTCGATCGAGCGATGACGATTCGTGATGTCCGCTCCCGTGTGCACCGCCGGGCGCCCGCCTCTCTCGAGGCGCGGATCGCCGTGGCGCGCTCCATTTGTCGGCTCCGCCAACAAAACGGTTGCGCGAAGCGCTTCGACGCTGTTAGCGTCGCCGTCGCGAGCTCGTCGAAGCGCTTCACCGGCCCTTCGCCGGCGGCCCGCGAGCGACGACGACCGGCACGAGGAGGTGCGCACATGGTGACGATCCACGAGGTGGCGAAGGCCGCAGGCGTGTCGATCTCGACCGTCTCGTACGCCCTCTCCGGCAAGCGCAGCATCTCCGCCACCACCCGGGCGCGCATCGACCAGGCCGTCGCCCAGCTCGACTACCGCCCGAACGCCGGCGCCCGGATGCTCGCCGGCGCCCGCACGAACATCCTCGCCCTGTCCGCCCCGATCCGGGAGGACGCGCACCTGCCGACGCACATGCGCTTCGTCACCGCGGTGGTCGAGGCAGCGCGGGCCCACGACGACGACGTGCTCCTGCTCGCCCGCGACGACGAGGTCACCGGGATCCGCCGCGTGGTCGACAGCTCGCTGGTCGACGGGGTCGTCGTGCTCGGGGTGTCCACGGACGACGAACGGGCCGAGGTCGTGCGCCGTTCGGGTGCCGCCGCAGCCTTCGTCGGCGTCCCGGGTGACACCACGGGCCTGACGTGCATCGACCTCGACTTCGCCGAGGCCGGTCGTGCATCCGTCCGGCAACTCGCCGCCGCCGGGCACCGCAGCATCGGGGTCATCGGCCACCCCGCCACGTACGTGGAGCGGCACACGGGCTTCATCCGCCGCTTCGCCGACGCGTTCGAGGACGAGTGCCGGGCCGCCGGCATCGCCACGCTCGCGCTGTACCCGTCCCTCGACCGTGCCGACCAGCGCGCGGCCGCCGACGAGTTGCTCGCCGGACTGCCCGACATGACGGCACTCGTGTTCCACTGCAACGAGCCCGTCGTCGAGGCCGTCCTCGCCCACCTCGTGTCCCGGGGCGTCCGCGTCCCGGAGGACGTCAGCGTGCTCGCCGCGTGCGCGAGCTACGACACCGACGCGCTCGAGGTCCCCCTGTCCACCATCCCCCTCCCGCTCGAGGAGATGTGCCGCGGCGCCGTGGAGGGCGCCGTCCGTCAGGTCGACGGTGCCCGTGAACCGGGTGTCACCCTCCTCCGACCGCGGTTCATCGACCGCGGGTCCATCCGGCCGGTGCACTGACCGGCCCTGATCGGACATCGCCTTCGGCGGTCCATCGTCGAAGCGCTTCGATCATCACGACCAACCCAGCTCCGAAACCACCTACAAGGAAGTAGCGACATGAAGAAGTCACGCCTGCTCGGCGCACTCGCCGGGCTCGCCGCGACCGCCGTCGTCCTCACCGGCTGCTCGGCCGGCGGGAGCGCCGACGACCGCAGCAACGAAGACGGCAAGACCCTGAAGCTCTGGCACTTCGAGTCCGAGGACTCCGCCATGGGCAAGGCCTGGAAGGAGTCGATCAAGGTCTTCGAGAAGGAGACCGGCGCAAAGGTCGAGTTCCAGGAGAAGAGCTTCGAGCAGATCCGGAAGACGGCCAGCCAGTCACTGAACTCGGACCAGGCCCCGGACCTCATCGAGTACAACAAGGGCAACGCCACGGCTGGCCTGCTCGCCAGCCAGGGCCTGCTCAGCCCGCTCGACGACGCGGTGGAGAAGTACGGCTGGGACGACAAGCTCGCCAAGTCGCTGCAGACCACGGCCCGGTACGACGAGAAGGGCGTGATGGGCTCCGGCTCCTGGTACGGCGTGCCCGACTACGGCGAGTACGTCGAGTTCTACTACAACAAGGAGCTCTTCGAGAAGTACGGCGTCGAGGTCCCGAAGACCGAGGCCGACCTCGAGAAGGCCATGGCGACCTTCGAGTCGAAGGGCGTCACGCCGCTCGCCGAGTCGGCAGCGGAGTACCCGCTCGGCCAGCTCTGGTACCAGCTCGCGCTGACCAAGGCAGACCGGAGCTGGGTCGACGACTACCAGCTGTACAAGAACCCGGTCGACTTCTCGGACGAGCAGATCAGCTACGCCACGAAGACGATCCAGGACTGGACCGACAAGGGCTACATCTCGAAGGACGCCACCGGCATGAAGGCCGAGGACGCGGGCACCGCCTTCATCAGCGGCAAGTACCCGATGTTCTTCTCCGGCTCGTGGTGGTACGGCCGCTTCGGCACCGAGATGCAGCAGGACTGGGGCACGTTCCTCTACCCCGGCGCCGAGATGTCGCCCGGCTCGTCGGGCAACCTCTGGGTCGTCCCGACCAAGGCGAAGAACAAGACGCTCGCCGAGGAGTTCATCGACATCACGCTCCGCCCCGAGATGCAGGCGATCATCGGCAACAACGGTGGCGTCCCGGTCGCGGCGACCGAGTCCGACATCACGGACGAGAAGAGCAAGGAACTCATCGCCAACTTCAACACGCTCACCGAGCGTGACGGCCTGGCGTTCTACCCCGACTGGCCCACCTCGACCTTCTACGACCAGCTGAACGCCGGTCTGCAGAGCGTCCTGAACGGCAGCAGCTCGCCGAAACAGGTCAACGAGGAACTCGGCCAGCAGTACGCCGACGGCGTCAAGGCCGTCACCGGCTGAACCGGCCGCCGCTGACGCGGTCATCCCGGGAGGCACGGTGCAGGTCCGACCCGCACCGCGCCTCCCGGCCCCCTCACCCCGCAGACCCTCACCTCCCCGGAAGGGAAGCCCGACGATGGCGTCCAGTCCTCCGATCGCGCCGCTCCGTGGCCGCGTCCCCCGCCCCCGCCGCCGCGACGACGGCGCGATCATGCCCGCCTCCGGCCGCGGCAGCTACTGGTTCTACCTGCTGCCCGGCTTCGTCCTGCTGGCCGCGATCATCCTCGTGCCGCTCGGCTGGAACGTGTACCTGTCGTTCACGAACTACCGCGGGATCCTGCCGCCGCAGTTCACCGGCCTCGACAACTGGCGCCGTCTGATGGCCGACGGGCAGTTCTGGATCTCCTTCCGGAACAGCATCGTGATGATCCTCGCGATGGTGATCGTGCCGACCAGCCTCGGGCTCGTCCTCGCCGCCGCACTGTTCGACGTCATCGGCAAGAAGTTCGGCGGCAAGCTCGCGAGCTTCCTCCGCGCCACCTACTACCTGCCGCAGATCCTGCCGGCCGTCATCGCGGCGATCGTCATCGGGTGGATCCTCCGCCCGGAGAACGGCGCCCTCAACGCGGTCCTCGGCGCGGTCGGGCTCTCCGGACTGCAGCACAACTGGCTCGGCAGCCCGGACACCGCACTGCTCTCCGTCGCGGTCGTCCTCGTCTGGGTGCAGATCGGCTACCCGGTCGTCGTGTTCATGGCGGCACTGCAGCGCGTCGACCCGGAGCTCTACGAGGCCGCCGAGCTCGACGGCGCGAACTGGTTCCAGCGCTTCCGCTCCATCACCGTCCACATCATCCGGCCCGAGATCTTCGTCGTCGTCCTCACCTGCACGATCGCGGCACTCAAGGTGTTCGGTCCCGTCTACGCCCTGACCGGCGGCGGCCCCGGCAACGCCACGATCGTGCCGAGCTACTACTCGTACAGCCAGTTCTTCCAGGCGCAGCAGGTCGGCTACGGCGCGACCATCGCCACGGCCCTGACGGTCGTCATCGTCATCGTCGCCATCGGGTTCATCGCCGCCCAGAACCGGGCCGAACGCAAGGAGGAGGCACGATGACCGTGTCCGCACCCGACACCAGGGCGACCGTCACCGCGGACGCGGGACGGGCCTCCCGGCCGACGACGGCGAAGCCGCGCAAGCGGCCCGGTGAGGGTGGGATCAAGCGGCCCTCCGACTGGGTCGTCCTCGCCGGTGGGATCGTCATCGCGGTGCTCATCGCCGCGCCGTTCCTGCTCATCCTGCTCAACTCGTTCAAGACGCCCGCGGACTACGCCGCCGGCGGGCCGCTCGCCTGGCCGTCCCAGCTGTCCTTCGACGGCATCACGACGTTCTGGAACCGGGTCGACTTCCCGCTGAAGCTCTGGAACAGCGTGTTCATCAGCGGCATGGTGGCACTGCTCGCGGTGCTCATCTCGATCCTCAACGCGTTCGCGATCGGCATCGGCCGGGTCCGCTACCGCACCTGGATCGTGGTGCTGTTCATGCTCGCGAACATGCTGCCGCAGGAGGTGCTGCTCTACCCGCTCTACATGATGTTCAAGGGCATCGGACTGTACGACAACGTGTGGAGCGTCATCATCGTCTTCACGGTGATCCAGTCCGCGTTCGGCACCTACCTGCTCTCCAGCGTGTACGGCACCTTCCCGAAGGAGATCCTCGAGGCAGCGGCGCTCGACGGCGCGGGCCGCTGGCGGGTGCTCTGGCGGGTCATCGTCCCGATCAGCCGCCCGACCCTGTCGGTCCTGCTCATCTTCTTCTTCATCTGGACGTGGAACGAGTTCCTCATCCCGCTGACCTTCCTGGTCAGCAACGACAACCAGACGGTCCCCGTCGCGATCTCCCTGCTGCAGGGCGACCGGCTCATGGACGTCACGACCACGAGCGCTTCGGCCCTGCTCGGGCTCATCCCGACGCTCGTGTTCTTCCTCATCTTCCAGCGCACGCTCGCGCGCGGCATCACGGCAGGAGCGGTCAAGTAATGAAGTTCACCGACGGGTTCTGGCAGCTCAGGCCCGGAGTCCACCCCGTGTACGCCGCCGAGGCGTACGACATCGACGCACGGCAGTCGCCCGAGGGTGACCGCCTGGTCGTCACGGCACCGACCAAGGTCATCGCGTCGCGGGGCGACACCCTCAACCGTCCGACCCTCACCGTCTCGCTGTCCAGCCCCATGGAGGGCGTGGTCACCGTCCGCGTCGAGCACCACCGCGGTCGCCGACCCGAGCTGTCGTTCGACCTGGTCGGCCAGGAGGCGGGGCACGGCTCCGTCACGGTCGAGGACGGTGTCGGGACCCTCACTTCGGGCGACCTGTCGGCCGTCGTCACGCCCGGGGCGCCGTGGGACCTCCGGTTCCTGTCCGAGGGGCGGGTCCTGACCGGCTCCGGGCACAAGTCGCTCGGGTACGTCACGCTCGAGCCCGGCGCCGAGGTGTCGCGCGGAGTCGTCGGCAACGCCCGGGTCCAGGGCGCGGACGCCCCCGCGTCGGACACGTTCGTGCACGCGCAGCTCGACCTCGGCGTCGGGGAGCTCGTCTACGGACTCGGGGAGCGCTTCGGGCCGCTCGTGAAGAACGGGCAGACCGTCGACATCTGGAACGCGGACGGCGGCACGTCCAGCGAACAGGCGTACAAGAACGTGCCGTTCTACCTGACGAACCGCGGCTACGGCGTTCTCGTCGACCACCCGGGGCACGTGTCCTTCGAGGTCGGGTCCGAGACCGTCGAGCGCGTGCAGTTCTCGGTGCCGGGGGAGTCACTCGTCTTCCACGTCATCGGCGGCGGCACCCCCGCGGGCGTGCTCGAGCGGTACACCGCGCTGACCGGTCGCCCGGCACACGTGCCGGCCTGGTCGTACGGGCTGTGGCTGTCGACCTCGTTCACGACCGACTACGACGAGGCGACCGTGACCTCGTTCGTCGACGAGATGGCCGCCCGTCAGCTGCCCGTCTCGGTGTTCCACTTCGACTGCTTCTGGATGCGCGAGTTCACCTGGTGCGACTTCGAGTGGGACCCCCGGGTGTTCCCCGACCCCACCGGCATGCTCGAGCGGCTGCACGACAAGGACCTGCGCGTCTGCGTCTGGATCAACCCGTACATCGGGCAGGCGTCGAAGTTGTTCGACGAGGCGGCCGATGCCGGCTACCTCGTGATGAACCCCGACGGCACGGTCTGGCAGTGGGACCTGTGGCAGGCCGGCATGGGCCTCGTCGACTTCACCAACCCCGAGGCCACCGCCTGGTACCAGGCGAAGCTCCGGGCGCTCGTCGAGCAGGGTGTCGACTGCTTCAAGACCGACTTCGGCGAGCGCATCCCCCTGGACGTCGTCTACGCCGACGGCAGCGACCCCGAGCGCTTGCACAACCTCTACACGCAGCTGTACAACCAGGCGGTGTTCGAGGTGCTCGAGGAGACCCGCGGGAAGGGCGACGCCGTGCTGTTCGCCCGCTCCGCCACGGCCGGGGGGCAGCAGATGCCGGTGCACTGGGGTGGCGACAACACCTCGTCGTTCCCGTCGATGGCCGAGACCCTGCGCGGCGGGCTCTCGCTCGCGCTGTCCGGCTTCGGCTTCTGGTCGCACGACATCGGCGGGTTCGAGGGGATGCCCGACCCGGCCGTCTTCAAGCGCTGGGTGCAGTTCGGGCTGCTGTCGTCGCACAGCCGGTTCCACGGCAGCAGCTCCTACCGGGTGCCGTGGGCGTTCGACGAGGAGGCCGTCGACGTCACGCGGATCTTCACCGAGCTGAAGCTCCGGCTGATGCCGTACCTGTACGCGGCCGGGCTCGAGGCGTCGGCGCGGGGGATCCCCGTCATGCGCCCGATGCCGCTGGCGTTCCCGGACGACCCGACCGCGGCGTACTGCGACCGGCAGTACATGCTCGGCGCGGACCTGCTCGTCGCGCCGGTGTTCAGCGAGACCGGCGACGTCGAGTACTGGCTGGCCGCCGGCTCGTGGACGAACTGGTTCACGGGCGAGGTCGTTCCCGGCGGGGTCTGGCGGCGTGAGCAGCACGGCTTCGACACGCTGCCGCTCTGGGTCCGCGAGGGCGCCGTGCTCCCGCTGTCCACGCGGACCGACCGGCCGGACCACGACTACCACGAGGCGCTCGAGTTCCGGGCGTTCCCGGGCTCCGCGGGTGCCGGCGCCCGGCCCGTCGTGGTGACGGCGCCCGACGGCCGTGCTGTGACGTACGAAGTCAGGTACGCGGCGGACGGCACGGTCAGCGTCGCCGGCTGACCCGCGGCGAGCCTCGGCTCGGCGGACGTCTCGCGGCTCCGGAGGCTGCAGGATGTCCGCCGGGCCGAGGCTCGGCCTGGCGGAGCGCCGCGGGCGGGCGCCGTGCCGCGCACTACGCTGACGGGGACCACGACGGATCGGAGCGGACATGGCGGAGGCGAGCACGGCCTCCCGTCCGGTGCGCACCACGGACGTCGTCCGGCGGCGCAACCTCGCCCGGGTCCTGCGGCTCGTGCACGTGGGCGGGCCGATGCCGCGCTCGGCACTGACGCGTGAGACCGGGCTGAACCGGTCGACCGTCGCTGCCCTCGTCGGAGAGCTCGTCGACCTCGGCCTCGTCGTCGAGGGGGACGCGCCACCCGCGACCGGCGTCGGCCGTCCGAGTGCGACCGTGTCCGCGTCCGCCGAGGTCGTCGCCCTCACGATCGTCCCCGAGATCGACGCTGTCACGCTGGCCGTCATCGGTCTGGACGGCACCGAGCACGAACGTCGTACCGTCCGGACCTCGACCGTCTCCACGCCGGATGAGGCTCTGACCATCGCCACTGATCTCACCGCCGCCGCGGTCGAGCGCCAGCGGATCGCAAGCCGTCGGGTCGTCGGCGTCGCCGTCTCCGTCCCCGGCATCGTGCGCGTCGACGACGGCGTGGTCCGGTACGCACCGCACCTGGCCTGGCGGGACGAGGCCTTCGCCGCGCCGCTGGCTGAGCGCACCGGGCTGCCGGTCCGGGCTGCGAACGACGCGAACCTCGGTGTCACCGCGGAGTTCCTGTACGGGGCCGGCCGTGGCGCCACCGACGTCGTCTACGTCAACGGCGGCGCGAGCGGCATCGGCGGCGGGATCATCACCGGAGGCCGTCCCCTGACCGGCACCGACGGGTACGCCGGCGAACTCGGGCACACCTTCGTCGCCGCCAACGGCATCCGGTGCCACTGCGGCGCGGTCGGCTGCCTCGAGACCGAGGCTTCGCAGGCGGCACTGCTCGACGCCGCGGGACTCGGGATCGCCGAGGCCGACCGGCTCGGGGAGGTCCTCGCCGACGGGCCCGGGCCGGAGCTCGCCGCGGTCGTCGAGCGGCAGGTCACGGCGCTCGCCGTCGCCATCCGCAACGTGGTGCACACCGTCAACCCCGACGTCGTCGTGCTCGGCGGGTTCCTCGGCACGCTGCTCCGGCACGTCGGCAGTCGGCTGGAGGACGCGGTCCGCGCGCAGACGATGACGGCGATGGGCGAGGACCTGCGGATCGTGCCGGCTGAACTCGTCGGCAGCGTGCTGTTCCGCGGTGCGGCCGAGCTCGCGTTCGCGTCGCTGCTCGCGGATCCCGCCGCGGGCTGACGCCGCTCGTCGGTGCGGACGCTCCGGACGGGAGGCGCGGGGCCGGACCGTCACCGGCCTCCGGGGCGCCGATCTGGATGGGATCGCGGACGCCCGCCGCAGTTCGGGTCAGGGGCGGGCGTCCACGGCCAGCGCGTGCCTCCGGGAGTGGCAGGCGCGAGTCGTCGCTCCACGAGGTCAGGGTCCCTCGTGTGCCTTCCGGCTGGGCGACTGGAGCGACGCTACGCCGTCCGGCTGGGGCGTGTTCAGGTCCGGCCGCGGGTGCCGCTCGACGGCTTGGTCGGGCGGCTGGATGACGGGCGGGGGCTCAGGTCGCCTTGCGACGACGTGGGGCTGCAGAGCGCGGCGGTGCCTCGCGCAGGCGGCCGGCAACCATGCCGAGGATGCCGGCGAGTGCCTCGGTCTCGTCGTCCGACAGCGACGCGAACAGGAGTTCCCGCACGAGGGCGATGTGCCCGGGGAACACCGCTGCGAGCACCTCGCGCCCGGCGTCGGTGATGGTCACGACGACCCGGCGTTCGTCCTCGGGGGACGCCGACCGCGACACGAGCCCGCGCTGGTCGAGCAACTGCGCCTGGTACGTGAGACCGCTCCGGCTGTAGACGACGCCGTCGGCCAGTTCGGTCATGCTCCGGCTGCCGCTCGGGGTGTCGCCGAGTCGCGCGAGCAGCTGGAACTGCACGTAGCTGAGCGCCCCGACGTCCTTGAGCTGCTTCTCGACCGCGGGGCGGAGCAGGGCGCTCACCTCGGTGAAGGACAGGTAGGCGGACAGTTCCGCGGCGGTCAGTGGGCGTGGGGTCTCCGGCACGATCTCGATCCTACCTGTTGCTTCGAGTTCGAAGCAGTGGTACGTTCCTGGCAAGTGCTTCGAACTCGAAGCAACAACGAGAGGAAACGACCATGAAGGCCATCCAGTTCTCCGAAGTCGGCGGCCCCGAGGTGCTCCGCACCGTGGACATCGAGCAGCCCGTCCCGGCTGCGGGCGAGGTTCGCGTGCGCGTCGCCGCCTCCGCGTTCAACGCCGCTGACAACGGCATGCGAGCGGGGTTCCTCCCCATCCCGGTCGTCCTGCCGCACGTCCCCGGCTACGACGTCTCCGGCACGGTCGACGCCCTGGGCGCCGGCGTCGACGGGCTCGCCGTCGGTGACGCCGTCATCGGGTTCCTGCCGATGGAGCGCGACGGCGGCGCTGCGGAGTACGTCATCGCGCCCGCCGAGGCCCTGGTGCACGCACCGACGAGCATCCCGCTCGAGGACGCCGCGGCCCTTCCGTCCGTCGCACTCACCGCGTGGCAGGCACTCGTCGACGACGGTGGACTCGAAGCCGGGCAGCGCCTGCTCGTCGTCGGAGCCGGTGGCGTCGTCGGGAAGTACGCGGTCCAGCTCGCCAAGCAGTGGGGTGTGCACGTCATCGCGACCGCGAGCCCCCGCAGCGCCGACGCCGTGCTCTCAGCGGGCGCGGACGAGGTCGTCGACCACACGACGACGGACCTCGCCGACGCCGTCACCGAACCGGTCGACGTCCTGCTCAACCTCGCGCCGATCGAGCCCGAGGAGTTCACCCGTCTCGTCACTCTCGTCCGTGACGGTGGTGTCGTCGTCAGCACCACGGCCTGGATGGCAGCTCCCGACGACGCCGAGCGCGGCGTCCGCTCCGCCGTGGTGTTCGTGCTGCCGAACCGCGACCGCCTGGCACGGCTGGTGGCGATGGTGGACGACGGCTCGCTCCACGTCGAGGTCACCCGCCGTATCCCACTGGACGCGCTGCCGGCCCTGCACGCGGAGGCGAGCACGGGTCGCATCGCCGGGAAGGTGGTCGTCCTGCCCTGAGGTGCACGACGCTCGGAGCGATCACCTCATGGAGTCGGCACTCCGACCCCGGGCGGCGATCGCACCACCTCGACCGCCCCGTTCTTGTCGAGGACCCCCGGGAAGTCGAACCGGGCGGACCTCCCCGTCGTGCGGCGGCCGGCCCGTCCCGGTTCCCCCGGGCCGGGTCAGCGGCCGCCCCACCACGCGTGGTCACGGGCCTGCAGAGCCACCCGTGCCCGCCGCGCCCACCGACGCGTCGGCGTGGCACGGCGACCGTTCACGCGGAACGTGTGGAAGGCGCGACGCGTCCGCAGCACGGCGGACGGGAGGCTCGAGAACGGTCGCGCGGACACCCGCACCGTGAGCGAGCGGTCGGCCAGCACCCGCCAGGCCGGGTCGAACTGCATGCTGAGGTCGATGTCGTCGTGCACCTCGGGGTCGTCCCGGTGCACACGGTCGCGGACGGCGAGCCAGGTCGAGCGGCGGAGCGCAGCGGCGGACCCGAAGAGGGGCGGACGGCTGAGGGCCCCGTGCATGAGGACGAAGTACGGCTGCATGTAGAGGACCGGCCAGAGTGCCCGGACGACCGGACCGGCGTCGAGCGGACGGCCGGGGCCGGTGACCGCGACGACGCCCGGGTCGACGAGCAGGTCGACCGCGGTGGCGATCCACTCGGGCGGGGGGACGGAGTCGGCGTCGAGTCGGACGATGACGTCACCCCGGGCTGTGTCGTAGCCCAGCGAGGCCGCCCTGGCGATCCCGCGAGCCGGCTCATTGCGCACGACGGCGCCCGCGGCCCGTGCCACCTCGGCGCTGTCGTCCGAACTGCCGTTGTCCACCACGACGAGCTCGTCGGCGGGGTGGGTCTGCGCCGCCAGGGCGTGCAGGCAGCGGCGCAGGTGTCGGGCGTCGTTCCGGACCGGGATGACGACCGACACGGATGGCATGGCCCGAGCCAACCGGAGGGTCACTGGGAAGACGCGCCGATCCGGGCAGCTCCTGGCGTTCTGGGGAGGGTCGGCGCCGAGATCCGCGCGGATCGGCGTTCCTGGATGCCATCCCAGTGTCCGGCGCGCAGGTTCGGTTCCACACGCCGAGGGTGCACCGCCCTCGGTGACGAGAAGACCGGAAGGCCGACCATGACCACGAACCCACCCGGGAACGACTCCGGGACGCCCATCCACGACGCCACGGCTGCCGCCGAGGGTCACGAGATCCAGCCCGGCGTCACGGTCCCGTCCTACGCGAGCGGAACGCCCGTCGAGCGCCCGACCGGCTTCGACGACCTCGAGCCACTCGACGCGATCCCCGCCGACCAGCAGCTCCCCGCAGGGACCTCCGCCACGAGCAGCCTGACCGCCACGCCGTCCACTGCGGGTCACGACGACTCCGGCTCGGACTCGAGCGGTGGCAAGGCCAAGGCCCAGGCCGCCAAGGGTGCCGCCTCCGACGTCGCCGGTGACGCCAAGGAGAAGGCCGCGAACGTCGCCGGCACCGCCAAGGAGCAGGCCGCGAACGTCGCCTCCGAGGTGTCCGACCACGCCCGCCAGCTCTTCGGCCAGGCGTCCGGCACCCTGAAGGACCAGGCCTCGGACCAGCAGCAGCGCGCTGCCGGTGGCCTGCGCACCATCGGTGACCAGCTCGGCAAGATGGCTGACAACGACGACGAGCAGGGCCTCGCCGCGAAGGTCGTCCGCGACCTCTCCGGCCGTGCCAGCTCCTTCGCCGGCTACCTCGAGGGCCGCGAACCGGGCACCCTCATCGAGGACGTGAAGTCCTTCGCCGCACGTCGCCCGGGCACCTTCATCGCGATCGCCGCCGGCGCGGGCATCCTCGCCGGACGCCTCACCAAGGCGCTCACGACGGAGATCAAGCACGAGAAGGAAGCCGAAGCCCGCAGCACGACTGCGACCTCCGGCACCACCGGCTACGACGCCCCGACGAGCACCACCGGGTACGACACCACCGGACTCGGCACCACCGGTGCGACCGGCTTCGGCACCACGGGCACGACCGGCACCGGCACCACCGGGACGGGGCCGCTCGTATGACCGATCCGTTCCCCGGCGCGTCCGGTCGGACGGTGCCCGGGCAGCCCACCCCCGAGGAGCGCGCCGCGACGACGCCGCTCGGCGAGCTGCTCTCCGAGGTGTCCCGCGACCTCTCGACCCTCTTCCGGCAGGAGGTCGCGCTCGCCAAGGCAGAGCTGACCGACTCCGCGAAGAAGGCCGGCAAGGGCGCAGGCATGTTCGGCGGCGCAGGCGTCGCGGGGCTCTTCGCCCTGCTGTTCCTGACGATCGCCGCGTGGTGGGGTCTCGGTTACCTCATCGGCAACGCGTGGTCCGCAGTGATCATCGCCGTGATCTACGCCGTCGTCGCAGCGATCCTCGCGTCGCGCGGTCGCAAGGAGATCAAGCAGATCGACGGCGCCCCCCAGACGGTCGAGACCGTCAAGGAAGTCCCCGAGACACTCAAGCCCAACACCGGGAGGAACTGATGAGCACCCCAGACGAGATCCGCGCCGACATCGAGCGCACCCGTGGCGCACTCGGCTCGGACGTCGACGCACTCGCCGACAAGGTGAGCCCGTCGCAGATCGCCCACCGCCAGTCCGAGAAGGTCAAGGGCAAGTTCCAGGACGTCCGTGAATCGGTCATGGGTGCTGCCGGCAGCGCTCGCGACTCCGTCATGGGCGCGGCCGACTCGGCTCGCTCCAGCGTCTCGGGCTCCGGTTCGAACGCCGCGGGTTCCGTGAAGGACACCGCGTCGCGCGGTGTCGAGAAGGCGAAGGGCAACCCGCTCGCCGTCGGCCTCATCGCCTTCGGTGTCGGTTGGCTCGCCTCCTCGCTCCTGCCGTCCTCCACCAAGGAGGAGGAGCTCGCCGGCGAGCTGAAGGACAAGGCCGCGCCGCTCGTCGACAAGGCGAAGGAGCAGGCCAAGGACGCCAGCGCCCCGCTCGTCGACGCCGCCAAGGAGCACGCGCAGGACCTCAAGGGCACCGCGCAGGACGCGGCCCAGACCGTCAAGGACGAGGCGCAGGGCGCCGCGTCCGACGTGAAGGACAACGCGCAGTCGTCCGCGGACGACGTCCGCAACGCCTGACGGACTCCGTCCAGGACGGGAGGCCCGGTACCAGCTGGTACCGGGCCTCCCGTCCGTTCCGGGTCGGTTCCGCCGTGGAACATCCGGTGCCCGCGGACCTGGGGCGGCGGTCGCCGCCCGCGGAGCAGGGTGGAGCGATGCCCGACACCCCCTCCACCGCCGTCCTGTTCGACATCGACGGCACCCTGGCCGACTCGAACTACGCCCACATCGACGCCTGGTGGCGCGCCTTCCGCGCCGCGGGCGAGTCGGTGGACGCCTGGCGGGTGCACCGGGCGATCGGGATGGACTCGTCGAAGTTGCTCGAGGAACTCCTGCCGGAGGCGACGGACGAGGTCCGGGACACCGCGAAGCAGTTCCACACCGCCTTCTACTCCGAGCACATGCCGCAGCTGCGCCTGCTGCCCGGTGCCCGTGAGCTGCTCGAGGCCGTGGCCGCGCGCGGGCACGCCGTCGTCCTCGCGACGAGTGCCCCGCAGAACGAGCTCGACCGTCTGCTCGAGCTGCTCGACGCCGACCAGTGGGTGACCGCGGTCACGAGTGGCGAGGACGTCGAGCAGGCCAAGCCGGCGCCGGACATCATCGAGGTGGCCCTCGAGAAGGTCGGTGTCGACGCCGCGTCCGCCGTGATGGTCGGCGACGCCATGTGGGACGTCGACTCCTCCGGGCGCGTCGGGGTCACGTGCATCGGCGTCATGACCGGTGGCATCGGCGGGGACGAGCTCCGCGGTGCCGGCGCCGCCGCCGTGTACGACGACGCGGCCGCGCTGCTCGCGGACCTGGACGCCAGCCCGATCGGCTCGCTCGGATCCTCCGGTCGCGGCGAGTGACGGGCGTGCCGGTGCGTGCACCGGTGCACCGGACGCCGTGTCAGGATGGACGATCGTGATCACCATCGAACGCGTGCCCTGGGACGACCCGCGCGGAGTCGCACTCCGCGCCACCATGGACGAGGAGATGCACGAGCGGTACGGCGACGCGAACTCCGGTGAGGCCCCGGAGGTCACCGCGGAGCGCAACCGCGTGCTCACCGTCGACCCGACGACCGTCATCACCTCCCTGCTGGCGGTCGACGAGGACGGCACCGTGCTCGGGCACATCGCCGTCCGCCGACTCGGCGAGGAGATCGAGCTGAAGCGCCTCATCGTCCTCGCCGCCGCTCGTGGCAAGGGCGCCGCGACCGCGCTGCTCGACGAGTGCGCCCGCGTCGGACGGGAGCAGGGCGCCGAGCGCCTCATCCTGCAGACCGGCGACAAGCAGCCCGAGGCCGTGGCCCTGTACGAGAAGACCGGGTGGGACCGCATCGACGTGTACGAGCCGTACGCCGAGACGATGCCGTGGTCGTACTGCTTCGCGAAGGCGCTCTGACCGCTGACCCTGGGAATCCGCTCGGCTCGAATTGCACTGATCGCCTGACAGTGCAATTCTTGGCCGGTGAGCACTGCTGAACGGACGCGGGCCCTCCGCCGCCGCATGGTCGAAGAGGCCCGTCGTGCCGTCGTCGACGGCGGACTGCAGGGCTTCACGATCGAGCAGCTCTGCGAGCGCGTCGGGGTGTCGCGGCGGACCTTCTTCAACCACTTCGCGTCGAAGGAAGACGTCGTCCTCGGCATCGAGCTCAACGCCGACACCGAGATGCTCGCCGCGTTCGCCCGGGGTGAGCTCGTCCCGGCGACCCTCGGGCCGTTGCACTCGGTGGTCGCGATGATCATCGAGCACCTCCACGTCGCGGGCATCGACCGCGCCGACGAGGCCCTGGTGCGCCGGGTGTTCGAGCGGGAACCCGTGCTCACGGCGCGCTTCCTGTCCGCCACCGACGCCCAGGTCGCGAAGGTCGCCGAAGCGGTGCGCGACCGCTTCGGCTGGACCGTCCCCGACGACCCGCGTGCCCGGCTCGTGAGCGAAGCCGCCATCGGCATCGTCCGGGTGAGCGCCGCCGCGTACTTCGACGACGACTTCGACGAGTCCACCGGGCCCCGCTTCGACGAGCTCCTCGACACGAACACCCGCCTGATGACGGCGGCCATCACCACGCCCGACCAGGAAGGCACCGCATGAGCGCCACCGCTCCGAGCACCACGCGCCGGGGGCGCCAGCAGACCGACGGGCCGCTGCTCCTCACGCAGCGGCGCATCTGGATCATCTTCTCGGCCCTCATCGCCGGCATGCTGCTGTCGAGCCTCGACCAGACCATCGTCTCGACCGCCATGCCGACCATCGTCGGCGAGCTCGGAGGCGTCGCCCACCAGGCCTGGATCACGACCGGGTACCTGCTCGCCTCCACCGTCGTGATGCCGATCTACGGCAAGTTCGGTGACGTGCTCGGCCGGCGCAACCTGTTCCTCGTCGCGATCGCACTGTTCACGCTGGCGTCGCTCGGGTGCGCGCTGTCGACCGACTTCTGGCAGTTCGTGGTCTTCCGCGCACTGCAGGGTCTCGGCGGCGGTGGCCTCATGATCCTGTCGCAGGCGATCATCGCGGACATCGTCCCGGCGTCCGAGCGCGGCAAGTACCTCGGTCCGCTCGGGGCGATCTTCGGCCTCTCCGCCGTCGGAGGGCCGCTCCTCGGCGGGTTCTTCGTCGATCACATGACCTGGAACTGGGCGTTCTGGATCAACATCCCGGTCGGCATCGCCGCGTTCGCGGTCGCGTGGTTCGCGCTGACGCTTCCGAGCAAGAAGGCGACGAAGCGGATCGACGTCCTCGGGGTCGCCCTGCTGTCGGCGACCACCGCGTGCCTGGTCTTCTTCACCGAGTTCGGCGGCAACCGCAACCACGGCTGGGACGCCCCCGAGACCTGGGCGTGGGGTGCCGGGTTCCTCGTCGCCGCGGCGTTGTTCGTGTTCGTCGAGTCGCGCGCGACCGACCCGATCATCCCGCTGTCCTTCTTCCGCAACCGCACCTTCGTCATCGCGACGGCGATCGGTTTCGTGCTCGGACTCGGCATGTTCGCCGCGATCGGCTTCGTCCCGACGTTCCTGCAGATGGCCTCGGGCACGTCCGCCGCGGTGTCGGGCCTGCTGATGCTGCCGATGATGGTCGGCCTCATCGGCACGTCGATCCTCTCCGGCACGCTCATCACGAAGACCGGTCGGTACCGCGCGTTCCCGATCATCGGCACGATCGTGGTCGGGGTCGCGATGCTCGGCATGACGACCCTCGCGGCCAGCACCCCGATCTGGTTGATCTGCGTGTACCTGTTCGTGTTCGGCGCCGGGCTCGGCCTCATCATGCAGGTCGTGGTCCTCGTGGCGCAGAACGCCGTTCCGCCGGAGCAGGTCGGCACCGCGACGTCGACGAACAACTACTTCCGTGAGGTCGGTGCCTCCCTGGGTGTCGCGGTCTTCGGTGCGCTGTTCGCCTCGCGCCTGACCGACTCCCTGACCGACGTGTTCCGTGATGCGGGCGGCAGTGCGACGGACGCGGCGAGTGCGAGCGCGAGCATCGACCCGACGCAGCTGGCGACACTCCCCCCGGCCGTGCAGGACGGGATCGTCAACGCGTACGCCGACTCGCTGTCGCCCGTGTTCTGGTACCTGCTGCCGTTCATCGCCGTCGCGCTCGTGCTCGCGTTCTTCATCCCGCAGATGCAGCTCGCCGACGTCGCCGGCATGGTGGCGCGTGGTGAGGCCGTCGGCGGAGCGGAGGCCGACGAACTCGAGCGGGCCCGCCGCGAGGGCAATGCTCGGTCCGGGTCGGAGCCCGACAATCGACCGGTCGGTGCCGCCACCGGCTCGGTGCCGACCACGCGACAGGACGAGTAGGTGCACCCCGTGGGCACCGTCGCCGTCGTCGGCTCGCTGAACGCGGACCTGGTCATCCGGACCGAGCGCTTCCCCCGGCCCGGGGAGACCCTGCACGGGTCCGACCTGGTGACCCTGCCCGGTGGCAAGTCCGCCAACCAGGCGGTCGCCGCCGCGCGACTCGGCGGCACCGTGCGGATGATCGGCGCGGTCGGCGACGATGCGGCCGGCGCCCTGCTCCGGGACTCGGTCGCGGCCTCCGGCACCGACACCACGCACGTCGTCGTCCGACCAGGCGTCGCCACGGGGACCGCCGTCATCACGGTCGACGCGCACGGCGAGAACACCATCGTGGTGTCCGGCGGCGCCAACGCCACGCTGGCCCCCGCAGACCTGCCGACGGACGTCGTCGCCGGCGCCACGGTGGTCGTGCTCTGCCTCGAGGTCCCGACCGACGTGCTGCTCGCCGCTGCCCGGGTGGCGCACGAGGCCGGCGTCCTGGTCCTCCTGAACGCGTCACCGTCCGGCGACGTCCCGCGGGAGCTCCTCGCCCTGACCGACGTGCTGCTCGTCAACGAGCACGAGGCGGCCGACCTCGGCGACCACGGGGTCGCCCGTGCGATCGTCACCCGGGGTGCCGACGGTGCGGTCGTGCACGACGGCGACGCTGCACCGGTCGCGGTGCCGGCCGTCACCGTCGACCCGGTCGACACCACCGGCTGCGGGGACGCGTTCACCGGGGCCGTCGCCGTCCGGCTCGCGGAGGGGGACGACCTCGTCACGGCGGCACGGTCCGCGGTCGGCGTCGGTGCGTACGCCGCGACCGGTGCCGGCGCGCAGGCGTCCTACCCGACCACGGACCAGCTCGAGGCGTTCCTGCGGGCATGAGCCGGGCCTCCCGGCAGACCCGGCGGAACCGGCGGACCCGGCGGAACCGGCGAACCCGGGTGGAGCCGGCCGGGTCGCAGCCCCGCTAGCGTGGGCGCATGCGCGTCGGAGTCCTCGACATCGGTTCGAACACCGGTCACCTGCTCGTCGTCGATGCCCACGGCGGTGCGGCCCCGCTGCCGGCGTCGTCCTTCAAACAGCCGTTGCGGCTCGCCGAGCACCTCGACGACCGCGGGGCCGTCACGCAGGTCGGCATCGACGCACTGACCGACTTCGTGTCGCAGTCCGTCCGGGTCGCCGAGGACCGCGGGTGCGAGGAGATGCTCGGGTTCGCGACCTCGGCCGTCCGCGACGCCGTGAACTCGGATGCCGTCCTCGCCCACGTGGAGGAGCAGACCGGCGTCGAGCTGGCCGTGCTCTCCGGGTCCGACGAAGCCCGCCTGACGTTCCTGGCCGTCCGTCGCTGGTTCGGCTGGTCCGCCGGGCGCCTGGCGGTCTTCGACATCGGCGGTGGCTCGCTCGAGATCGCCGGCGGTGCGGACGAAGCGCCCGACGTCGCGTGGTCGATGCCGATCGGTGCCGCCCGTCTGGCCCGGTCGTTCCCCGCCTCGGGGACCCCCTCGGAGGACGACGTCCGGCGGATCCGGCACGAGATCCGCGTCGAGATCGCCCGCGACGCGGGTCGGCTGCTCCGTGCCGGAGCCCCGGACCGGGCGGTTGCGACGTCGAAGACCTTCCGGTCGATCGCCCGGATCTGCGGTGCTGCCCCGTCGGCCGCCGGGTCACTCGTCCCGCGCTCCCTCGACGGCGCGGTGCTGCGGGAGCGGCTGCCCTCGCTGCTGACGATGTCGGTCGCGGAACTCGCGGCACTGCCCGGGGTCTCGGCGAGTCGGGCGCACCAGGTGGTGCCGGGCGCGCTCGTCGCCGAGGCCTGCCTGGACATCTTCGACCTGCCCGCGCTGGAGATCTGCCCGTGGGCGCTCCGCGAGGGCGTCATCCTCGAACGGCTCGACCAGCTCTCGGTGCTCGGCTAGCTGCGAGGGCGTCAGGTGCGGGGCGGTGCCAGCAGCCAGGGGCGGATGAGCTTCGTCACGAACGGCAGCACCCAGAACGTCATGATCGGCGTGAGCACGAGCGTCGTGATGAGGACGCGGGGCAGCGCCGACAGGCCCGCGAACGACGGCAGCAGCCACCCGACCAGCACCGTGAATACCAGGTTCACCGGGAAGAACCCGAGCCAGATGCTCACCGCCTGCTTCCAACGCGGGGGAGCGGTCGAGGCGGGGGCGTCCTGTGGCACGTCGAACCAGCCCTCGATGCCGGTGCGCTTCTCGACCCGTGACTCGACGACCAGGTCCCGGCCGAGGTCGAGCCACCGCAGGCGGTCGTCCGAGTTCTCCCACGTCGACAGGGAGTCGTGGTCGGCGAACCGGTAGAGCATGTGCCACTCGCGGGACCGCGCCGTCGAACGCACCCACCCGGAGCCGAGGAACCCCGGGTAGCGGTTGGCGAGGTTCACCCCGGACTGCACCCAGCGGGTGACCTCCGGGATGCGGTCGGGTTCGACGAGGCGGGTGATGGACACGGTGACGGGCGGGCCGGCGGTCTCGGGTGACGACTGCGCCCCCGTCGCCGGTTCCTGACCGACGCGCGAGCGGCGGGCAGGCCGTGCCGATGGGGAGAGGCTCCCTGGCTCTTGTGGAGTCATCCGACCAGTGTCGCGCCGGTCGTGTTTCACGCGCATGTCGCGTGCGTCCGACGATCTGGTACGTGACGTTGGTGTGCGATACGTTGCACCCATGCTCGCGCTCACCTCCCTCGCCGTCCCGATCCTCCTCGTGTCCACGCTCCTGGCGCCGCCGGTGGCTGCCGAGCAGGAGGTGACCACCAACACAGCAGTCGTCGCGCGCCTCGCGCAGGTGGGCGCCACACAGTCAGAAGGCGACATCGCCGCCGTGCGTCAGCAAGGAAGGGCGACGCTGCTCACCGACCCTGACACCGGGCAGGTCATCGCGGCGGTCTCCCAGCGATCAGCGCTCGGGCGCGCGTTGAACCCGATCGGCCCGGGGTGTTCGACGACGTCGCTCTGCATGCGCTCGAGTTCGAACGTCCCGTACGGGTACAGCGGGACTGGGTCTCGCTCCGGGACGTGGAAGTCGATCAGCGACAACCGTGCTGGTGATCACCGGTCGCGTTTCGAGTGGAGGGGCGGCGCGATGACGCTCTCCGCTGGGGAAGTCAACTACTTCGGTCGCCCGGTGACCATGACGAGGATCAGCCGCTGAACGACCACGACGCGGCAGCGCGCGCGGCGGGCGAGACCGGCTCGCTGTGGCTGCGTACATTCGAGCCATGAGCACGACCGACAGCGAGGACCGCGGCACGGAGCGCGGGCGGAACGAGACCCCGGCGGAGCGCTGGGACCGCAACTGGAGCGACATCCAGCAGGAGCTGCGCATCGTGCAGACGGGCACCCAGATCCTCGCCGGGTTCCTCCTGACCCTGCCGTTCCAGCAGCGGTTCACGTCGCTGTCCGATCAGCAGGAGACGATCTACCTCGTCCTGGTGGTCCTGGCCGTCCTCGTCACCGTGGTCGCACTGTCCGCGGTCGCCACGCACCGGCTCGTGTTCCGACAGCGGCAGAAGCACGACCTCGTCCGAGCGGGCAACGTCATCCTGCTCGGCGCCCTCGTGGCGAGCGCGCTGCTCTTCGCGGGCACGGTCCTGTTCGTGTTCGACGTGGTGCTCGGGGGCCGCGGCGGGGTCATCGGCGGTGCCGCGGTCTTCGTCGGCACGGCCGCACTGTGGGTCTCGTTGCCCCTCGCACTCCGACGGAGCGCGCGGGACACACACTGAGCAGGCGCGTCCACACAGGAGCCGTGGCCGTCGGGCGACCCGGTGACCGGCGACCGCACCGACGACGTGGGTTGCGGCTCCGCGGTGGGGTTGCGGCTCCGCGGTCAGCTGGCCTGCTTCTTCGCCGGCGCCTTCTTGGCGGAGGCCTTCTCAGCGGCGGGCTTCCGCGCCGACGTCTTCTTGGCGGGTGCCTTCTTCGGCGGTGCCTTCTCCGACGACGACGACGACGACGATGACGACGACTTCGCCGGTCGGTCCTCGTCGTCCGACCCCCCACTGCCGGACCGCGACCCGCTCCCCGAACGCGCCCCGCCTCCGGACCGCGCCCCCGACCCTCCCGACCGGTTCTTGTCCACGGACGCGCGCAGCGCGGCCATGAGGTCGATGACGTCCCCACCGGTGTCGTCGTCGTCGGCCGCGTCCTTGCCGAACGTCTCCGCGGTGTCGACGTCGTCGCCGGACTCCAGCTTCGCGTCGATGAGCTGCTGCAGCTCCTCCTGGTACTCGTCCGTGTAGCGGTCCGGGTCGAAGTCGGTCGACATGCTCTCGACGAGCGACGACGACATCTTCAGCTCGTTCGCACTGACCTTCACCGAGGTGTCCAACGACTTGAAGTCCGCCGCCCGCACCTCGTCGCCCCACAGCAGGCCCTGCAGCAGCAGCACGTCGTCGTGCACCCGGAGCACCCCGAGCCGTGTCTTCTGGCGGAGGGTGAACTGCACGATCGCCAGGCGGTCGGTCTGCTCGAGCGTCTTCCGGAGCAACACGTACGCCTTCGGCGAGCGGGAATCCGGTTCGAGGTAGTACGTCTTCTCGAACATCATCGGGTCGACCTGCTCGACGGGCACGAACTCGAGCACCTCGATCTCGTGCGACTGCTCCTGCGGCAGCTGCTTGAAGTCGTCGGAGGTGAGGACCACGGTCTTCTCGCCGTCGTCGTACGCCTTCTGGATGTCGCCGTACTCGACCTCGTGCCCGAGCTCGCAGACGCGCTTGTACCGGATGCGTGCCTTGTCCTCGTCGTGGATCTGGTGCAGGGAGACGTCGTGCGTCTCGGTCGCCGCGTACACCTTGATCGGCACGTTGACGAGCCCGAACGCGATGGAGCCCTTCCAGATCGACCTCATGCGCTCATGATGCCCGGCGGCATGCGGATCGGCGCTCAGTTCCGAGCGGATCGGCAGGTGCGGCCGGGCGGCCGCTCGCCCTCCACAGCCGGGAGGCACGACCCACGTCCTCCACGGAGGTCACCGCTCCTGTGTCGTCGGCCCGGTTCCGCGAGCACGATGGGCCCATGAGCCAGCTCGACAAGCAGGACCCCCGGGAGCAGTACGCCCGTCCGCCGTTTCCCGCGCAGACGCAGCAGGGGTCCGGCCGCGCCGCCGACCTCGACCCGCCCGCCGACCACGGTGAGACGAGCTACCAGGGCACCGGGCGGATGCGCGGCTACCGCGTGCTCGTGACCGGGGCGGACTCCGGCATCGGTCGCGCTGCGGCCATCGCGATGGCGAAGGAGGGCGCGGACGTCGCGCTGAACGCCCTGCCGGAGGAGATCGAGGACCTCACCGAGGTGCGCGACGTCATCGCCGACCTCGGCCGGACCGCGGTGATGCTCCCCGGCGACCTCACCGACGAGGCGTTCTGCGGTGAGCTGGTGCGGACCGCTGTCGACCTGCTCGGCGGGATCGACGCGCTGGTGCTCGTCGCGGGGTACCAGCAGGTGCACGAGGACATCACCGAGCAGCGCACCGAGGACTTCGACCGGACGATGAAGGTCAACCTGTACTCGCTGTTCTGGCTGACCCGCGCCGTGGTGCCGCACATGGCGCCGGGCAGTGCGATCGTGACGACGAGTTCGGTGTCCGCGTACCTGCCCCAGGACCGGATGATCGACTACGCCGCCACGAAGGCCGCCATCATCACGTACACGAACGGGCTCGCCCGGCAGCTCGCGGCGAAGGGCATCCGGGCGAACACCGTCGTGCCCGGCCCGGTGTGGACGCCCTTGCAGCCGATCAGCTACCCCGGCGACGAGATCGCCGCCTACGGGCAGGACACGCCGCTCGGCAGACCCGCGCAGCCGGTCGAACTCGCCAGCGCCTACGTCTACCTCGCCGGCCCCGAGTCGTCCTACACGTCCGGCACCACGCTGACGGTGGGCGGTGCCACCGGGGTCGCCCTGTGAGCCCCGTGGCGAAGAAGACGACGGTGCGGGTGGGCGACCGACGTCTGGCGCTGACGAACCTCGACAAGGTGCTCTACCCGGAGACCGGCACGACCAAGGGGCGGGTGATCGAGTACTACGAGCGCATCGCCCCGTGGATGATCCCGCACGTCACCGGGCGGCCGATGACCCGGAAGCGGTGGGCGAACGGCGTCGACGGCAAGGTCTTCTTCGAGAAGAACCTGCCCGACTCCGCCCCCGACTGGATCCGGCACCACACGATCGCCCACGAGCACCACGACGTCGAGTACCCCGTGGTCGACGAGATGCCGACGCTGGTGTGGACGGCTCAGCAGGCGGCGCTCGAGCTGCACGTCCCGCAGTGGCGCTTCGGACCGCGCGGCGGGCACCAGAACCCGGACCGGATCGTCCTCGACCTGGACCCGGGTGAGGGCGTCGGACTGCCGGAGTGCGTCGAGGTGGCGCTCGTTGCCCGGACGGTCCTGCAGGGGATGGGGCTCGAACCGTACCCGGTGACCTCCGGCTCGAAGGGCATCCACCTGTACGCCGCGCTCGACGGATCGGCGACCGCGCAGCAGGTCTCCGACGTCGCGCACGAGCTGGCGAAGGCGCTGGAGCAGGACATGCCGGACCTGGTGCTGTCGTCGATGAGCCGGGCCGAGCGGGCCGGCAAGGTGTTCGTGGACTGGTCGCAGAACAACGGCAACAAGACGACGATCGCGCCGTACTCGCTGCGTGGCCGGTCGCACCCGACCGTGGCGGCACCTCGGACCTGGGCGGAGCTGACGGAACCGGGCCTGGCGCACCTGACCCTGGACGAGGTGCTCGAACGGGTGCCCGACCTCGGCGACCTGCTGCACCCGGTCGCCGCGGCCTCCCTGGGGGTCGGGCGTGCCGACGCCGGCCACTGGGACGGAGCCCGCACCGAGCAGGTGAACGAGCGCGAGCGACAGGAGCGTCAGGAGCTGCAGGACCGCCTGTCGACGTACCGTGCCAAGCGTGACGCGGCCCGGACCCCGGAGCCGGTGCCGCAGGCGTCGCCGACCGTGCGGACCGACGGCACCCCGACGTTCGTGATCCAGGAGCACCACGCCACCCGGAACCACTACGACTTCCGCCTGGAGCACGACGGCGTGCTCGTGAGCTGGGCGCTGCCGAAGGGGGAGCCGACCGACCCCGGGGCGAACCACCTGGCCGTGCAGACCGAGGACCACCCGCTCGAGTACGGCGGCTTCGAGGGGGTCATCCCCGCCGGTGAGTACGGCGGCGGCACGGTCACGATCTGGGACGACGGCACCTACGAGCTCGAGAAGTGGCGCGAGGGCGAGGAGGTCATCGTCACGCTGCACGGTCGGACGAACGGCGTCCGGCGGCTCGCGCTCCTGCACACGCGCGGGCGGGGGCGGGGCCGGAGCGGTGACGAGAAGAACTGGCTCATCCACCGGACGAAGGACCAGCCGTCGCAGGGGGAGGCGACCGACGGGGCGGGAGCGGAGCGGGCCTCCCGGCCGTCCGCCGCCGGACGCGAGCGGATCGACCGGGCGGCCTCCGCCTCCACCGAACCGGCCGAGCGACGCACCATGCAGGCGTCGCTGCAGAAGGGCGAGCCCGCACTCGACCCGCGGCAGTGGGCGTTCGAGATGAAGTGGGACGGCGTCCGGGCGCTCGCGACCGTCCGGGACGGTGCGGTGCGCCTGCTCAGCCGGAACGGCAACGACCTGACCGACCAGTACCCCGAGCTGCAGGAGCTCGGCGAGCGGGCCGGGGTGGACGGCGTGTTCGACGGCGAGATCGTGGCGCTGGACCGCCACGGGCGACCGTCGTTCCAGCTGCTGCAGAACCGGATGGGACTGACGAAGCCGAGGGAGGTCAGCGCCGCACGGGCGTCCACCCCGGTGTGGCTGTTCCTCTTCGACGTGCTCGAGGCGGACGGGCACGAACTCACCCGCCTCGGCTACACCGCCCGGCGCGAGGCCCTCACCACGGTCGTCGACCCGGGTGGCGTGATCGAGGTCCCGCCGGAGTCCGACGGCGACCTGGCAGCGGCGATGACCCAGTCTCGGGAGCGCGGGCTCGAGGGTGTCGTGGCGAAGAAGCGCTCTTCGCGCTACGTCGAGGGGAGGCGCTCCGAGTCGTGGCTGAAGCTGAAGCACCACGCCACGCAGGAGGTGGTGGTCGGCGGCTGGAAGCCCGGGGCGGGGCGTCGCGAAGGGGGCGTCGGTTCGCTGCTGCTCGGGATCCCCGGCGACGACGGACTCGTCTACGTCGGCAAGGTCGGCACCGGCTTCCGCGACCAGGACCTCGACGACATCGGCGTGCTTCTCCGCCGCACGGAACGGGACACGTCCCCGTTCGTCGAGGTCCCCCGTCCGGACGCCCGGGACGCCCACTGGGTCGCACCCGAACGCGTCGCCGAGGTCGAGTTCGCGGAGTGGACCGGCGACGGACGCCTCCGGCAGCCGTCGTGGCGGGGATGGCGCAGTGACAAGTCGCCGGAGGACGTCGTGCGCGAGGTCCCGGAGGAGGTCGTGCCGGACTGACCTGCTCCGGAATCCGCATGCACGAGCATGGGGTCCGCCCCGGGCGAACTTCCGTCCCCCGTTGTCCGCGCACGCGGGGGACGATCTCGACGGGGCCGCCCGGAGTCCCGAGCACGGCTGTTACGGTCCTCGGGACGGAAGGACGCGACATGGACGCGAGCAAGTACCTGCCGCCGTTCACGCAGGACCAGCGCGGGGATGCGCTGGGGGACCGGCGAGGCGAGCAGGACGGTGGCGGGGGCGGAGCCGTCGGTGCACGACAGGACGACCGACAGATGGTGGACGCCGGAGGCGTCACCGACCCGGAGGCCACCTACGCCGACTTCCTCGGCGACCAGGTCGACGACTGACCCAGCGGCTCGACGACTGACCCAGCGGCTCAGGGTGCGGGTCGCGGCGACCCTCAGCCCGAGCGCACCAGCTCGCGCACGCCAGCCCGAGCGCGTCAGGCCGCGGGAGCCGGCCCGTCGGCGGCGGCGCTGCCGGACTCCAGCGGCAGGTCCTGCTCGGCGGCGGCACGCTCGTCCGCCTCGCCGGCCTCCGTCGCGGCGGCCTTCGCTTCGTCGATGGCCTCCTGCGACGCACGCAGCGCTTCGTCGTTCCCGGGGTGTGCCTGATCAGTCATGTCCGTCACGGTACGCGGAGGACGCTGGACCGGTTCGGCGGGGCACGATCCCGTCCGCGGCCAGCGCGGCCAGCGGGGTCACCGGCGCCACCGGCGGCCGCGACGCCTCGAAGTCGACGGCCGACGTCGGTGCAGCGGACGTCGGCATCACCGGAGCGGGCGGTCCGCCGTGCGCGTCAGCCGCGTCGAGCACCGCGCGGGTCGCGGCGGCGGCGATCCGGAGCGCGTCGCGCAGCGGCATCGCCCGGAGTGCCGGGGTGCGCACCTCGACGCCCCACGGCTCGTCGAAGCCCAGGCCGCGGGCGGTGCGGACGAACCCGGGCAGGTCCCACGCCCCGGTGCCGGGCAGGTACCGGCCGTCGCGGGACTCGTCGGCGAGCGTCATCCCGTTCGGCGTGTGCAGCAGCCCGTCGGTGAGCTCGACGGCGGCGAGGGCCGCCGGTGCGACACCCTGCGCGATGGACGCCAGCGTCGAGCCGCCCCGCAGGGCGTGCATCGCGTCGAGGAGCAGGCCGCCGTTCGGGTGACCGGCGGCGACGAACCGCGACGCCCGCTCGACCGTCGCCAGGTTCGACCACGGTTCGGGCTCGAGCACGAGCCTCGCCCCGACCCCTTCGGCCTGCACCGCGAGCCGCTCCCACGCCTCGGCCATCACCGCCAGGGGGACCCCGTGCGCCGAGTCGTCGGCGCGGACGACCACCTGCCAGGCGCGCAGGGTCGCCGCCGCCTCGAGCACGACCCCACGGTCGGCGTCCTGGTCGCTCCGGCTCGTGGTCGACCACCAGTCGCCGAGGGTGCCGAGCTGGACCCAGACCACGCCGGCGTCGTCCAGCATCCGGCGCAGGTCGGCGAGGCCGGTGGTGGCGCGGACCTCGTGCAGGTCGTCCAGGGCGAGCGCGATCCCCGCGAAGCCGGCGTCGGCGACGGCCCGGATGCGCTCCCGGACCGGTTCAGGCCCGGCCCACGTCCACGACGTGGCGAGCAGGTCGTGTTCCTCCACAGGACCACCTCCATGATCCGGACACGCTCGACTGCCCCGTTGCAGCTGCTGCACGTCCTGTCTGCGGACCGCTGCACCGTTCCCCGCGCAGCGTTCGAGGACGGGTCTACGCCCACTGCCTCGGAACGCTCACAGCGCACGACCGACGCGCCGGCACCCGTCAGACGATCCGTGTCTCGACGACCCCGACGCCGTCGATCGCGCCCCGGAGCACCGAGCCTCGAGCCACGGGTCCGACCCCGTCCGGCGTCCCGGTGAACAGCAGGTCGCCGGGCGCGAGTCCGACGGACCGGGACAGGGCCGCGATGGTCTCGGCGACGCTCCAGATCTGGTCCGCCAGGTCGCCCGACTGCCGCAGTTCCCCGTCGACGTCCAGCACGATCGCGCCCGACGTCGGCTCGACCCCGGCGGCCGGCGTGATCGTGCCCACGGGCGCGGAGTGGTCGAACCCCTTCGCCAGGTCCCACGGACGCCCGAGTCGCTTCGCCTCGGCCTGCAGGTCCCGGCGGGTGAGGTCGATGCCGACCGCGTACCCCCAGACGAGTCCGAGTGCGTCGGCCACCGGGACGTCGCGCCCGCCGCCGCCGAGTGCGACGACGAGCTCGACCTCGTGCTCGAGGCGCGCCGTGACGGGCGGGTACGGGGTGTCCGCGCCGTCGGTGACGAGTGCGTCGGCCGGCTTCCCGAAGAAGAACGGCGGCTCACGGTCCGGGTCGTGGCCCATCTCACGCGCATGGGCCGCGTAGTTGCGCCCGACGCAGTACACCCGGCGGACCGGGAACCGGCCGCCGGTGCCGGTCGGGACGGTCGGGAGGCCCGGGGCGGGCACGACGAGGTCGGTCACGCGTCCAGCGTGGCAGGCCGGACCGGGAACACGAAGCGGTTCATCGCCCAGTAGCGGAAGCCCATCGCGATGAGCGTGCCGATGACCGGTCCGCTGATGAAGTCGGCGAGTTCCTGCCCCGCGAGGGACACGTTCGGCACCGCCAGGCCGAAGACGTAGCGGGAGATCCAGAGCGGCGCGGAGTTGAGTCCGACGCCGATCACGCTGACGACGACGAACAGCAGGACCTCGTGCCCGGTGCGCAGTTCACCGCGGTCCCCGAACGACCACTTCTTGTTGAGGAAGTACGAGACGACGGTCGCGACGATGATGCCGATCGCCAACGCCGTCACCGGGTGCTGCGGGATGACGAAGAACTTGAGCCCGTAGTTGATGCCCATCGTGATGACGAAGCCGAGGCCGCCGACGACCAGGAACCGGAGCGCGGGGTGCTCCACGAGCGACCGGACGGAGAACGACTGCACCGGCCAACCCTAGACCGGCCCGGCAGGGCGCCCGCTGACGGGCACGCCTTCCGGACCGGCAGTCCTCTCAGCGTCCAGGAGCCGCTCCCTCGGTCTCGCCCTGCCCCGGGTCGCCACCGGTCCCGCCGTCGGACGGCTCGTCCTGCGGCCAGCCGGTGAACTCCCACCCGGAGACGGCCTCGTGGTCCTCGCCGTTCGTGTAGGCGAACTCCCGCGCCGCGGTGCGGGCGTCCGTGAGGGCCGTGAGCAGGTCGGCGAACCGGTCGGAGCCGTCGGCCACGCGGGTGAGGGCGTCGTGCGCGAGGGCGTAGCGGTCCATCTCGTTACGCATGAGCATGTCGAACGGCGAGGTGGTGGTGCCCTGCTCGAGGAAGCCGTGCACGTGCAGGTCGTCGTGACCGTGCCGGCGGTACGTCAGGTTGTGCACGAGCGAGGGGTACCCGTGGAAGGCGAAGACCGCCGGTGTGCCGGGCAGGAAGACCTCGTCGTAGCGTTCGTCCGACGCCGGGTGCTCGTGCTTGCGCGGGTCGCCGATCGAGAGCAGGTCGACGACGTTGACGACGCGGACGCCGACGTCGGGAGCGTGCTTCCGGATGATGTCGGCCGCCGCGATCGTCTCGACGGTGGGGACGTCGCCGGCGCTGACGAGCACGACGTCGGCACGGCCCACGGTCTGCTCCGTGCCGGCCCAGTCCCAGACACCGAAGCCGGCCGCGGCGTGTTCGACGGCGTCCTCGAGGGACAGGAACACCGGCTCCGGGTGCTTGCCGGCGACGATCACCTCGATGCGGTCCGTCGTCTCGAACGCGTGCGTGGCGACGGCGAGCAGGGTGTTCGCGTCGGCGGGCAGCTTGATGCGGACCAGGTCCTGCTGCTTCGACGCCACGACGTCGAGGAAGCCGGGGTCCTGGTGCGAGAACCCGTTGTGGTCCTGCCGCCACACGTGCGACGACAGCAGGATCGTCAGGTTCGACACCGGAGCACGCCAGTCGATGTCGGTCGAGGACTCGAGCCACTTGGCGTACTGGCCGACCATCGAGTCCACGATGTGGGCGAACGCCTCGTACGTGTTGAACACCCCGTGACGGCCGCTCAACACGTAGCCCTCGAGCATCCCCTCGAGCAGGTGTTCGGACAGCACCTCGATGACACGACCGCGGGTGGCCATGTGCTCGTCGCCGGCTTCCCGTCGGGCTCGCCAGACGCGGCTCGTGACGTCGAAGACCGCGTCGAGCTTGTTCGAGATCGTCTCGTCGGGTCCGAACAACCGGAAGGAGTTCGGGTTCCGCTGCATGAGGGCGGCGAGCCACGGCCCGAGGGTGCCGGTGGCCGACGCGTCCTCGCCGACCGGGACGGCGAACTCCGCCAGGCCCGGGCGGTCGAGCGCGGTACGGATCCGACCGCCGTTCGCGTGCGGGGTCGCGCTCATCCGCGTCTCGCCGGTGGGCCGGATCGTCTCGAGGATCCCGATGGGCCGCGCGTCCGCGTCGAACAGCTCCTCCGGACGGTAGGAGCGCAGCCACTCCTCGAGCTGCCGGCGGTGCCCCTCGTCGTCGCGGACGTTCGGCAGCGGGACCTGGTGCGCGCGGAAGGTGCCCTCGACCTGCTGGCCGTCGACGACCTTCGGGCCGGTCCAGCCCTTCGGGGTCCGGAGCACGATCATGGGCCAGCGCGGGCGGAGGTCGGCGGCACCGGCCATCTCGCCGGCGGCTGCGCGGGCAGCCTGCGCGCGGGCGGCCGCCTGGATGTCGTCGATCGTCGCGAGTGCGCGGCGGAGCGCCCCGTCGAACAGGGCGTGCACGGCGAACGGGTCGTGGTCCACCCGGCCGGAGTCGACCACGATCGGCTCGTAGCCGAGGCCGCGGAAGTACGACTGCAGGTCCTCGTCGGGGATCCGGGCGAGCACGGTCGGGTTGGCGATCTTGTACCCGTTGAGGTTCAGGATCGGCAGGACCGCGCCGTCCGACACCGGGTCGAGGAAGGTGTGCGCCTGCCAGGAGGCCGAGAGCGGGCCGGTCTCGGCCTCGCCGTCGCCCACGACGCAGGCGACGACCAGGTCGGGGTTGTCGAGCGCGGCGCCGTACGCGTGCGCGAGGGAGTAGCCGAGCTCACCGCCCTCGTTGATCGACCCGGGGGTCTCCGGCGCCGCGTGCGAGGGGATGCCGCCGGGGAACGAGAACTGGCGGAAGAACCGCTGCAGCCCGGCCGGGTCGGGGGTGATGTCGGGGTAGAGCTCGTTCCACGTGCCGTCCAGCCAGGCGTTCGCGTTCATCGCGGGCCCGCCGTGGCCGGGGCCGCAGATGTAGAGCACGTCGCGTTCGGTCTCGGTGATGACGGCGTTGAGGTGCGCGTACACGAGGTTGAGTGCCGGGGAGGTGCCCCAGTGCCCGAGGAGCCGCGGCTTGATGTCGGAGGGTTCCAGCGGCCGTTCGAGCAGCGGGTCGTCGAGCAGGTAGATCTGCCCGACGGTCAGGTAGTTCGCGGCGCGCCACCAGGCGTCGATCGCGCGGATCCGGTCGGTGGACGAGTGCGACGTGGGCATGCTCCACACGCTACGAGGGACCCGATCCGGGGAATCCAGAAATCTCTCCAATCCGATCGGCGAGGGGCCCCGAATCACTGTCACAAGCCGGGAACGGCCCGCAAGCGCTCACCAGCCGCACATCGCTGGTTCTCCACCCCTTCGCGGGGTGTGTTCGGCGCGCATCCATCCCTGATCCGC